>NZ_DXUU01000006.1 GCF_019417665.1 Ruminococcus sp.
GGTTGTCTATCTCAGAACCGTCTTTTGACTATATCATTATTATACTAGGAGAGATTCATATGTATTGTCAGTATTGTCAGGCGCTGATCCAGGATGGTAGTGTATTCTGTACAAACTGCGGAAAGCCTCTTCCGCCTCAGGCTGCTGGTACGCCGACGCCTCAGCAAAACAAGGTGCTTCGCTGTGCCAATGGGCATTTTTTTGATGCGATGAAATATGAACAGTGTCCGCACTGCGGTGCATCTGCTAGTGCTGCATCCACAGCACCTCAGCCAGTAATGCCCACAGCGGCTCCTTCCGGGAAAAAAGGAAAAAAAGAAAAGCAGAAGAAGCCGCTGTTTGGCTTCGGATTTCACAAGGACAAGCCAAATGTACCGCAGACACCATCCGGTATTCCTGGAAGCGGAGCTGCACCAAATCCATATAATCAGGTGAATCATACCATTGCACTGATGGATTTTGAGGAAGAGGAACCTGCGCCGACACCGGTACAGCCGGCAGCGTCGATGCCTATGAATGCAAAAAAAGCAGTGACACGCCATGGTACAGAGTCCACACCAGTACAGAATATATCTGCTCCAGCGGAACAGCCGAAACCTGCAGCACCGCAGCCTGAGATCCCGGTAGAGCCGGCTTCTCAGGAACAGCCGGTTACGCCGATTTCTCAGGTGAAAACACCTGTGCGAGAAAAACAGGCAGATTCTTCAAAGACCATTGCCATTTACAGCGACCTTAGCGATGATGAACCGGTGGTAGGGTGGCTTGTCTGCATAAAGGGTGCTTATTTTGGTCAGAGTTTTAATCTGATTGCTGGAAAGAATCTCATCGGCCGTTCTCCCATGATGGATATTTCCCTGGAGGATGAGGACAGTATTTCCCGGAATACCCATGCTATTTTGATCTATGAGCCGAAAAAACGAATCTTTATTTTGCAAGCAGGGGAAAGTAAGGGATTGACCTATCTCAACGATGATCTGATCCTGGAATACGAGACGCTGCATGCCTACGATAAGATCCAGCTGGGCGAATGCGAATTGCTTTTTATTCCGTTCTGCAATGAAAACTTTACATGGGATTCGTTCAAAGAAGCGTGATCTTTCTATGAGGGGTATGAAACATGCAGAAGCGTTGTAACAATTGTTTTCATGAATATGAGGATGTCTATGAGATCTGTCCTCACTGCGGCTATGTCGAGGGCGGAAGTGCAAAGGAGTTATTTTATCTCCAGCCGGGTATGAAGCTTGCGGATCGGTATATTGTGGGGATGGGAATTGGTCATGGTGGATTTGGTATCACTTATCTGGCGTGGGACACGAAGTTTGAGATCACTGTTGCCATCAAAGAGTATTATCCTAGCGGTATCGTCAATCGTGTACCGGGAACGTCGGATGTGATATTATTTGCCGGAAAACGGAAGAAACAGTATGAATTTGGCTTTACCCGGTTTATTGAAGAGGCCCAGAATATGGCGCAGTTCAGTTCTCATCCCAATATTGTCAATGTCTATGAATATTTCGAGGAAAACAATACTGCCTATATCGTCATGGAATATCTGGACGGTATCTGTCTGGATGACTACTTGAAGGCACACGATGGAAAACTGTCTGTGGCAGAAACTGTGCATCTGGTGGAGATGATCTGCCATGCACTGAAAGATATTCACAAAAAGGGAATTATTCATCGTGACATTGCACCGGATAATATTATGGTCTCTCCGGACGGCAATATCAAGCTGTTTGACTTTGGCGCAGCTCGGTTTTCTCTGGATGAGGATCGGAAAATGACAGTTGTTGTAAAACCGGGTTTTGCACCTGTGGAGCAGTATAATAAGGTCAATACCCAGGGTCCTTGGACAGATATTTATGCATTGGGTGCTATGATGTATATGATGCTGACTGGCATAAAACCGGATGAGTCCACAAACCGTGCTATTGAGGATACCGTACAGCCTCCTCATGTATTGGATCCAAAGATCCCGGAATACCTGAGCAATGTAGTCATGAAGGCTATGGCAATGAATCCGGTCCTGCGGTTTCAATCCATCGGAGACATGGAAAAAGCGCTGCTTCAGCAGAAAAAAGTGCATTCTCCGGAGGTGGATCAGAAACGCCGGAAATGCCGCCGTTTTGTGACCATTGTTGGATGCGGTGTTGTGGTCTGTACTGCGGCGTCTGTTCTGGGTGTGCGCTTCTGGAACCAGTATCTTCCTGCTGCATCTGTCACTGTTTGTTATCAAAAAACTGGTGTCAGCACTTTGGATGCAGCGAAGCAGGATGCAATGGAATCTGTGGCGGAGCAATTTCAGGAATTCTATCCCCAGATAGAAGTGGAAGTAATGGGTAAAAGTGCTGTAGAAATGCAGGAAATGCTGGAACACCGGGAGGAAAACGCTGCTGTTCCCATATTGTTTGAGAGTACAGATCTGTCTGAAGAATTCTGTGCGGACTGCGTGGATCTGACAGGAAAGCTGGATGCGGATACCCTTGTGGAATGTAATTTTTCAAAAGAGATCAGGGCATATACATCAGAGGAAAAGAAAATTCCTCTGGGTTTCCGTATGCCGGTACTCTATGTGAATCAGAGCCTGTGCGAAGATACATTTCCGGAGGATGGCACTTCTCTGTTATCGGTCTCGGGACAGGAAATGTATTTGCAGAATAGCAGCGAAACATATTCCGTTCTGGATGCTGTTGTGCAGTCTGCGGACAGCGAAGTTTTTTACAGACTTTTCCCGGATGCAGTCCTGACAGAAACCATGGATGCATCTGCTTTTCTGGAACGCAGTACGACGTATTATTTTTCCGACAGTGCAGACTATCTCCCTATCATTTCTTCCATTCCGGGACAGTCAGTAGTTATTCCGGTGGATGCAGAAGCTGCAGCAGATGGAATTCCATGTCAGTTCGATTTTACCTGGAGTATTTCCGGGGGCAGCAATGCAGAGAAAAAGGCGGCAGGACAGATGCTCTCTTATATGCTTTCTGAAGAGGGACAAGAGACACTCATGGTGCAGAATCAGAGCAGTACAATGCCGCTGCATCAGACAGCATTGGAGCATTACTGTTCCGTTTATCAAGAAATTTTTTCGTCAGTGCCAGAGAAAATCACTAGCGGTATACTATACATAAAGGAGTGAGAGGATGAAGCAAGGCAAGGAAGAAAAGCAGTGTCTGGGGTGCTTTCGGTCTTATGGAAAAGAGTTTACCGTTTGTCCTCACTGCGGTTACGTGGAGAATACGCCGGTAGAAGAACCATTGCATATGGAGCCGGGGTCAATTCTGCGGGAACGCTATACCATCGGAAAAGTACTGGGGTTCGGCGGATTTGGTGTGACATACATCGGCTGGGATCCGATCTTGTCTGTCAAGGTAGCAATAAAGGAATATCTTCCCAGCGAATTTTCCACTCGTATGGTAGGACAAACTGCGGTCAGCGTCTATAATGGCAATAAGGCGGAGCAGTTTCAGCAGGGTATGGAGCGTTTTGTGGATGAGGCAAAGCGCTTGGCAAAATTCAGCCATGAAACAGGTATCGTCAAGGTCTATGACAGTTTTATGGAGAATAACACCGCCTATATCGTCATGGAATATCTGGAGGGAGAAACCCTTGCGGAAAAGATCAGGCGCAGCGGAACGCTTCCTGCACAGGAGGTGTTGTCGCTGCTGATGCCAGTCATGTATTCTCTGGAGGCGGTACATAAAAGTGGTATTGTACACCGGGACATTGCACCGGATAATATCATGGTCACGGAGGATGGCGAAGCAAAGCTTATTGACTTTGGTGCGGCACGATATGCTACAACATCCCATAGCCGGAGTTTGACGGTCATTATCAAAGAAGGCTATTCTCCAGAGGAGCAGTATCGCAGCCGGGGAGAACAAGGGGCTTATACTGACGTTTATGCTATTGCTGCTACCATTTATAAAGCAATTACGGGTATTACGCCGCCAGATGCATTAGAACGCCGGGTATATTGTGAAAACAAGAAGAAAGATCCTTTGAAAGATATCAATACTTTTGAAACAGATCTGACGGAGATCCAACAGATTGCACTGATGAATGCTCTGAATGTGCGGATCGAAGACCGGACACCAGATATGGAAACTTTTCTGGCGGAATTGACTGCGGAAACAAAGCCTTTTCGCCGTCTGGGAAAGATCAAGCGTGTGGACTTTTTGAAGTGGCCTCTCTGGGCGAAGATCGGTCTGCCGACTGTTGCGGCAGGTGCAGTGGCACTGGGTGTTGTTGGCACCATGCTTCATGTACAGTATGAATCTGCTGATATCCCGACAGAAATGGTGCGTGTACCGGCTGTCATCAACTCTAAGCTGGACGATGGTGCGGATAAGCTCAGTTCCAGCGTACTTCTGGCAAGAGTGATCGGTGCACAGTCCTCCACTATTGTGCCGGAGCAAATCGTCATGAGCCAGAATAAGGGCAGCGGCTCTTATGTGCTGCAAAATACTGTAGTGGGCATGGAGATCAGTACCGGTGTGGAAAATAATCTGGTTCCCAATGTGACAGGCATGTATGAAGAAATGGCGATCAGTGAACTGGAACAGGCAGGTTATTCTGTCAATACAGAAGAGGTGTATAGTTCGGTTATTGCAGAGGGTGCTGTGATCTCTCAGGATATTGATCCAGGATCTGAATATGACCTGGGGGAAATCGTGACACTGACCGTCTCTCAAGGTACTAACCCGGACGAAGAGACTGAAACACAGATGATAGAAATGCCTGATTTGTCGGACAAGACCTTTTCTGAGGCAGTGGAAGCCATGGAACAATGCGGAATGCAGATCGCTGTGACTTCTCGGGAATACAGTGATACGGTGGCAGAGGATGCCATTCTGTATCAGAGTCTGCTGCCAAAACAGAAGCTTATGAATCAAAATACAGTTGAGGTAATGGTTTCTAAGGGCGGACAGACCATTCGGGTAGAAAATGTTTTCTGCCAGACTGAAGAAGACGCAACAGAGACTCTGCGGAATCAGGGCTTGACGGTTTCAGAAGTGATTTATGAAAGCAGTGAACTGTATGAACAAGGACTTGTCATTGCGCAGAGTCCCGAACCGGGAGAGGAAAGCGAACTGAATGCACCGGTATCATTGACGGTCAGCTCCGGCTGTGCAGCGTTTACCATGCCGGATGTGTTGGGGATGCCCCAGGAAAAAGCACGGGAGACTCTGCTGAAGCTGGGACTTGTGGTGACAATTGGCTATGATATGGAGCAGGATAAGGAATCCGGAATCGTTTTGGCACAGGATCTGAAATCGGGTGAAGCGGCGATGCCGGGTGATGTGGTCGTACTGACAGTCAATGCTGAGCCGGATGCGGAGATCGTGGAGATCCCGGATGTGACTGGTATGGAACAAAAGAAAGCATCACAGACTTTGGGAAAACAGGATCTCAGGGTTGCAGTCAGCGAAGCTTACAGTGATGAAGTGGAAAGCGGTGTTGTCATCTCACAGATGCCGCCTGCCGGCGTTTCTGTGGTATCTTCTGGCGTTGTTACACTGACTGTCAGCATGGGCAGTGCAACGGCAGCTGTGCCGGATGTGTTGAACCGTTCTCAGGCAGTGGCGGAATCTATGCTGGAAGATCAGGGTTTTAAAGTAAAAATAGAGACGGCATATAGCGATATTGTAACGCATGGCATGGTCATTTCTCAATCCCCCGAAGCAGCAGAAACCTTGCAGCAAGGGGAAACGGTAAAGCTTGTGATCAGCAAGGGCAAGGAACCCGTGACGATTCCCAATGTGGTCGGTAAAACAAAAGAGGAAGCAATCAAGGCGTTGACGGAAAGCCATCTGACTTATACAGTACATACAGCTTACAGCGATACCGTGCCGAAGGATTGTGTGATATCGCAGATTCCTGAAGCCGGTCAGAAGAAATTGTCCGGCGATAAGATCGTATTGGTGGTCAGCATCGGAAAAGCGTCTGTCATGCCTACGGGGATCACGCTGAACGAAAGCACTCGTACCATGACAGCAGGAGACTCCTTCCAGCTTATTTCTGTCATTCAGCCGGAGAATGCCAGCGACAAAGTGGTAAACTGGTCATCCAGCAATCCCACTGTGGCATCTGTCAGCGAAAACGGTTTGGTAAAAGCTGTTGCAGAAGGAACGGCTGTCATTACCGCCAAAACAAACAGCGGCGGAAAGACAGCGGCATTTCAGGTGACTGTAAAAAAACCAGAGGTGGAATCCATTACGATTTCTGCCTATCCCTCAAAGCTGACATATTATACTGGGGAAACGTTGAATACAAGCGGTCTGAGACTTATGGTAGTATATAGTAATCGGCTGACTGAGATGATCTCCAGCGGTTTCCAGGCAAGCTGTGATCTGAGCAGAAGCGGTGAAAAGCAGGTTAGCGTGACTTATGAGGGACTGAGTACTTCTTATGGCATCACAGTACTGGGCACCGATATTTCCATCAGTGCATCCAGTCTGAGTCTGGCGGTAGGAGATACCTACCGTTTGTCTGCGGTGAATTCTACGGGAGGCACAGTGACATGGTCCAGCTCTAACAGCAGCGTTGCCAGTGTTGCAGATGGAGCTGTCGTGGCACATGGCGCAGGTTCTGCTGTGATCACTGCTTCTATGACATACCAGGGAACTACTTATAAGGCAGAGTGCAGTGTCAGCGTTCAGGAACACATTACCGGAAGTGTATCCCTCAGCGCTCCAGGGCGTGTACTGAATGTAGGTGAAACGGTGAAACTTTCCTGTACAGTTTCGCCGTCGGGAGAATCTGTCAGCTGGAAATCCAGCAATCCGGGATGCGTTTCTGTGGACGGCAATGGCAATATCAAAGCGCTTACAGGCGGCGATGCTGTCATTACTGTCTTCATGACTTATAAAGGGAGTTCTTACAGCGATTCTTGTACTGTGACGGTACAAAAACCGTCGCTCAGTCTGAGTCAGCAGTCGTTGTCACTCTATGCCGGACAAACAGCAACATTGACTGCAAGCACAAATCTTTCCGGTGCAAAGGTACAATTTTCTTCTAATAATCCGGGAGTTGCCACATGCGGCAATGACGGTATCGTGAAAGCCAGTGCACAGGGAAATGCAGTCATTACTGCAACTGTGACAGATGCCAATGGAACATCCTATCATAGTCAGTGCGAAGTGACGGTAACTGCACTGTCCATTGCTTCTCCGCCGAATTTAAGCTTATATCCTGGCGAAAGTGGAACCATTCCCCTGAGTGGCGTGCCAGGTGTAGCGGATGTAAAATGGAAATCTTCTGATTCAGGCATTGTACAGATCGACAATAACGGCAATTATGTCGCAAAAGCAGCAGGAGACAATGTGACATTGACGGCAACAGTCACGTTGGGCATGACATATTATGTCAACTGTACGGTGACGGTGAATCAGCCGTATATTACGATCACTAGCTATCCTACCTCTATTCTTCATGCACAAGATCGTGGAACGCTGGGTATTGCATATGATGCTGCGGGGCAAGCTGATGTGGAGTGGCACAGCAGTAATCCGGCATGTGTCAGTGTGGGAAATAATGGCAGCTATACGGCTATTTCTCCTGGCAAAACGACCATTAGCGTAAGATTTGTGCTAAACGGTATAACTTATGAGGATGCGGTCGAACTTCAGGTAGAATAAGAACTTGTTCTTATCAAAACTATATTCGAAACTTCGAGCACATTTTTTGCAAAGGCAGGTTCTTATTTATATTCAGTTTCTGACAGAGAAACTTTCAAAAGTATTCCGGTACTGACGTTTTCAAAAAAATACAGCTCAAATTCTTATTATTAAAAAAATAAAATCGAGAATAATCTTATTTCATTCGAAAAAAATCCAATTTCCCTATTGACAAACTTGTCGGAATACGCTATAATAAAATTAATCAAAAGGCTCGTGATATGAGTCTGTTATAGAAAGAAGCAATGGCGCTTACAGAATGGAACTGTTCAGTTTCTGTTCTGTAGGCGCTTTTTTGTTTTTTGCGGCTGTGATATCCTGCCGAAGTGCAGGATACACGAAATCAAAGCAAGGGAGAAGTGACCATGGATAATTACAGAACACAGGAACCATTCGCAAAGAATGGTCTGTATGATCCACGTTTTGAACATGAAAATTGCGGTATCGGTGCAGTTGTTAATATGAGCGGCGAAACTGACCGCAAAGTTGTTGACAGCGCACTGCGTATTGTAGAAACGCTGGAGCATAGAGCTGGTAAGGATGCCGAGGGTAAGACTGGCGATGGCGTCGGCATTCTGCTCCAGATCTCGCATACCTATTTTTCAAAGGTAGCAAAAGAAGCTGGTATTCCCATCGGAGATAAGCGGGAATATGGTATCGGTATGTTTTTCTTCCCTCAGTCGGAGGAAAAGTATCAGAAGGCTATACAGACCTTCGAGGATGTACTGAAAGAAGAAAAGTTGGAATTCCTCGGATGGCGTGAAGTACCGGTAAACCCGGACGTACTGGGTACAAAGGCATTGGATAGTATGCCTCATATTATGCAGGCATTCATCAAAAAGCCAGAGGACTGCGCCAAGGGTCTGGAATTCGACCGGAAGCTCTATATTGCCCGGATGGTCTTTGAAAAGCGGAATAAGGAGACCTATGTGGTTTCCTGCTCCAGCCGTACCATTGTATATAAAGGTATGTTCCTGGTAAATCAGCTTCGTCTGTTTTATGATGATCTGAACAGTCCGGATTATCATTCTGCAATCGGTATCGTTCACTCTCGTTTCAGTACTAACACCAACCCTAGCTGGCAGCGTTCTCATCCGAACCGCATGATGGTACATAATGGTGAGATCAATACCATTACAGGTAACGTGGATAAAATGCTCAGCCGAGAATCCATCCTCCACTGTAAAGCTCTGGATGACCGCATGAATGACATCCTGCCTATGCTGGATGTAACTGGTTCCGACTCGGCACGTTTGGATAATACTCTGGAATTTATGACCATGTCTGGTATGGATCTGCCTCTGGCGGTAATGATGACTATCCCTGAGCCGTGGCAGCATATCCCTACCATGAGTCGGGAAAAGCGTGCGTTTTATCAGTATTATGCAACTATGATGGAACCCTGGGACGGTCCTGCTTCTATTATTTTCACAGATGGCGATGTGATGGGTGCAGTGCTCGACCGAAATGGTCTGCGTCCGTCCCGGTATTATGTCACAGATGACGGCTATCTGATCCTTTCCTCTGAGGTCGGCGCACTGGATGATATCCCGGCAGAGAAGATCATCAAGAAAGAACGTCTCCATCCAGGTAAAATGCTCTTGGTGGATACAGTGCAGGGCAAGCTCATTGATGATGATACCCTGAAAAATTACTATGCAAAGCGTCAGCCCTACGGCGAGTGGCTGGATCATAATTTGTTTGAGCTGCGGGAACTGACCATTCCCAACAAGCGTCCCTTCCGTCATGGCGGAAAAGAATTGCTGTGCCTCCAGCGTGCTTTTGGCTATGATTATGATTCTCTGTATCATGTGATGGTGCCCATGGCACTGAATGGCGGCGAGCCGACCTCTGCGATGGGTACAGATACACCCATTCCGGCAATGTCCAGAAAAAATCCGCCTCTGTTCGATTATTTCAAGCAGCTGTTCGCACAGGTAACCAATCCGCCGATTGACTCCATCCGGGAATCGGTAATCACGGATACAACAGTATATCTGGGTGTTGCTGGTAATATTCTGGAAGAAGATGAGCGCAACTGTCGTGTTCTGAAAGTGAATAACCCCATTCTGACCAATCTGGATCTCATGAAGATCCGTGATATGAAGATTGAAGGCTTGAAAACTGCTGATATTTCTATGCTCTATACCAAGGATGTACCTCTGCACGATGCCATTGAACATCTATATGTGCAGGCAGAGGCAGCCCATGCAAACGGTGCTACTATCTTGATCCTGACTGACCGTGGTGTAGACCGGGATCACCTGGCAATCCCGTCACTGCTGGCAGTTGCAGCGCTGGAGACCTACCTGGTCAAGACGCGAAAGAACACCGCTATCTCTCTCATTATTGAGACAGCAGAGCCTTGTGAAGTGCATCATTTTGCAACGCTTCTGGGCTTCGGTGCAAGTGCCGTCAATCCGTATTTGGCGCTGGATTCCCTGTACGATATGATCAACCGTGGTTTGGTGGATAAGGATTATTCCCAGGCAAGCATGGCATATATCGATGCAGTCGTTTCTGGTATCGTTAAGATCGCATCGAAGATGGGTATTTCCACCATCCAGTCCTATCAGGGATCCAAGATCTTTGAGGCACTGGGCATCAGCGAAAGCGTGATGCAGGAATTCTTCCCGGATACTGTCAGCCGTGTGGGCGGTATTGATTTGGATGATATTGCAAAGCGCAGCATGGAAATGCATGAGAACGCATTTGATCCTAACGATTTGGGCATGGATGAGGGACTGCGCAGTGTAGGCTGGCACAAAGCCCGCAGCAACCAGGAGGATCATCTGTACAATCCGGAAACCATCCATCTGCTTCAACAGGCAACCTGGCGGGATGACTATAATCTGTTCAAGCAGTATTCTGCATGTGTCAATGCAGAAGACCGGCATGTGACACTCCGCAGCACATTGGATTTCCAGTTTGCAGAGGATGGCGGCATCCCCATGGAAGAGGTAGAGAGCGTCGAATCTATTATGCGCCGCTTCAAGACGGGGGCGATGTCCTACGGTTCTATTTCCCAGGAGGCTCATGAATGTATGGCGATCGCCATGAACCGTATCGGCGGCAAATCCAATAGCGGTGAGGGCGGTGAAGATCTGGAGCGCATCGTCACTTCCGGCAGCGCAGTCGATAAGTGCTCTGCTATCAAGCAGGTGGCATCCGGACGGTTCGGCGTAACATCCAAGTATCTGACTTCTGCAAAGGAAATTCAGATCAAGATGGCACAGGGTGCAAAGCCCGGCGAGGGCGGTCATCTGCCGGCAAAGAAGGTATACCCCTGGATCGCAAAGACAAGACATTCTACACCGGGTGTTGCCCTGATCTCTCCGCCGCCGCACCATGATATCTACTCCATCGAGGATCTGGCGCAGCTCATCTATGACCTGAAAAACGCCAATAAAAAGGCGAGAATTTCCGTAAAACTGGTATCTGAAGCCGGTGTTGGCACCATTGCTGCCGGCGTTGCAAAGGCAGGCGCAGGTGTCATCCTGATTTCCGGCTATGACGGCGGTACTGGCGCAGCTCCCAGCAGCTCTATTCACAATGCGGGTCTGCCTTGGGAACTGGGACTGGCAGAAACGCATCAGACTCTGATCCAAAACAATCTGCGTTCCAAGGTCGTAATTGAAACAGACGGTAAAATGATGACCGGTCGTGACGTAGTTATTGCTGCACTGCTGGGTGCAGAAGAATATGGCTTTGCGACAGCACCGCTGGTAACTATGGGCTGCGTTATGATGCGTGTCTGCAATCTGGATACCTGTCCGGCAGGTGTTGCCACTCAGAATCCGGAACTGCGGAAACGGTTTCACGGAAAGCCGGAATATGTCATCAACTTCATGCGGTTTATTGCGCAGGAAATGCGGGAGTATATGGCTAAATTGGGCATTCACACTGTAGACGAACTCATTGGTCGTTCTGATCTGCTGGTACAGAAGCAGTACCCGGCAGGCAGCCGTGAGAGCAAGATCGACATGTCCCGGATTCTGACCAATCCTTACGCAAATCCGGAAAGTGATATAAAAATGCATTTTGTACCGGAAGATGTATTCGATTTCAAGCTGGGCGAAACCATTGATGAAACCGTGATCATTCCGGAGATGAAGGAAGCGCTGGCAAAGAAGAAGCACAAGGAGATCAGCATCAATGTCAGCAACCTGAATCGTGCACTGGGTACGCTGTTCGGTGCAGAGATCACCCGGAAATATTATAACACCCTGGACGATGATACCTATGTGGTACATTGTATCGGCGCAGGCGGACAGAGCTTCGGTGCATTTATTCCGAAGGGTCTGACTCTTGCACTGGAAGGTGACAGCAATGACTACTTCGGAAAGGGACTTTCCGGCGGTAAGCTGGCAGTGTTCCCGCCCAAGGGTTCCCAGTTCAAGGAAGATGAAAATATCATTATCGGTAATGTGGCACTCTTCGGTGCAACCAGCGGTAAGGCGTTCATCAACGGCGTTGCCGGTGAGCGCTTCTGCGTCAGAAATTCCGGCGCCTCCGTTGTTGTTGAAGGAGTGGGCGAGCATGGCTGCGAATATATGACCGGCGGCTGCGCAGTAATCCTGGGCGAAGTGGGCAAGAACTTTGCAGCTGGTATGAGCGGCGGTATTGCCTATGTTCTGGATCGGGAAAACGACCTGTACACCAAGCTGAACAAGTCACTCGTTGGTTTCAGCAGCGTCACAAGACCGGGGGATATCGCACAGCTTCGTGGTCTCATTGAAGAGCATGTGGCATGGACAGATTCGGCACTTGGCAAGGAGATTCTGGCGGACTTCGAGGGTTATCTGCCCCAGTTCAAGAAGATCGTACCGCATGATTATGCAAAGATGCTGGACAGCATTGCAGTGTTCCAGGCAGAGGGCATGAGCCGGGAAGAAGCACAGATCGAGGCATTCTATGCCAATACGAGAAATTAACAGGAGGAACGATCATGGGAAAATCAACTGGATTTCTCGAATATGAGAGAGTCGAAAATGCGGGACAGGAGCCGCTGGAACGAATCAAGACCTATCGTGAATTCCACACGCCCCTTTCGGACGAAGAGCGTCAGAAGCAGGGTGCACGCTGTATGGAATGCGGCGTTCCGTTCTGTCAGGCAGGAAAGCCGATCTTTGGCATGGTTTCTGGATGTCCGCTGAACAATCTGTGCCCGGAGTGGAATGATCTGGTATACAAGGGCTTCTGGGATGAAGCAGCGGATCGTCTGCTGCTGACAAACTGCTTCCCGGAATTCACCTCCCGTGTCTGCCCGGCACTCTGCGAAAAAGCATGTACCTGCGGTCTCTATGACGATCCGGTGACAGTCAAGGAAAATGAATATGCCATTATTGAAAAAGCATTTGCCAGCGGACACATCAAGCCCAATCCGCCCAAGGTACGCACAGGAAAGCGTGTTGCTATTGTCGGCTCTGGCCCATCAGGTCTGGCAGCTGCATTGCAGCTGAATAAGCGTGGACATCATGTTACTGTATTTGAACGGGAAGACCGTGTGGGCGGCTTGCTGATGTATGGTATCCCCAATATGAAGCTGGAAAAAACTGTGGTACAGCGCCGTGTGGATATGATGGAAGCCGAAGGCGTGGAGTTCCGCACAGGCGTGGACGTGGGAAAAGATATCACCGCTGCGCAGCTGTTGAAAGAATATGATGCAGTTGTCCTGGCGTGCGGTTCTTCCAATCCCCGGAATATCACAGCAGAGGGACGGGATGCAGATGGCATCTACTATGCAGTGGATTTCCTGAAAGCGACCACAAAGAGTCTGATCAATTCCAACCTGTCAGATGGTTACTATATCAGTGCTAAGTATAAAAATGTCATCGTCATCGGCGGCGGCGATACGGGTAACGACTGTGTCGGCACAGCCATTCGTCACGGCTGCAAATCCGTGGTACAGCTGGAAATGATGCCGAAGCTGCCGGACAGCCGTGCAGAAAACAACTCCTGGCCGGAGTGGCCCCGTGTCTGCAAGACAGACTATGGTCAGGAGGAGGCAATCGCTGTCTTTGGTCATGATCCCCGGATCTATCAGACCACAGTAAAGCGCTTCATCAAGGACGACAAGAACCATGTCCGTGCGGTGGAGACCATCAAGCTTCAGTCGGTGCATGATCCGAAAACCGGACGGATGCGCATGGAGGAAATTGTAGGCAGTGAGCAGATCCTGGATGCAGATCTGGTACTGATCGCAGCTGGATTCCTGGGAGCACAGGCATATGTCACAGATGCTTTCGGCGTAGAACTGACGCCTCGCACCAATGTTGCAACGGAGGCAGGGCATTACCGCACCAATGTGGATCGTGTGTTCACAGCCGGTGACATGCACCGTGGCCAGTCTCTGGTGGTATGGGCAATTCGTGAGGGCAGAGAAGCCGCACGGGAAGTGGATGAATTCCTCATGGGCTATACCAACCTGCACTAATTGCTGAATAAAGAGTATATATCATAAAAACAGGCAGACTGCACAAAAAATGCGGTCTGCTTTTTCTTTGCAATTTTGCGGAGAGTGTGGTATAATGGAGATGGTTCAGGTCGGTTCGATGCGGCTGGGACGATAAATCGGAATTTTACAGGAGGGACAACATGGAGAAGATTTGGACGAAAATGTACAAAGCTGCAAAAGCAGTTCTGAATGAACGCAGAATCTCGGAGTATGTAACTTGTGGAGAAGTGTCTGCGGCAATTCTTTCACGGTCGGGAAAGATATACACGGGAGTATGTATTGACACTTGCTCGACTCTTGGTATTTGTGCTGAGAGAAATGCAATATTCAATATGATTACCAATGGTGAGCAGGAGATTGACAAAGTACTGGCAATCCTGCCTGACGGATCTAACGGTGCACCATGTGGAGCTTGTCGTGAGCTTATGGTGCAGCTCATGCCTGATACTTATAAGGACATCGAGATTATGCTCGACTATGCTACGGAACGCATTATCAAGCTTGGTGAGATAACTCCCGAGTGGTGGATATAAATTAGTTCTGATTTATTGTGAATCTGTTCTTGATAGGCTGTAATGACTACAGAATCAAGAGCAAACATAGTAGAAAACAAGCAGACTGCACAAAAAATGTGGTCTGTTTTTTCTTTGCAATTTGGTAGAGAATGTGGTATAATGGAAGTAGTTCAGGTCGGTTTGGTGTGGCTGGGACGATAAATCGGAATTTAACAAAAGTGACAAATTTAGATTCAAAGGAGATTTATATGACTGAGGAACAAGCAATGCAGTACACAAAATATGCTGCTGAAAAAGCTCTTGATGAACTTGAAAAACAGTATTCTATACGTTTTGCATTAAAAGAGAAAACATCATCCGTATTTGAAAGCAAAATCGGAGGCATCCCATATTTCCCATCGGAAGCTGAAATTCCGCTTGACGGTGACGGAAATCAGCTGAGATTTCTAATGCAGATCAATTGCAGTGATATAAGAGGGATAGAGTGCTTTCCGAAAAAGGGCATGATTCAGTTTTGGATCAGTGCAGACGACACCTGGGGTATGAATGCCAAAAACAATAAAGGCTACAGGGTCGTATATTATGATCATATTTCTGAAACTGTTATCGAACCGCCAATTACTGAATTCAATGATGTGGAAAAGGAGTTTTTCCCTTTGAAAGGTGAGTTTGGCGTTGAATTTATTGGATTGATGGCAGCAGTTCCTAAGGATTCGAAAAAATACCAAGAGAAATTCTGCGAATATTTCAACGAAATATCTGGTGAAAATATAGAGGATCTATATGATCTGTATTTTAAACTGCATCTTCCTTCTACAGTTTTAGATGAAGCTGTGTATAAGGGGAATTCAGCGCATGGTCATAAAATCGGCGGTTCTTCGTATTTCTGCCAGTATGATCCTCGTGAATCAGAAGAGGAGCAGGAAAAGTATAATTTTCAGCTTTTGCAGATGAGGAGTGATTTTGAAAGAATCAACGGAAATGATTATGAAAATATTATGTGGGGAGATGCAGGGATTTGTCATTTCTTCATAAATAGTGAGAAGCTGAAAAACTGCGATTTCAGTGATGTTTTATATTACTGCGATTGTTCTTGAACGGAAAATTCTGATTTATTGTGGATTCGTTCTTGGTAAGCTGTAATAACTATCGAATCAAGAGCAAACATAGTAGAAAACAGGCAGACTGCACACAAAATGCGGTCTGTTTTTTCTTTTGTAGCAGAAAGTATGATTCATTATATCATAAGCAGCATAAAAGACCTGTATGGGCTTGCTCTTCAAATAATATTGTTTCACAAAGATTGACATACAAATTAGGCTTTGTGAAATCAACTGAATGTTATACGATTAGTGCCAAATCAAAAAAATACATGCTGCCCTTGATTTATATTGTACTCAGATGCTCATACGTTTACGACTGTTATAGCAAGCCAAGAAAAAATTTTCATTTAAGATACCGATATTGCTTTGGTGTATATCCTGTTATTTTTGAAAACTGCCTCAAGAAGTATTTTTCATCTTGATAACCGCATTGTTCAGCGATATGTCGGACATTCTGATCGGTTGTACACAGCAGATACTTTGCTTTTGCAATTCTGGCGCGGATGCAGTCCTGATGGATGCTGATGCCAAAACAGTTTTTATAAAGAACACGCAGATGTCCACAACTAAATGCGTGTGCTTGACATATGCTTTCCATCGAAACGGTTTTTTCTGGCGCAATATAGATGGTATTTCTGATTTGCAGCATCTCTTGGTAATACGGCAAGCTGCGATTTTCCGAGAGCAACTTCAACTTTGCATCCAGATGAGATGTGGAAAAAGCAAGCAGTTTGGATCTGGTGCTGTCTTGATCGCACTGGACCGCCAGACAGAGATAGGAATCCATGCCATAGTTTTTGATGTAATCCTTCCTTTGCAGAAAAATTGAGGAAAGTCTGTCGGCTAACAGTTCTGCATTTGAACCTTTTCCATAGACAAAGCAGGCAAAAACGGTATCACTGATCCTTTCGCAAATATCTTTACTTCCGCAGAATTCCTTTACTGCTTCAGCAGCATCCAAAATAGCGGAAATTTTCTGATCGACATTGGGAAAGGCATTCTCAAAAATGCATATTTTCAAAAGCACATAAGTAAAATCTGTGTTTCCTGTTCTTTTGAGGGAGCGGTAAACCGATTCCATTCCTTTTGCATTGTATAGGTTTGTCAGGGAATCCCGCTGTCCGGAAAGATTTTGGCATTTCGTCAGATATTGGATGTCATTTTTCATATGTAAGACTTCTAGTCCGTTTGCAACGGATTTCAGCCAGTTCCGGAACGTGTTATCATAGGCATCGGGTGTGCTGCATTTCAAGATCACATATCCTAAGGTTTTTCTGGAGAAAAACAGTGGGTTTAAATAATATGCAGCAGGCTCGTCGTCAAAAAGCTTTGCAAATTTGGACTGGTGCAGGGAAAGGGCCTGCCGATCCGAAAAAATACTATAACATACCATAGTATCGGCATTTGCGGCGCTTTCGTACCAACTGTCATATAGGCAGAGATACATTTCGTCCACATGCTGTAACAGATATCGAAAATCACGGCAGACATGGAGCAGATCGTAAATATTGCTGCATTCTGCCAAGCAGCGGTCAAACTGACTGAACAGATTTAGAAAACTGTGTACTTCCTTTGCATGTATTTCCTTTAATTCCGCATTCAGATGTTTTGGTGCAATGCCGCAGGAACAGCTGTTTCCGTGTATCATTTTCCCGGTAAGTTCCGGAACTTCTGGGTAACTTCCGCTTGCAAGCTTTTCGGAAAGAAACTGGACAGCTGCCGTTCCCAGTCCTTTGCGGTTTCTTTGATATGTCGTCAGGATGGGCGCGTGACTGAAACGCTCCCGGATGTATTCATATCCCACGACGGTGACATCATGGGGCACGTTGATGCCATTGTCCAGAAAGGTGTTCAGCAGTCCGTATGCCATATGATCATTGGCACACAGAATTGCTTCCGGCAGGGGAAGTTCCTTCTGAATATATTGCATCGCCAGTTCCTGTCCCGAATTCATCCAGAAATCCCCGAAATGGACTTTGTTTTCATGGAAAGGAATACCATGCACAGTAAGGGCGTTCCGATATCCTTCCACACGAAGATGGGATGCTTGAATGAACGAGTGCCCGGTGAGCATGTCGATGTTGGTGAATCCGTGTACCTCGATCAGATGGTTTGTGATATCTTCCATATCATGCACATCATTTGTGTTGATGAACTGGAAATTCGGCAGCACGAAATCAGGAAGAGGTGTGCCGATGGCAACAATAGGTAAGTTTTGCTGCCTGGTTAGATTCTGTATGATTTGCTGCTGAAGCTCAGTGTTGATAATGACTTCGGAGATCAGAATGAATCCGTCAAATGCATGAGACAGGATCAGGTCGTAGATCGCATTTTCACAACGAAGTGCGGCGTTTGGCTCATTGGGATTGTAGATGTTGGAAAGTATCACAATGTCAATGTTCATGAGCTGGGCTTGTTCCATGACCCCATATAGAATCTCACGCTGTTCCATGTCTGCAGCTTGTGCGGCAATTATGCCAAATATTTTTCGTCTCAAGTGTACCATCTCCATTTTCTCGGTGAAGTTGTTTTCATTATACCGCAGCGAAGTTCCCATGTTAAGAGAAACATCTTCATTTTGTCCACTTAAAACGCATAATGTGAGTTGACGATACAAAAAGAAAAATGTATAATATGTACAAATGAACTGGATAGCAGATTTGTGCTGCAAGCCTGGTGCAAGCAGTATCAAGAATGCGGATTCCAATGCGGTTGTACAGACACTGGAAAACCTTTCTCTGGAGGCGGAGCCTTTTACTGCATCCGCAGCAGGCAGCTTCCGCCGTCCGGTCTCCAATGAACATCCCATGTGGATCGTGCACATTGACTCCTGGAACTATGCAGACCCGGCAAAGATCATTGACCTGATTCCGGAGGATGTTTTGCCTTATGTGGTGTTCAACATTTCCCTTTCCATCAATTGGGATCGGGATAATCATAAATGGCTCATGATCCAGGATGGTTATGAAACCGCCAAATCCTGGCTGAGAACCTGTGCTGATAAGGAGGTCTGGACAATGATCCAGCCGTCCAGCGGCGGACAGTGTCATTTTCCGGATTATGCTGCGGACTATGATCTGGACAGCACCATATTCGGGGAGTTTTTCCGGGATTATCCCAACTTTATCGGCTATAACTATTGCGAACAGTTCTGGGGATTTGAACAGGAGGATTTTCCCATCACATGCGCTGACCGCTACAGACACTTTGCTGCGTTGCTGAAATTGTGCAATAAATACGGCGGCTATCTGGACGTGAGCTGGTGTGGAAATCAGTGGAGTCCGAAGATCAATCCCCTTGCCATGCTCAAACAGGTGCCGGAGTGGGAAGAGGCATGCCGTCAGTATTCCGACAATTTCATTCTGGAAGAGAAATATACCCAGGGCAGTTATATTGCTGATATGGAAAGTCTGGTATACGGCTATTACATCTCCGGTTATTGTGGGAATTTTGGTGTACGGTATGATGAAACAGGCTGGACAGACCGTTCCAGCGATGGTACAGAAGCGCTGCCTTCCAAGGAGCAGTACAGAGTCGTCACTGGTCTGCCGATCTTTCTGGAACGTATGGTGAAAAACGGTGCTACTGTCATTGACGGTCCAGAACTTGTCTGGGCAGATGATTTTAAAGAAACGTGGGGAATGACAGACAGTGAGGGTTATCGTGTCCGAGAGTGGGAGATGTACGATCAGTATCAGAATGTGATGCTAGATGTTTTCCGGAAGGTACAGGATGGAATGATCCGCATTCCTGACCGGAAAGAAGTTGTGAGCAATACGAAGCTTGTGGTCATTCAGGATGTTGCCGACGGAGCTGGGAAAACGTGGGATGAACCGTACAGCACATATCCAACGCTGTTCGAGGGCTTGTATCGCATGAGCAATGACGGAAATCTGAAAGACAATACCATTCTGTATAAGAGTACGGGTACATATCAGACGATTCCCACGGTGTATGCACTCAAGGATGATCTGGCAAAATCCATTCCCGTTCAGGTGAAGCAATCAGAAATCCCGTCACGCTGGCCCACTATCGAAGCGAAGCAGGAGGAATTCAATCAGCTGTACACTTCGGATTATTGGGGCAACTGCTACGCTGGCAGAAACGAAAACACATGGGTGACATACAATCCAGACAAAAACGGTGCACCGGCTGGGGGATTCCTTTCACTGCAATACAACACCTGCAAGCAAATGGAAGTGACATTTTCTGAGCGTGCATCTGCACTGATCAACGAATACAGCAATCATATTGACCTCTATGTGAATAACTACGATGAAGATGATCCGACGACGCTGAAAACAAATACATTCAAGTTTTATGGTTGTTCCTCTGAACCGACATTTACATATCAAGACAGAGGCGTCAATCAGACAGCAAGCCAGATCACAGGAAACTTCAGCAGTGACGGCACGTATACGCTTACGGTTAAGCACAATGGCCCTGTTGATATTATAGTAAACTGCTCCGGCAGTGAAACCAATCGTCTGACTTCGTATCAGACAGCCACTCTTGTGGAACCTGCAGCGCCGGATTTCTATGAGGGCGCACGGCAATATGAAGGGGAATTTTTTGATACAAAGAATATCGAGGGAAATGTAACAAACGGATGTAACAGCGGTATTACCGGTTATCAGGGGCAGGGTTTTCTGAAATTCGGTACCAATGCCTCCGCAGCGGTAAAGGATACGGTGGCAACACAGAAAGCAGGTACATTCCAGATGACATTGCGGTATGCAGTGACAGCGGATATCAATACGGTTGACCTGTATGTCAACGGCACAAAGGTAAAGACGCTGTCGCTTTCGAAAGGCACGTCTCTCAGCGATTGGAAAACGATTACGCAGGAGATCTCATTGATCGAAGGCGAGAACAAAATTGAACTGAAAGCGAATGCAGCTTTGGCAAGTACTTTGTATCTGGATAATTTTATTGTAGACGGAGATTTCGGTGATGCTGCCGTTTCACTGCCGCCGCTGAACGGCAAGCTGATCCAGAATCTTGTGGTCAATGATAAGGAGAACGGCTCTGATTGGTCGATCTATGAGGAATTTGGTGAAGGTTCTGTTTTGTTCGGCGATCGTGACATAACTGCAACCAGTGTTCCGTCAGTCCTCGTAGGGACAGAGGCTGTCAGAACTGCCTGCGATTCCAAACTGTATACCTCTGATCTGGGAACATTCCAGGCAGGCGATGATATTACGGTATTTGTTGCTATGGATTCTCGTGTTGTCCCGGTTCTTCCGGACTGGCTGAAAGGCTGGGAAAAGACAGAGGATACCGTCTTGTCTTCTAATGATCTGACCTATGTGATTTATGCCAAAGCCCTGCGTTCCGGTGAAACTATGACGCTTGGCATGAACGGTGGAAATGGCAATAATACCAATTATTTTGTCCTCGCAAAGCTGACAGAGCAAATGCAGTCTACAACCACAACAACGGAAAAATCGACAGTCTCTACGGCAAAAACCTCTGCAACAGAGCAACGTACTGCAACAAGTTCCGGCAGCCAGACAGAGACAGTCTCGACGACAGCAACACAGTCCACGTCGGCTACAGAAACAAAGCAGCCGGATATAGAAACAACATCGCAAACTGCAACATCTACATCTAAAACTGGCACAGAGGACACTGGTTTCACTGAAACTACATCAAAATCATCTGATAAAACCAGTTCCACTGCAACATCTCCTGAAACAGTAATTCTCTATGGTGATGTCAATATAGACGGAAGAGTGGATATTACAGACGCAGTACTCCTGAACAAAGCAACTGCCGGTTCGGTACAGCTGAGCGATGCAGCTATGCGCAATGCGGACTGCGATAATAATCAGGCACTTGATGGAAATGACGCACTGCTTTTGCTGAAATTTCTGGTACATCTGGTCAGTGTACTTCCCTGCACAGAATAAATGAGGTGACATGATGGGCAATTTCTTTCAAAAAACCAGAAAATCCGTAATGGCTGTTCTGGCAGCCGGTACAATGATGCTGGGGACAGCATCCCTGCTGCCAGCTATGACCACCTCAGCTGCAGACAATTGTATCATTGATACTTCAGTAGAATATCAGACCATCCGTGGATTTGGTGCCATTAACCATCCGGAATGGACGGGAAAAGATCTGACGGAAGAACAGCAGGCAACGGCATTTGACAACGGTGATGATCAATTGGGATTCACAGTACTGCGGATCTTCGTCAACGAGGACAGGGAACAGTGGTATAAGGCTGTGCCGACAGCAAAGGCTGCGATTGCAAAAGGTGCTGTGGTATTTGCATCACCGTGGAATCCTCCTGACAGCATGACGGAAACCTTTACTAGAACCTATACCCAGTGGTGGGATGGTACTGTTGTCACCCAGGAAAATCAGAAGCGTCTCCGTCATGACAAATATGCGGAATATGCGCAGCATCTGAATGATTTTGTGCACTATATGAGAGACAACGGTGTGGAACTGTATGCCATTTCCATTCAAAATGAACCGGATTATGGTCATGACTGGACATGGTGGACGTCAGACGAATGCTTGGATTTTCTGGAGAACTATGCAGATCAGATTGACTGCCGTGTTATGTCACCGGAGACTTTTTCTTATAACAAGGAGTATTACAACAAGATCCTGGACAGTGAAAAAGCATCGGCAAATACCGATCTTTTTGGAACGCATTTCTATGGGACCAGTCGTGACAATATGGATTTTCCAGCATTGGAGCAGTCCGGGAAAGAAATCTGGATGACAGAGGTTTATGTGCCCAACAGTGACGCAGATTCCTCTGACCGCTGGCCGGAATCTATTCAGGTGGCAGAGAATATGCATAACGGTCTTGTTGTGGGCAATATGAATGCCTATGTATGGTGGTATCTTCGCCGGAGTTATGGCCCTATGAAAGAGGACGGAACGATCAGTAAGCGAGGTTACTGCATGGCACAGTATTCCAAATATGTCAGACCGGGGGATATCCGGATCGATGCAACGGAATCTCCGGCGGAGAATGTCTATATTTCTGCCTATAAAAATGATGCAGATCAGGTCACTGTTGTGGCAATCAACAGCGGTTCGGAAGATTGCAGCCAGAATTTTGTGATACAGGGTGAAACCATCGGGAATGTTGATCGTTATCGCACTTCTGCCACTGAAAATCTTGCCAAAACAGTAAGCATAGAAGCAGGGGAAAATAACTTCTGGGCGCAGTTACCGGCGGAGAGTGTTTCCACCTTTGTTGTTACATTGTCCGATGATCCGGATGAAAATGGATATTACTTCCATGATACATTTGAAGATTCCAATTGTGGATGGACAGCGAGAGGTGTCGGTCAGGTGCAGCTCAGCGGCAGAACACCCTATGTGGGAACCAATGCACTTCTTGTTTCTGGGAGAACTGCTGTATGGAATGGTGCAGAGAAGGTACTGGATACTTCGGCATTTCATACAGGGGAGACCTATAGCTTTAGTGCAGATGTAAAATATCTGGATGGAAAATGCACAGAGAAGTTTTCGCTCACCATGCAATATACGGATAAAGACGGGAAAACGCAGTATATAAACGTGGATTCAAAAACTGCCGTCAGGGGTGAGTATGTGCAGCTTTTCAATAAGCATTTTACCATTCCTGCGGACGCCTCTAACATACGGCTTATAGTAGAAAGCACAAAACAGCTGGTGAATTTTTATGTGGATGAAGTAATCGGTGCAGTTGCCGGAACTGAAATCGAAGGACCGGCAGAACTGGATTTCATTCTAGGTGATGTGAACAGGGATGGAATTGTGAATGGTATGGATCTTGCCCTTACCAGAAACGGCGTTGCAAATGGTTTCGGGGATAATTTTACAAGCGTTGCGGCAGATGTGGATCAGAATGGAACACCTGATGCAGATGACATAGTTCAGCTCCAGGATTTCCTTCTGGCAAAAATCAATGTTTTTACCGATGCGGAACTCCCACAAACGGAAATAACACCAGAGGAATATATGAAACAGATCAACACAGCAATAGTGGAAAAAGAGCCAGACGATGCGACCGAAGAAAAATCAGGCGTTGCATACGGAACATACGAAAAAAAGACGATTTATTCGGAAGTCTGCCAACGGAACAAGAACTTTAATGTACTGCTTCCGGCAGGGTATACAACCAGTAAGCAATATCCAGTGCTCTATGTGCTTCATGGATATTGGGGCAATGAAGATGCATTGCTGGATGCCGGAGATGCATCTCTGAAACTGCGTCAGATCATTGGCAACGCCATTGCCGCAGGGGAAGCGGAGGAGATGATCGTGGTCTTTCCGGATATCTATGCCAGCGATACCCAGGACGTATGTGATGGATTAAACGAAAAAAACAATGCGGCGTATGATAATTTTATCCATCTGCTGACCGAGGAAATCATGCCCTATATGGAGCAGAATTATTCCATTCTGACAGACAGGAAAAACACAGCGATTACGGGCTTTTCCATGGGCGGAAGAGAATCGCTGTATATCGGATTCAGCCGCCCGGATCTGTTCGGATATGTGGGTGCCATGTGTCCTGCACCGGGACTCACGACAGATCTGATACCAGACAGCGAATTGAAATTCAACGGTCTTTCACCTTATTTGCTCATGGTCAGCGCCGGTTCCAATGATCAGGTGGTCTGGTCAACGCCTGCCAGTTATCATGACACCATGAACCATAACGGCGTAACGCATGTCTGGAATTATGTTGGCGGCGGCGATCATGGCGGTTACACCATTCGCCCACATATGTACAATTTTGTGCGTTCTATTTTTAAAGTATAAATCTGGATTTTACATCCTCATATTACGAATGTTGAATTCTTAACAATCAGAGATTTATCATGAAGAAATATCTGGAAGTCCTGAGAGAAAAACTGATGACATATTTGATGATTCAGGCGAAATAATATGACAGCAGCAGCTTTACTATTTCCTATGACAGGTAGGAACTTGCAGATTTTCTTGAGATCAGCAAGCTGAGAAAAGAAAATGTGATTGAGTGCAAACGAAACTTTTTCAGATTATTGGAAAAATAAAAATGGGGCGTGATTATAATGAAAACACTGATTCTCAATGGCTCTCCACGGAAAAATGGTGATACAGCTTTTCTCATTCAGAAACTGACAGAACAACTGCATGGAGAATATAAAATTGTTAACGCTTATACGGCAAATATTGCTCCCTGCATTGATTGCTGCAAATGCAGGGAGCAATATGGCTGTATTATAGATGATGAGATGCAAGAGGTTTACCGTTATCTTGAGACATGTGATAATGTCATTATTGCATCTCCCATTTATTTTTCGGAGTTAACGGGAAAACTGCTGGATCTGGGCAGTCGGCTGCAACAATATTTTTCAGCGAAACAGTTTCTGCACAAAGAACCGCAGCTCAAGCGAAAAAAGGGCGTGGTTTTATTAGTAGGCGGCGGTTCCGGAAAACCGCAAAAAGCCTATGAAACAGCAATTTGTCTGCTGCATTATATGAATGTGCAGCAGATTTATCCTTTGATTTGCAGCCATAACACAGACCATGTCCCCGTTGAAAAAGATGAAAGCGTATTGATTGAAATAAAGAAAGCTGCCGAAGTATTTTTGTGAGGTATTGCTTTGACATGCAAATTTATTTTCTGAATTTCGGGGATATTTTTATAAGCGGACTTTAAAGAAAATATGCTCTTCTTTGCTGAATCATCTTAAGGAACACAGCACAAAGAATACTCGATGGTTTTACACGTCATATGTTTGCACATTTCCAGTAATTTCGTGCTGTTTCTTTTTGCTAAAACTGCCAAGAACAAGGGAATAGGACTTGTCCAGCATTTCTTTCAGCAATTCTGCAGGAATGGTGCCGTCTGCTTTGATGGAATTCCAGTGCAGCTTGTTCATGTAATAGCCGGGGAGGATGTCTTCGTATTGTTGTCGGAGAAAATCGCCTTCTGCCGGTTCGAGTTTCAGGGTAATATACACCGGATTCTGTTCCCAGTCCAGGCACACTGCTGTAAATAGTTTGTCTGCAATGCAGTAGCGGATCCAGTTCCAATCTGACTGCAAGTTTCTGGTGACACCAGCTTTGGAGAGGAGATATTCGTCTAGCCAGTTGTATTGCAGGTTGGCAAGACCTTGTTGTATGATCTGTTCAATTTGTTCCATATTGTACCTCATTTTTGAAAAGAGCCGATTTCGATGAGATTTCCCTCAGGGTCAGCAATATAGCATGTACGCTGTCCCCACGGCTCCGTGATGGGGTTCATTACAGGTACAGCACCTTTTGCTGTGACTTCTGCAAAAGTTTTGTCTACAGCTGCATAATTTTCCACGCTAAGTGCGATTTCATAGTGTCCGTTGATACCATTTGCATAACCAAATTTACGGCTTGTCATTTGTTCGAAATCATTTCTGCTGTATAGCAAAAATAGGGTATCGTCCTTGACAAGATATACATTGGAGGTATTTTCGTTTTCCTGGATGGCAAATCCCAGTACATCTCTGTAAAAGCGTATCATGATGGGCATGTTTTGCACAAAAATTCCGAATCCATCTAATTTCATAGTGTTTTGACTCCTTTTTATTTTGATAGAATAAGTATATCATGGGAAATGTGACAACTGTGTGTCATGCTTTCAGCTGCTTTGGAAAAATAGCTCATATCGTCCTCTAATTAAGGCAATACCACATAATTTTTGTGTGGTGTTGCCTTAAAAATTTACTGTTATTATAGCATAAAAAATATCTTTCCGCAAGGAAAATGCTGAAAACAGCATTGATTTCAGTCGGATTTTATGGTATACTGAAACAAAGAATAGGTCAGATGCTATCACGGAGGTATACTTCAATGACAATATGTGACATGCAAAATTTAAACAGGAATACAATCAGCTATATTTGTTCAGTCATAAAACCGGGAATGACATTGTTGGAAGTCAGGACGCTTTGTGAGAAGTATTTGCTTGCGCATGGTGCAGATTCATTTTGGTATTGGGATATAGGGGCGTTTGTGTTCAGCGGTAAAGAAATGACAGTGTCTGTTTCAGGCAGAGAGTATCAGACTCCTGACGCCTTGATCCAGGGGGATGATATTATTACGATTGACCTGAGTCCTCAGAATAATAACATATGGGGAGACTACACAAGAACAATTATCATACAAAACGGTATCGTTGTGACTGACATTGATAAAATTGCAAATGCAGAATGGCGAAATGGTTTGCAAATGGAAGAAGAACTGCATTATGCGATGCGTGAATTTTTGTGTGCTGAAACAACCTTTGAAGAATTGTATTACCATATCAATGCACTGATAACCAAAAAAGGCTTTGTGAATCTTGATTTTATGGGGAATCTGGGGCATTCTATTGAAACGAATAAAGACGATAGAATCTATATTGAAAAAGGAAATCGGACGAAGCTTTCTTCGGTAAACGCCTTTACTTTTGAACCGCATATCTGTGTTGCAGGTTCATTGTACGGATTTAAGAAAGAGAATATTTATTGTTTTCAAAATGAGCATTTGATAGAATTGTAAGAACTTGTTTAGTAACTTTTTCTGTGTAGATTTTTGAGTGGATTTTCGTTGGTTTCAATGTAGAAAATGACAAAGTCACCAAAAACGAATGAAAAAAGTTGCTAAACAGGCTTTAAGATGAAAGGAGTAAGCCTATGGCACTGCCTGATTTTAGACAATTAGAACAAAACAAGACTGCTATACCGGAATGGGCGAAATATCTGAAAGACGGAGAGTTTATCAGCTATTCCAATACGTTCAAAAGTAAAATTTACTTTGACCTGTTTGACCGATATGTTTATCCCTGTGCAGAGACCGGAAACATTCGGTACTATGTCTATGACCCCGTGAAGCACGGTGCTGATCCTGCCGGGAAATATCCCGTTCTCATGTGGCTTCACGGCGCAAGCAATTCTCTCATGGAGGAAGGCTGTATCATGTGCTGCGGTGCGGAACAGTTCGCCTCACCGAAATATCAGAATGCCATGGGCGGTGCGTATCTCATTGTACCCCTCGCCAATGAGAAACGGCTTGCGGATGGTACTCTTACGGGGACCTGGGAAAAGACATACTCCGCACCGGTTCAGGCGATCTTTGACCGTTTCTGTGCAGAACACACCCGGAATGTGGGAAAGAAATTTGTCATGGGTGCATCTGCCGGCGGTTATTTCACCTGGCAGTTTCTGGAAGATTATGCCGGATATTATGATGGAGCTATTCCCATTGCATCATCTTACATTCCCGATGATGCCGTGCTGGATCGCATTTCCAGAGATGGCACCCGTCTCATTGTTGCTCATGGAAAGCATGATGAATTGGTAAATTTCCAGGAATACGTAGCGCCTCGTGTGGAAAAGCTCATGCAGATGGAGCATTGTATTTGTTTCTTTCCAGAGTGGGTATATAACGGAGACGGCGGTATTTCTTCTGTGTTCTATGGCATAGAAATGGGGCAGCATTGTATGATCAACTGGTTCCAGCATGATCTCATTTTTGATAATGGAACACCTGCGGATGATAGACTGCCGGATGGGGTGACTGGTTGGATACGGACAGTTTGCGGAATGTGAATACAGGGGTGAAGTCCATATGAAAATTGACCGTCTCATCGGCATTCTCTCCATTCTCCTACAAAAAGACAAGGTAACAGCCAGGGAACTTGCGGAAACCTTTGAAGTATCCCGGCGTACCATTGTCCGAGACATTGAGGATATCAGCAAAGCTGGAATTCCCATTGTTACGACCCAAGGACAGGGTGGGGGGATTTCCATTATGGAAGGATTTCGGCTTGACCGCACTCTGCTTTCTTCTGCGGATATGAAGTCTATCCTTGCCGGACTGCAAGGTCTGGATAGTATCAGCGGAACCAACCGCTATCGGCAGCTTATGGAAAAGCTTTCAGTTGGACGATCTGCCATTAGAAATGCTGACAACCATCTGATGATTGATCTTTCTTCATGGGACAAATCTGCTGTTTCAGATAAGATCGAGCTAATTCAGGCAGCCATGGAACAGGGAGAAAAAATCAGTTTCTCTTATTATGCACCTGGCGGTGACAGCCAGCGTAAAGTGGAGCCGTACCACCTGATTTTTCAATGGTCTAATTGGTATGTGTGGGGTTACTGTACTTTGCGTCAGGATTACCGTATGTTCAAGCTCACAAGAATGGCAAATCTGAAATGTACCGGTGAGCCATGCGAAAATCGGGATGTTCCGGTGTATGTTTGCGACAAGTTGCTGTATACCGAAGGCGAAATTGAAGCGGTAGTATGGTTTGATAAATCGGTGAAGTGGCGGGTCATTGAAGAGTTCGGTACAGAACTCCCTCAGTTTGATGAAGATGGTAATGCGCTGCTCCGCTTCACCTGGTCGGATGTGCCATCGTTTTATCAGTATATTCTGACCTTTGGGGCGCATGCGGAGATCATTTCGCCGGAGGTATACCGGAAGGAATTTGGGGAACTATTGAAGCGGATGATGGAAAAATATGAACCAGGAGAAAAACATGGACATTACGAATAAAAACATAGACGGCGGAGAGGCTTTTGACTGGGGCAGAACTTCTGCGGATTATGCAAGATTCCGTGATATTTACCCTCGGATGTTCTACGAGAAAATTGCAGAACGTGGACTCGGCATCAAAGGTCAGACAGTTCTGGATATGGGTACTGGGACAGGTGTTCTGCCGAGAAATATGTACTGTTATGGTGCTAAGTGGATAGGCACAGACATATCGGAGAATCAGATTGTCCAGGCAAGGGAATTATCTCAGGGGATGGACATTGATTATTATGCTATTCCGGCGAAAAAACTAGATTTTCCCGACAATTCCTTTGATGTCATTACTGCTTGTCAGTGCTTTTGGTATTTTGACCATGAAAAAGTTATGCCAAATCTGTATCGGATGTTAAAAGCAGATGGGCGTATTTGCGTGCTGTATATGGCATGGCTGCCCTTTGCAGATGAAATTGCCGGCGCAAGCGAAGCACTTGTGCTGAAATATAATCCCGTCTGGAGCGGTGCCGAGGAAACAATGCACCCCATTTTCATTCCTGCGTGTTATGAGGAACGGTTTTCCCTGGAGTATCATGCAGAATATCTGCTGGATGTGCCCTTTACCCGGGAAAGCTGGAACGGGAGAATGAAAGCCTGCCGTGGTGTTGGGGCATCTCTTTCCGCACCGGAAATTGCCGCATGGGAACAGGAGCATTGTAAAATGCTGGAGGAAATGGCACCGGAGGAATTTTCCATCAAACATTATGCAGCAATTGCAGAATTGAAAAAGAAATGATTTCAAATATGACATACAGATGTCGCATTATCTGTGGTATACTCAAAGCATCAAAATGAAATGAGGAATCTACCATGAATTATGAAATTGTACATCTGAATGAAAAGACCGTTGCAGGCTACTGTGCCCGCACCAGTAACACTGCGCCCGACATGGGACAGGTCATCGGCGGACTCTGGAACAAATTCTATTCCCCGGACGGACAATCGACGATTCCCGGCAAGATAGGGGACAAGGCACTGGGGATTTATACCGATTATGCCGATGCGGAAAAGGGTGAGTATACAGTGATGGTTGCCTGTGAAGTCAGCGGTGTAGATGTGCCGGAGCGTTTTTCTGTGCGAAAAATTCCGGCAGGGACGTATGCGAAATTCATTGTCAAAGGTCACATGGTAACGGCGGTGCAGCAGTTCTGGCAGGAACTCTGGCAAATGAAACTCAAACGTTCTTTTGTCTGCGATTTTGAAGAGTATCAGAATGCTGACTTTGAAAATGCGGAGATTCATATATACATCGGGTTGCATTAATGAAAGAGATAGGAGGTACGTGACATGAAACGTGAATTGGGTATTGCAAGGTGTGGACTGGCGTGTTGCCTTTGTGCCAAAAATGCAAATTGTAATGGCTGCCATGCGGAAAATTGTTTAGATAAGGATTGGTGTGAAAATCGAAAATGTGCCTTGGAAAAAAGCGTCTCTCATTGCTTCGTCTGTGACAATACAGATTGTCGGAAAGGACTTCTGGGCAAAGTGAAACCTTTGGCCTTCACGGAATTTGCCAGAAAATATGGCATAGAACATCTTCTGGACTGTCTGGAGCGGAATGAAGCAAAAGGGATCGTGTATCACCGCACCGGTATCGTCGGCGATTATGACGATTTTGAAAGCATGGAACAGCTAATGGAGTTTATAGAAACAGGGGAACGCTGACAGCTTGTTTTGGCTGGTGTCCCCGGGTGAGAAAAAACAGGAAGCAGGTGTACATGCGCCTGCTTTTTTCTTATGCGGTATTGCTCTTGCATATCTCGTGGAAATGTGTTAAAATAAAATGAACCGATACAAACGCACACAAAGGAGGCTCCCATGCACTTTGTTAACGCCAAAGGCATTCTCTCCGCTCAGAACGGCATGAACCTGTACCGCGGCTGTACCCACGGCTGCATCTACTGCGACAGCCGCAGCAGCTGTTATGGATTCACCCATGCTTTTGAAGATATTGAAGTCAAACAAAATGCGCCGGAACTGCTGGAAAAAGCGCTGCGTTCCAAACGGAAAAAATGTATGATTGGCACAGGTGCTATGTGCGATCCGTATATGCACTGTGAGGAAAATCTTCGCCTCACAAGGAAGTGCCTGGAGATCATTGATCATTATGGCTTTGGTGTTTCGATCCTCACGAAATCCATTCGCATTCTCCGGGATTTGGATTTACTCAAGAGTATTCACGAAAAGGCAAAGTGTGTGGTACAGATGACACTGACCACCTATGACGAGAGCCTTTGTCGAATTCTGGAGCCCAATGTCAGTACTACCAGAGAGCGCTTTGAAGCTCTACGCATTTTTCATGAAAACGGTATTCCTACCATTGTCTGGCTGTCACCGATTCTGCCGTATATCAATGATACCAGGGAAAATCTGGAGGGCATTCTGAACTATTGTATTCAAGCGAAGGTCTATGGCATCATTTGCTTCGGCATGGGCATGACTTTGCGTGAAGGGGACAGGGAGTATTTTTATGCAGCGCTTGACCGGCATTTTCCCGGTTTGAAAGAACGCTATTGCCGAAGATATGGCAATGCTTATCAATTGCAAAGTGATCGGTGGCAGGAATTGACGATACTTTTTCAGGAGAAATGCTGTGCGAATGGTATTGTGTATGATATGGGTGCATGTTTTCGGTATCTGCATGAGCTGCCGGAGAAGTATGTGCAGATGTCATTGTTTTAAGAATGATGATTGGGAAGGAGGATTCTATGGAAATCAGAAAAATGAAATCAACGGATGATCGATTGGCAATTAGCCGTATTTATGAGGAGAGCTGGAAGTTTGCATATCAAAATATCATTCCAGAAAGTTTTCTGAAAAGTATTCCTGCCGGAAGATGGGCTTCAAGCATAGACAAGGATGATAGAGAAACGCTTGTGATAGTGGAAAACGACACTTTTATCGGAACATCCAGTTTCGGGAAATCCAGATTTCATGATTTCGAAAACTTTGGCGAAATTATATCCATTTATCTTCTGCCAGAATATATGGGGAAAGGATACGGAAAAAAACTGATTTATGCAGTGATCCATGAATTGAAACTTCTTGGATATCATGATATATTTTTATGGGTGCTTGAAGAAAATGAAAGGGCAAGAAAATTTTATGAAAGAGTTGGGTTTCATCTTAGCGATAATTATTTGGATGATATGATTGGCGGAAGAGCACTTAGAGAAGTTCAATATCATTTTCATATAGAGTAAAGGAGATATTATGCCAAACATCATTGAGATCACCGACTTCGCCGCACCGGAATTGGATATCTACGCCCGGTGTACCGAATCCCAACTGCGTCATTATTACGAACCAGAAGGAGGCCTATTTATCGCCGAAAGTCCCAAGGTTATCCTGCGTGCTCTGGATGCCGGATATGCGCCGGTTTCTCTGCTGTTGGAGCGAAAGCATATTGCAGGGGAAGCACAGGAAATTATCTCTCGATGTGGCGATATTCCTGTGTTTACTGCTGAGCCGGAGGTGTTGACCAGGCTCACTGGTTTTCAGCTGACCCGAGGTGCGCTTTGTGCCATGCGGCGTTCCGATATGCCCACAGTGGAGACGGTCTGCAAAGATGCACGCCGGATCGCCGTTCTGGAAAATGTGGTGAATCCCACCAATGCGGGTGCTATTTTTCGTTCGGCAGCGGCACTGCATATGGATGCGATCTTGCTGACGCCCGGATGCAGCGATCCCTTGTACCGACGTGCTGCAAGGGTGAGCATGGGTACAGTGTTTCAGATCCCGTGGACATACCTGGGAAGAGATACGGACATCGAATCCCTGCACAAGTTGGGTTTTCGCACCGCAGCCATGGCATTGAGCGATGATTCCATTTCCATAGATGACCCAAGGCTTATGGCAGAGGAAAAGCTTGCCGTTGTGCTGGGAACAGAGGGCGACGGGCTTGCTGCCCATACCATTTCCCATTGTGATTATATCGTGCGCATCCCCATGTCCCATGGAGTGGATTCCCTGAATGTTGCAGCTGCCAGTGCGGTGGCGTTCTGGCAGCTGGGGGAAATGAAAACAGGAAGTGAAAAATATGAGCATTAGAAAAGCGGAACCTATCAATCTGGAAACTGTCAGGGATATCACTGTGCGTACGATTCAAGCAATCTATCCCCGCTACTATGCCCAAGGCGCAGTGGACTTTTTCCTTGCTCATCATAAGGAAACGAATATCCGCAGTGATATTCAGGATAATATGGTCATGTTGTGCTATGATGCGTCGAACCATGCTGTGGGCACAGTAACCATCAAAAAGAATGAGATATGCCGTTTGTTCGTATTGCCGCAGTATCAGGGCTGTGGTTTTGGACGTGAAATGCTGGACTATGCAGAGAAAAGGATTTTGGAGACATATGATGAGATTGTGTTGGATGCATCTCTGCCGGCCAAAAGAATTTATCTGAAAAGAGGATATTCTGTAATGGATTTTCATGTCATTGAGACTGAAAACGGTGATTTTCTTTGCTATGATGTTATGATGAAAAAAGGAAAGTAATGTATGAAATACAAACAAATCATCAGCGGCGTTTTTCTGGAACGTCCCAACCGTTTCATTGCCCATGTGGAGATAGACGGCGTACCGGAAACCGTTCACGTCAAAAATACAGGTCGATGCAAGGAACTTCTGCTGCCCGGCAGTACAGTGTATCTCTCCGTTGCAGACAACCCCAGCCGCAAAACAAAATATGACCTGATTGCTGTGGAAAAACAGCGTGACGGTGCTGTGCCGCTGCTCATCAATATGGATTCCCAGATCCCCAATGCAGCTGCTGAGGAGTGGCTTAGAAAAAAAGGCACACTCTTTTCTTCTGATGCCGTGATTCGCCGGGAAGTAACGTACGGCAATTCACGCTTCGATTTTTTTGTCACGGACGGAGACAGAAAGGCGTTTCTGGAGGTGAAAGGCGTTACTCTCGAGGAAAAGGGTATTGCCATGTTTCCCGATGCGCCGACAGACCGTGGCGTGAAACATCTTCGTGAATTGATACAGTGTAGAAAAGACGGCTATGAAGCCTATGTCCTGTTCGTGATCCAGATGAAAGAGATGATAGCTTTACGCCCCAATGATACGACTCATCCGGCATTTGGCGAGGCACTCCGAGAGGCAGGTCGGGCAGGGGTGAAGATCATGGCAATGGACTGTGTGGTAACACCAGATAGTATTGTATTGGATGAAGCGGTGCCCGTGCAGCTGGACTGAAAAAATTATGCCTTGCTTTTTTCACGATAATGTGGTATAATACTTCATGACGAAGGAATTCGGTTTGATGGAATGTCATTTGCAGAAAGGATAACAGAATTTGCGTGGCTTGCAGTGTTCTGAATGTTGGTCATCGGTAGGATGATGAATAATAAAACAGAACATGCTAAATTTGAGGAAAAATTATGCGAAAAATAAAGCGTATTGTATCTTTATTTACTCTGAGTGCATTCATGATAGCAATGGCAGGAAGTTTTACCGGGTGTAAACTTATCTATTCCAAAAAAGCATTAAAACGGACAATCACAAAAGCCTTAGAAGAGAAATATGATGAAGAATTTTTCTGCGATGATGTCTGGCAGAACCGTGAATCTACTTTTTACGGTGTATGTTCTCCAAAAGAAAATCATGATATCCGGTTTGAAGCGTTGTTCACGGAGGAAGGAGAAATTGCATTCGAAGGCTATTATGGTGCCTGTGTTTCAGAACAAATTGAAGAAGATCTGCAAGATCAATTGGAAACCGTTTTTGAGGACTTTTATCTTCACACATATATGACTGTTCCTTTATGTAGTTTTGAAGATGACGATATTTATGCACAACGTGTCAGAGAGCAATCTTTTGACATAGAAGACTATGTGGAGTCGGAAAACGAAAAACGCGGGTTTAATCCGTCGATCTCAATTTATGTACTGGTAAATAATGAAGGAGGCGAAAAATGGAACTATGAAGAAGAATATGATATGCTTTCTGAAATATTCTCCAAAGTGGATAATATGGATGTCAGTACAATCATAACGTTAAAATTTCTTCCCTCAAAAAAATATTCAGAATGTATAGATTACTTGGAAATTTGTATGGGTCCGAATACTTCTTTCAAAAGGGATCTTAATGATTATGCCGTGAAAGCATCGGATAGATATTCAAATATCAGTTTTGAATATGAAGGTGAAACCTATGTAACTCTATCTAAAGAGGATTATGTAAATCAAAGAAAAGGAGTTTAAGATATGGCAGAATGTAATCACCAGTGCAGTTCCTGTTCTACCAGCGAAGGCTGTCAGGACAAGGAACAGAATGAGCGTGCTGTACAAAATACCAAAGGAATCCGCAGGGTTATCGGCGTTGTGGGCGGAAAAGGCGGCGTGGGAAAATCTCTCGTGACCAGCCTTCTTGCTATCCAGACACGCCGTCTGGGCTATGAGACGGCTGTGCTGGATGCAGATATTACCGGTCCGTCCATCCCAAAGATTTTCGGAATCCATGACCACGCCCAGACAGAGGATGAATGCCTGCTGCCGCACCTGGCACAGGATGGCACAAAGGTCATGTCCCTGAACCTGCTGCTGGAAAATGAGACCGATCCCGTATTCTGGCGCGGTCCTGTGATCTCCGGCGTGGTAAAGCAGTTCTGGGAAGATGTCAAGTGGGGCGATGTGGACTTTATGTTCGTGGACATGCCGCCGGGAACCGGCGATGTGCCGCTGACAGTATTCCAGAGCCTGCCTCTGGACGGAATTATTATTGTGTCCACGCCTCAGTCCCTTGTTTCCATGATCGTACAGAAAGCAGTTGCTATGGCGCAGCGCATGGATATTCCGGTTCTGGGCATGGTGGAGAATATGCGTTTTCTGAAATGTCCTGATTGCGGAAAGGAGATCCCACTGTTCGGATCGGATGATGCGATAGACAGTACCAATGTGCCGGTGCTGGAACGTGTACCTCTGGATCCGAAGGTTGCCGCAGCCTGCGATGACGGAAAGCTGGCAGAGACAGATGTACCTTATCTGGCAAAGACTGCACAGCTTCTTGCTGATTCCTTTGGCGGAAAGAAACCGTAATAAATTTTTTGCCGGTTTTTTTGTGCAGTGATTTGGAACATGATTTCGTTTTATGAAAAGTGAATCCGCAAAAAAGATTTATTTTTGAAGAAATTGGTATCCCAGACGGTGAAAATCTGCAAAAACCGCTTGACAAAAGCCAAAAAATCCGCTATACTAATAACACGAACAGCAAAGGTGCTGGTGCGTTTGACGCCCAAAGCCTTTGCTGTTTTTTGTTTTGCATACCCGGCAGCAGAAAGGTACCGCTGTTTGCTGAGGAAATAACATCATGGAGAGGTGCATTATCATGGATGAAACAACAATTCTGGAAATGATAGGCGGCGAAGTATACGGCGTCTGGTTCTTGGTCGGTGCGGCATTGGTATTCTTTATGCAGTGCGGCTTTGCAATGGTAGAGGCTGGATTTACCAGAGCAAAGAATGCCGGCAATATTATTATGAAAAACCTCATGGATTTCTGTATCGGTACAGTGGTATTTATCCTGATCGGTTTCGGACTTCTGTGCGGCGAAGATCTGGTGGGCTTGATTGGCAAGCCGGGATTTGACATTTTCTCGGATTATGCAAATTTTGACTGGTCCAGCTTTGTATTTAACCTTGTATTCTGCGCAACTACGGCAACCATTGTTTCTGGTGCTATGGCTGAGCGTACCAAATTCATTTCCTACTGTATTTATTCTGCTGTTATTTCGGCAGTAATTTATCCAGTAGAAGCGCACTGGGTATGGGGCGGCGGCTGGCTGACCCAGTTGGCTACACCGTATCATGACTTTGCTGGTTCTGGTGCGATCCACATGGTTGGCGGTCTTTCTGCATTGATCGGTGCGGCAATTCTGGGCGCACGTATTGGTAAGTTTACCAAGACAAAGGATGGCAAGGTGAAAGCCAATGCAATTCCAGGTCACTCCTTGACGATCGGCGCATTGGGCGTATTTATCCTGTGGTTTGGTTGGTATGGGTTTAATGGCGCAGCAGCGACCTCCGTGGGTCAGTTGGGTTCCATCTTCCTGACCACAACAATTGCACCGGCAATAGCAACTTTTGTCTGCATGATTTTCACTTGGCTGAAATATGGCAAGCCGGATGTTTCCATGTGTCTGAATGCTTCTCTGGCAGGTTTGGTTGGTATTACTGCCGGATGCGATGTTATGGATGCAGTTGGTTCTATTGGTGTTGGTATTGTTTCCGGTCTGCTGGTATGCTTCGGTGTTTGGTTCTTGGATCATGTACTGCATATTGATGACCCGGTTGGTGCCGTTGCAGTACATTGTCTCAATGGTATGTGGGGCGTGATTGCAGTTGGTCTGTTTGCAACCACTTCTGTTCCGGGCAATGACTCTTGTAAAGGTCTCTTTTACGGCGGCGGCTTCTCGCTGTTGGGCAGCCAGCTGCTGGGTATGATCTGTATCCTGGCATGGACTGCTGTTACAATCACTATCACATTCTTGATCATTAAAAAAACCATAGGTCTGCGTGTTTCCGCAGAAGAAGAAGTACTTGGCCTGGATGCAACCGAGCACAATCTGCCGTCCGCTTATGCAGACTTTATGCCGTCCACTGTATCCATGGCTTCGGATGCTGCTGATGCAGCTGCAACCGGCGTTACCATTCCGGAATCTGAAATGATCCTGAAGCCGGCAAACGGTGATAAGGCGAAGCTCACCAAGATCTCCATCATGTGCAATCCGGATAAATTGGATGCGCTTCAGACAACACTGGCATCTATGGGCGTGAACGGTGTAACCGTAACACATGTTATGGGCTATGGCTCGCAGAAAGGCAACTCGTCCTATTATCGTGGTGTCAAGACCGAGGGTACAAAGCTTCTCAAGAAGGTCAAAGTAGAAGCTGTCGTGGCAAAGATTCCGCCGCAGAAGATCATCGACGCTGTGAAGAAGGTCCTATATACCGGTCAGATCGGTGATGGCAAGATCTTTGTATACGATGTAGAAGATGTTGTAAAGATCCGTACTGGCGAAACCGGATATGACGCTTTGCAGGATATCTAAGATTTATCAGAAAAAGAGAGAAAAGTAAGCTTTCATGAAAAACAGACGTGCAGTGTGGAGTTCCGCACAGCATCGTCTGTTTTTTCTATATTGTCAATTTGACAAAAAGAAATTGTATTTTCTGGCGATTTTGCCGAAATATGAGGGAATTTCCTGTGCACTATTTACATTATCTGTGGGATATGGTACAATAAGAACAGCAAACAGAATAGGAAGGACGTGGTGATTGCGCATGAAGAAAGAACGACAGGAGGCAGATCAGGAAGCTTTGTTCGAAGCGATTCTGGCATTGCGTACAGCGGACGAATGCTATGCTTTTTTTAAAGACCTCTGTACCTATCAGGAGCTGAATGCCATGGCACAGCGGCTTCAGGTGGCTAAAATGCTGCATAGTGGACATGTGTTCCACGACATTGTGGAAGAGACTGGTGCTAGTACAGCAACTATTAGCCGAGTGAATCGTGCCATTAAGGATGGCTGTAATGGATATCAGATCATTTTTGATCGAATTCAGAATGAAATAGAAAGGAAAAATTCATGAAAAAAATTTCAAAACTGATCCGGCGCATTTCTGCCGGACTTCTCAGCGGTGTGATGCTGGTATCCTCGGCAGCACTTCCGGTTAACGCTGCATTCATTGACGAGGAGAATCCCAATAATTACGACAATTTTGCCGAAGCACTCCAGTTGGCGCTCTGCTTTTATGATGCCAACAAGTGCGGCGATGAGGTGGCAGATGACGGATATTATTCCTGGCGCGGAAACTGTCATGTAAAGGATGGTATGATCCCTCTGGTGCCCATGGAAAGTCTTGATGGCGGAAAGGCAAGTGAGGACAGCGGCAAGGGTGATGGCGGTGCAAGTGCCGCAGAGGGTCTCTATGTGGGAACCAACATGAGCCAGGAATTTATTGACGCCAATCGAGAATATCTGGACCCGGACGGTGACGGCTGTGTGGATCTGACCGGTGGCTGGCACGATGCCGGCGATCATGTCAAGTTTGGCCTGCCGGGCAGCTATTCTGCTTCCACTGTGGGCTGGGGCTATTATGAATTCCGTGATGCTTACATTGAAACCGGCTTGCAGCAGCATGTAGAGGATGAACTGCGCTGGGTTAACGATTATTTCCTGAAAGCAACCTTCCTGGATGATGAGGGCAATGTAGTAGCGTACTGCTATCAGGTAGGCGAGGGTAACAACGACCACAACTATTGGTGTGCTCCGGAATTGCAGGTAGATGATACTTATGTTGCAACTTCCTCCTGTGCTGTAAAGCGTCCGGCATACTTCGCTACCACAGAGACACCGGCGTCAGATCAGACCGCAGGTGCTGCCGCTTCATTGGCAGTGAATTATCTGAACTTCAAGGATACTGATCCGGAATATGCACAGAAGTGTCTGGATTATGCCCTTGCGCTCTATGATTTTTCTGTGGAGACCCACCATGAGACAGGGGATTCCACACTTGTGGTAGACAGCCTTGGCTATGACGGCGGTTTCTACACCTCCAGCTATGACTATGACGAACTGGCCTGGGCAGCAGTATGGCTCTATTACTGTACCGAGGATTATGACTATATCAACGATATCATTGCCGTGGATGAATCTGTCACCGGTGAAATGGGTGCGCATCCATACACTGGTTATATGAAGCGTATCATCTCCGACACCGGAAACTGCTGGCAGAACATCTGGGTACACTGTTGGGATACTGTCTGGGGCGGCGTTTTTGCAAAGCTTGCTCCTGTTACTAATATTTCCAGAGATTGGTATATTTTCCGCTGGAATCTGGAGTTCTGGTCAGGTATGAGTGAAGCGGATGCGGCTGAAGCAGATTTTGATGTGCCGGTTACATCTCACAAATACTTCGGTATGGATGATCAGCTCTGGAATACGACAATTACTGCTTCAGAGATCAAAGATTTGCCGGAAGCAGACGGTGCATGGATTGCAAAATCTCCGGCTGGATTTGCTGTTGTCTCCGACTACGGCAGTGCACGGTATAACACAGCTGCCGGTCTCTGTGCTATGGTTTATGCCAAGGAAACAGGAGACATGACCTTTGCAGAGTGGGCAAAGGATCAGATGGAATACATTCTCGGCGATAATCCCATGGGATATGCTTATGAGGTTGGCTATGAGAATAGTTATGCGACCCATCCCCACCACAGAGCTGCTTCCTGTTCTTCTACTCAGAGTATGGATGAACCGGATCCCCAAACGCATACCCTCTGGGGTGCACTGGTCGGCGGTCCGGATCTGAAGGATTATCATAATGATGTTACAAGCGATTATATTTATAATGAAGTCACGGATGACTACAACGCTGGATTCTGCGGCGATCTTGCCGGATTGTATCATTTCTACGGTGCTGAAGGCAAGGAACTGGCGGATAAAAATGCCGTTATCGAAGATTTCGATATGTCACAAAATGCCAAGAACGGCTATGATGTGGACGAAAGTACTCCCACTGGTTTCTACGTCACTGCCGGAAAGGCACAGGAAAATGATGCGGGACTCCAGATCAAGATCGTTGTCCATAACCGTACCATTGATCCGCCGCAGTTCTGTAATGACCTGCGGGTACGATATTACTTCAACATTGATGAGCTGACTGCTATTGGTGAGGATATTTCTATGGTGGAAACACGAGTGGACTACGATGCAGAAAGTGCTATGACGAATAATCAAACCCATGCCACAATTTCAGAGCCTGTGCAGTACGATGACAACGGCATGTACTACATCGAAATTGCATGGGAAAACTGTAATTTCTATGGCAGCCGTGTATATCAGTTTGGTCTGTTGAACAAGATGAATCCAGACACCTATGAAACCACATGGGATTCCAGCAATGATTACAGCTACAGCGATCTGATCAGCTTTGAAGATGACAACGATGCAGCGGCAATTACAGAAAAAATTACCGCTTATACCAATGGCGAGCTTGTTTGGGGCGAAGAGCCAGACGGCACGAGAGCTTCTGAAACAACCGGTACAACGACAGCTGCTACAACTGGTGAGTCTATTACCACAACATCCTCTGTTTCAGCAGCTTCCACTGATAGCAGTACAAATGTTACATCGGATGTAAATGTGCTTTACGGCGATGTGAACTTGGACGGTAGAGTGGATATCACTGATGCTGTTCTGCTGAATCGGGCGGTAAGCGGTTCTGTTACCCTAAATGAACAGGCTGGACAGAATGCGGACTGCGATGCAACAGGTGATCTGACTTCCAACGATGCAATGGTATTGTTGAAATTCTTGGTGCACTTGGAGAATGTACTTCCTGTTCTGTCATAATCAATTGCTAAAATGAAAACAAATGTGCATTTCTTTGCCGGAACCTGGTGAGAAATGCACATTTGTTTCTATTCTGATTACGCTTTGTCGGCTCTCGGCTGTTCATTTTTCTTTTTCGACAGCTCTCGCCGCAGATACCCTTCCCGGATACCATATTTGCTGATATAGATGGACTCGCATTTTGTCAGTTGTACCAGTGCATCCAGGATCAGCATACCAGTATAAATGGTGTGCAGGCGGTCAGGGCAGTTTTGCAGCAGCAGTTCCCGTGCTGCCGCATCTTTTTTCCAGAGTGTCTTTTCCAGGGTGCGAAATTGTGATGTTGTCAGAATCCGCTGCGTTTCTGGCAACTCCTGCTGTGCCTGAGCAAGCCTCAGAACTGTGCGTGCCGTACCGCCAACACCGCAGAGATTGGGGAAAGCCGGCAGATGATTCAGCTTTCGTTTTTTCAGTTCTTTTCGGATTCGTTCCTGAACGACTTCTCGTTCTTTTTGCCGGGGAAATACCTTTTCCACATAAGCTTTGGAAAGCGTTAGAGAGCCAATGGGCAAACTTTCAATAATGCCGGGACCGTCATGTGCCACTGTGACGATCTCTGTACTGCCGCCGCCAATGTCAAAGAGCAGCCCTTTTTCCATGGGTGCATCATAGCGGACGCCATAATAGTCCAGATAGGCTTCTGCCTGTCCTGACAGAACATCGACGGAATAACCGGTCATCAGGAAGATCTGATCCACCGCCTCCCGTGTATTCTGGATATTGCGGAGAGAAGCCGTTGCAAAGACGAACGTTTGTTCCAGCTGGAACTGCTCCAGGAGAGTGCGGCAGCCCAGAAGTACACTGCATGCCTTCTGGATGCCTTCCTGAGTTAAAATGTCGTTTTGGACATACCCGGCGAGACTAGCGGTATATTTTTGAGAAAACAAAGGGTGAAATGTCTTTCCGTCTGTAGTGTAAACTGCCAGCCGGACGGTATTTGATCCGATATCAATGACTGCGTATTTCATAAGCAAACTCCTGATCCTTAGTTCAATTCTATCCTTATTATACAGCATTTTCCTCTGGTTATACAAGTGCAGATATTCGAACGGCATGTAAAGTTCTGGTTAAATCTAATTGCATGTAGATTAACAAAAAGGTAACACATAATTTACATCAATAAGATGTCAAAAAGAGAACGAATCTTTTATAATATAATTAGCATAGTATGAGAATGCCTATGCAATGAGGTGTACAAAAAGATTCATACATAGAATGGATTGGAGGCAACACCGCACGAAGACCGCCTGTCGGCTTTGCGCGGTATTGCTTGAAATAAATTTGGAGGAATTGATATGAAGTCAAAATGCTATGATAATCGGGAACTGTCCTGGCTGAAGTTCAACCAGCGTGTTCTGGAGGAGGCGAAAGACGAACGAAATCCGCTTTGTGAACGGCTGTCGTTTTTGTCGATTTTTCAGAGCAATTTGGATGAATTTTTCATGGTTCGCTGCGGATCCATTTATGATCAGATGTGTGAGGATCCGGAGTTCCGAGAAAACAAAACCAATATGACCTGTAAAGAGCAGCTGAAAGCGATTTATGCGCATGTGCGGGAACTGCTGCGTGACAAGGATGATACTTATGAGGATCTGCGTGCAGAATTGAGCATGCAGGGTGTGGATATTGTGGACTTCCACACGATCACGATGGAAGAAGCTGCCTGGCTGGAGGCGTATTTTAAGGCAGAAATCGAACCGCTGCTTTCGTCTCAGATTATTAGCAAAAAACAACCGTTTCCGTTTTTGCAGAACAAGTCCATCTATGCAGTGGTGGTATTAGAGAAAAAAGGCACGCAGAAGCTGGGGATCGTACCTTGCAGCAGTGGTGTATTTCCGAAGATCGTTTCTCTTCCTACGGGAAAGAACCGCTTTATTCTGGCGGAAGAATTGATCCTGCATTTTGTACCAGAGATCTTTTCCAGGCACACGATTAAGAGTAAGTCTCTCATTCGAATTATCCGTAACGCCGATATTGAACCGGACGAGCGCACGGAAGAAGAGTGCGATTATCGTGAAGCAATGGAACAGTTGATCCGGGAACGGAAGAAACTCTGTCCTATTAAGCTGGAATTTTCCCGGTTGATGGATACCACAGTGATCCAGACCTTGTGCGGCTATCTGAATTTGACAGAAGAACAGGTGTTCTATTCGGAAGCACCTTTGAATTTGTCTGTGCTCTCCGTAGTGCGGGATATGCTGCGTCATAACAAGTGCTTGTTCTACCAGCGCCGTGTGCCTCAGGAACCGGTATGGCGTGATTCGTCTAAACGAATGATTGAGCAGGTAGAGGAACAGGATCGTTTCCTGGCGTTCCCCTATGAGAGCATCCGACCGTTTTTGACACTCTTGAACGAAGCCGGAAGAGATCCGCAAGTAGTTTCCATTAAGATGACGCTGTACCGTGTGGCATCCAACAGCAAGATTGTAGAAGCGTTGATCGAGGCGGCAGAGAATGGCAAGGATGTTGTGGTATTGGTAGAACTGCGCGCCCGGTTTGATGAGGAAAACAATATTGAATGGTCTCGCCGTCTGGAAGATGCCGGCTGCCGGATCATTTATGGTTTGGATAACCTCAAGGTACACAGTAAGCTATGCCTGATCACCAAGAAGGCAGGTACGGAAATTTCCTATATCACTCAGGTGGGCACAGGCAATTATAACGAAAAGACTTCGGCAATTTACACGGACTATTCTCTGATGACGGGGAATCATGACATTGGTCTGGAGGCAAATCGGGTGTTCCAAGCACTGTGTCTGGGACAGACTGTGGAGCATACCGAGCATTTGCTGGTTGCACCGAAGTGCCTGCAAAACAAGCTGGCAGATATGATCAACGAACAAACCGAGCTGGCAAAGGCTGGACAACCGGCATATATCGGCATCAAAATCAACTCCCTGACAGATAAGTATCTGATTGAAAAGCTGATTGAGGCATCCAAGGCAGGGGTAAAGATTGAGATGATTATCCGTGGCATCAGCTGCCTTATTGCCGGTGTGCCGGAGGAAACCGAAAATGTGACCATCCGCAGCATTGTAGGACGATTCCTGGAGCACACCCGGATCTATATTTTCGGTGCGCATGAGAACTGTAAGGTGTATATTGCATCGGCAGACTGGATGACTCGGAATACACGCCGCCGTGTGGAAGTTGCAGCGCCCATTTATGATGCATCCATCAAACAGCGGATTCTGGATATGTTTGATTTGATGATGACAGACAACGTGAAGGCACGTGTGCAGCAGCCCGACGGTTCGTATCGCCGTGAGCCTGCGGAAGAACCATTGATCAATGCGCAAGAATATTTCTATGAGCAGGCATACGAACGGCTGGCACAGGCGGCAGCGGATGCTGTCGAGGGGTCAACTACTGTGTCCGCAGAGTAAGAATTGCATTTTCACGCAAATAACAGAAAAAGCGTTGGTACACATCCAGTACCAGCGCTTTTTGCTTTGAAAGTAATATGAAAGAAAAGCAGACGATCAGCTGTCTGTTACCTGGAAAAATCGGATCCGTTCCCAGATCGAATGGGCATAAGCCTGTAGTCGTTTTTCCGATGAGTCGTCGGGAATTCCCACAGAATCCATTACCTCATCAAATTGTGCTGGGAAAGAAAAATCGGCGCTGTATTCTTCCGGTATTTCATTTGGTGCATATAGCGGTACATATGCTCCGATGCAGGGAATGCCAATGTCGTAGTTATACAGCTTTTGGATGGAATTCCTTGCCATCCCCAGCAGATGTCCGGTTTTCAGCATACCAATGGAAACGGTCAGATCAGACCGGACACAGAGCCCCTCTCCGGTGTCGCCGTTCATACCGCTGTTGATGTCCACGCTGATGACAAAAGCATGGGCAGCGTTGATCTGTTCCACTACCTGCCGCAGGTTGGGACGCAGTTCCCCCTGAAATCCTGTGCCCAGCAGGCAGTCTACGATAATATCTGTGTGGGAAAAATCAATTTCTCTTGTGACCGGAATATCAGCGCTCCGGCACTTTTCAAAGTAGTAAGCGCCGTCCGGGGAAAATTTTTCGCTGGTCAGTATGATCCGGCAGGGGATACCGGCGTCATGGAGCAGCAGCGCCAACACATAGCCGTCTCCGGCGTTGTTGCCGCTGCCTGCCACAATGTCAATGCTGCCGTGCCAGTCGTGGCTGCGGAATAATCCCAGTCCGGCACGGTACATAAGGATTTTGCTGTCCGTACCGCTGGCAATTTCAGCGGCATCGCTGGCACGCATGGTTGCAACGGAGATGACTTTTTGCATGGGAATACCTCCTTTGAAAAAGACGATACAGCGCATAGTGCACTGGTATCGTCTTTTACTATTGTTCTTTTTTAAAACCCATCATTATTGATGGAAATAATGAGCAATTCCTTTGTTCCATTTTCATGTATGATTGATGCCAGCCATATCTGCCCACGTCCGAGCATAATTCCTTCTGAATTATTGAACATATCTACGCAGGTTTCCTCCTCCAGATTGTTCCAGAATTCTGGAACAAAATTGGTTTGAATCTGTTCTGCATTTGCCAGAAGTTCATCACTGCTGTTGTAGACAGTATCGTCAATGCAAATGGGATACTTGATTTTTTGTGACAAGTTTTTCCAGTCTCCATTGAACAGTTCTTGTTTTACTTCCTTGGCAAATGCTTCCGTTTCTTCTTTGGAAAGGTGAGAAGCAGTATATTCTTGTACCACATGTTCTGTAGTGGATTCCATAGTTTGTGTTGTTGCAGGAACAGATGCTTGAGAGTGGCACGCCGAAAGCAGGATCAAGTAACTCAAAATCAGGGGAAGCGCAAAAGTACGACTCAATTTCTGATACATTTTTACGCCAACTCAGCCAGTTTCCCGAACTGCGCCTTGAGTGCCGGATAGATTTCCCGATACAGCTGATAGTACGACTCATATACCGGTACATTTTCCGCCTGAGGATTTTGTGTTTTGTCTGTTTTGACAATTGCCTCGCAAGCCTGGGGTACACTGTCATAGATGCCAGCGCCCACAGAAGCCAGGATTGCCACACCCAGAGACGGACCTTCCTTAGAAGCCACGGTCTTTACTGGGCAGTTGTACAGATCTGCCAGCATACTGCGCCACAGGGGAGAAGTACCGCCGCCGCCGCATGCCATCATATCGTCCACGGAGATGCCCATTTCCCGGAATACTTCCACGCAGTCACGCAGGGAATAAGTAACGCCTTCCAGTACTGCACGGAGCATATCTCGCTTAGTGTGCATTGCTGACAGACCGAAGAATACGCCGCGTGCGTTTGGATCTAGATGCGGTGTGCGCTCGCCCATGAGGTATGGCAGATAGAGCAGACGGTTTGCGCCGACCGGTACCTGTTCTGCCTCCTTGTCCATGAGATAATACTCGTCAACACCCATGAGAGAAGCAGTCTGCTTTTCTGCTGCACAGAAGTTGTCCCGAAACCATTTCAGAGACAGACCAGCGCCCTGGGTAACGCCCATGACATGCCAGCTGCCCGGAACTGCTGCGCAGCAGGTGTGTACACGCCCCTTGGGATCCATAGCCATTGCGGATGTGTGTGCAAATACGACGCCGGAAGTACCGATGGTGGTGAATGCCTTGCCGTCCTTGACAACGCCGGTTCCCACAGCCGCTGCCGCGTTGTCTCCAGCACCGCCAACAACCACAGTACCTTTGCACAGACCCAGCAGATCTGCCATTTCCTTTGTCAGCTTGCCGGTAACTTCGCAGGACTCATAAACCTTGCCCAGCAGGCTTTTATCAATTTGCAGCAGTCCCAACAGTTCATCTGACCAGCAGCGGTTTGCCACGTCCAGCAGCTGCATACCGGATGCGTCCGATACCTCAGTAGCATACTCGCCGGTGAGAATCAGACGGAGATAGTCCTTGGGCAACAAAATATGTCTGCACTTCTCATAGATATCCGGTTCATTGTTGCGAACCCAGAGAATCTTTGCAGCAGTCCAGCCTGTCAGGGCCGGATTTGCGGTGATCTCCATAAGTTTGTCCTGTCCGACCACACGGTTCATTTCGTCTACTTCCGCAGCGGTACGCTGGTCACACCAGATAATGGATTTCCGTAGGACATTGTTGTCGCTGTCCAGCATGACCAGGCCATGCATCTGTCCCGAAATACCAATGCCCTTGACATCTTCTTTCTGTACGCCGCTCTTTGTGACAACTGTCTGAATGGTCTGGATCATGGCATTTTTCCAGTCCATGGGATCTTGTTCTGCATAGCCATTCTGGGGCTGATACATGGGATACTCCACGGTAGCACTTGCCATTACCGTGCCATCCTCCCGGAATAATACTGTTTTGGTACCGCTAGTACCGCAGTCAACGCCAATTACATAAGCCATAGTGTTTCGTTCCTTTCCGAGCTGTCCGATTTGTCAAATTTTGTTCAGTATCTGGTCGTGCGAAAAGATGCTGAAAAGGCTCTCAAGATGCAGCTCCGGTTCTTGTTTTATTTTATCAAAATTTACCGTGCTTGTCAAGCAGGTTCTTATGGGCAACACCGCACAAAACCGTTAGGCACTCTTTGTGCGGTGTTGTCTATGATTTTCTTTTGCGCTGCTTTTCTCTCCAGATGGCATATCGTCTGTTATGTCGTTCTTGCTGCCGCTTTTGCCGACGCCATTCCGGCAGGAAGTACAGGAAAGCCAATAGAGTTCCCGCCGCAGCAAAAGCAATACCCAGCCATATTCCGTCTTTGCGATTGGCTGCAAAGTCTGCTGTAATGCTGTCATATGTGAAATAGACGGCAGAATTACTTTTCATTGTATAGATCTGATTCTGTTTCTCTGGTGCACATTGCAGCGTTACTTTTTCGCCGATTTGCAAGTATGCTACAGAGGTCTGCCATTCGGCAAAGGGAATATCACGGTAGGATGTGCCATTGTCCAATGTGATGCGGTGCCCATAGGGCTGTGTTTGAAAGAAAGGAATGATTTCATGATAAAGAGGTTCTACTGCTGTAATTGTTCCAGACGTTGTTACCAGGTCTGTATAGGATGCCGTACGTTGTATTTCACCGAAATAAACCCAGCAGAATACACCAAACGCCATCAGTATTCCACAAAGACATAGCATGAATCGATTCTGTTTCGTTTTGTGTTTCATAGGTTTCATCCTTTCGTTCTGAATTTCCCCACTTGCTTTTTCGGCCATACTGTGTTATACTATAGAAAAGTCGCACTGGCGGCAAATCCAAAAAACGGAGCGTGAAAGACATGCAGTATACATACACACCCCATGGTGTCTGTTCCAGAATGATCCAGATCGACGTAGAGGACGGCATTGTGGAAAAAGTACAGTTTATCGGCGGATGCAGCGGCAATACCCAGGGCATCGGCGCATTGGTGCAGGGGATGCCGGTGGACGAGGTAATCAAGCGTTTGGAAAATATCAAATGCGGCAGCCGCCCCACATCCTGCCCGGATCAGCTGGCGAAAGCCCTGAAAAAGGTTGCTGCGGAGCAGTAAACTATTTTATGATCATGTATACAGGAAACGGGACGATGGTTTTTCGTCCCGTTTTTTGCGTTATTTTCCGAGAGTTTCGGTAATCGTTTGGCGCTTTTTTCTTTGATTCTTCCGTGAAGAGATGAAAGAAATCAGATGTCCGATAACCAGCGCTGTATAACAAATGCAGAAAAGCACAGTGAGAATTGTGCTGTCAATATAATTAGAGATATAATGCAGTGCAATGGGAATCAGAATATTTTTTCTCTTATTTGCAATAAAGCATAACAGCAGATGAAAGAAAAACGTGTAAATTAAATTAGGCCATGCAATTGTTAGATACGAAAGGGATACATTGTTATTGGCAAACATCTGAAAAGGCAGGTGACTCAGCGAGAAAAACGCTGCGCCAATGAGAAACAGTACCGTTCGGTTACATTTCCATCCGAATAGATAATTTTGAATCAACCCTCTGAATGCAATTTCTTCCACAGCACCAATATACAGCAGATAATAAAGAGAGGTTTTCAAAAGTGTCCATGGGGAATATTCGCTTACAAAAACGCTGAAAATGTATGTGATAACGCAGGCAGAAACTGCAATGATACTGTCTGCTTTAATATGCTTTTTGGAAAAGCCCAGACTGCAAAGCATTTTCTTTTTGTCCATGACAAATGCAATGCCGATTGCCAATACGATCAGCGTGATATAGGGAACTTGAAAGGGCAGTTCATGTGAATATAAGATTCCCGATCCCAACAGTCCCAGCATGTATATGACCCAGTATATCATGCCGATAACACCGTATTTTCTTGATTTTTCCTGATACATTGCAAACTCCTTTTTGTGTCAATTCTGCAAACTCACACCAACGACCGATACAACTCCATATACTTCTTCGCCGAAACATTCCAGCTGTAATCACACTTCATAGCATGGCGCACCAGGGCATTCCACTTGCGCTTGTCCTCAAAGAGCGCACAAGCACGCTTCACGGCATCCAGCATGTCGTAGGCATCATATGTCTTGAAGGTAAAGCCATTACCGTCCTCGCCGCCTGCGTCAAAGACAGAATCCTTCAGACCGCCGGTTTCCCGGACAATGGGAATAGTCCCATACCGCATTGCCACCATCTGCGCCAGACCGCAGGGCTCGTTCTGAGACGGCATGAGGAACATGTCTGCACCGGCATAGATCCGCCGTGCCATTGCCGGAACAAATCCCAGGGTCACATGAACCTGTTCCGGATAGGCATCCTGCATTTCCCGGAAGAAATCCTCATATAACTTTTCGCCGCTGCCCAGAACCACAAAGCGGCAGCCCAACTGGAGCATTTCCTGGAAGCTTTGTTGTACCAACTGAATGCCCTTGTGTGCCACAAATCGTGTCACAATGCCAATGACCGGTGCGTCACCTGCTGTAAGGCCGCATTCCGCCAGCAGCTTCTTGCAGCATTCCTTTTTGCCAGCCATTTTGGATACGGTGTAGTTTTTCGGAATATTCGGATCTGTTTCTGGATTATATCCTTCCACATCAATGCCATTGAGAATCCCCACAATAGGATCCTGCCGCCGTACCAGCGCACGATCCATGCCGTAGGAGTACCACGGGTCGAGTATCTCCTTTGCATATGTGGGGCTGACGGTTGTAATGCAATCCGCAGTTTCAAATGCACCCTTCATAAGATTCACCATGCCGTCAAATTCCAACAGATTGGTGTGATAAGTGGGGATGCCCATCAGCTCCGTAATGACTTCCTTGCCGTAGACACCCTGATACTGAATATTGTGGATGGTGTAGATGATGCGGATATTTTCGTATTCCTGGTGATATTTGTACAGTATCTGGTAAAATACCGGCACCATAGCAGTCTGCCAGTCATTGCAGTGGATGATATCCGGTTTGAAATCAATGGCAGGTAAGATCTCCAATATGGCACGGCTGAAAAAGACGAACCGTTCGCAGTCGTCGTAGAAGCCATACATGCCGTCACGCATATAATAATAGGGATTGTCCAGCAGATAATAGGTCACCTTGCCGACTTTTATGGTATAGATGCCGCAATATTGTTTCCGCCAACCGACCTCTACGGTAATATCGGTCAGAAATGTCATTTGGTTGCGTACATCCGGTTGGATGGAACGGTAAAGCGGCATAACGACCCGACAATCCATTTCCTCATTCTGGCTGATGGCAGCCGGCAAAGAACCCACAACATCAGCGAGTCCGCCGGAAGCAGCAAAGGGGAGAGCCTCACTGGCAGCGAAAAGTATTTTCAATGGTATGATCTTCCTTTCATAGCAAACTGCCGCAAGAACCGTTGCACAGATTGTTTGGAATCTGTGGAGAGCGGCTCTGTACGGCAGCACACTTTTTTAGATTATCTTAGATTTTTGCTTTCTTGCCGAGATACAGCGGATAATCCGCAGAACCGGTCAGTACACGATTGTCAGAAATGGTCACATTTTTGTCAGCTATAATGGAATCAATATTGCAGTCTTCGCCGATCTCCGTGCTCTGCATCAGTACACAGTTGCGGACAACAGCACCCTTTCCGATCTTTACGCCGCGGAACAGAACACAGTTTTCCACTGTGCCTTCGATCATACAGCCGTCAGCCACCAGAGAATTCTTTACAGTGGATTCCAGGCCGTATTTTACCGGTGCATTGTCGCCAACCTTGGTATAAATGGGGGCTTCGCTGGAGAAAATACTGTTTCTTGTCTTAGTATCCAGCAGTGCCAGATTTGCCTTATAATATGCCTCCAGGCTGTCGATCTTGTAGAAGCTGCCCTTATGCTCGTACGCCTTGAACAGGAATTCATCCTTCCGTGCCTGGAGTACATTGCGGATGAGACTCTTCTGATTTTTGCTGATCGCTTCCAGAACTACCTGCTTCAGGAATTCTGTGTTCATGATGAACATATCCAAGGAGATGTTGCATTCACCGGACATCATAGGATTGGTGAGCACTTCCTTGATGGTGTTTTCTTCGTCGATCTGAAGAATACAGCCATTAGTGCTCTTGTCACGGTTGTACAGACCCTTTGCATAGATGACCGTAATATCTGCATCCGTTTCCTGGTGCTGTTTCAAAGCGTCATTGAAATCTATCGTTGTGATCACATCACTGTTTGCCAGAACCACATATTTTGCACGAGTATGTTCCACAAAGCTCCAGATATTGCTCAGTGCTTCCAAACGCCCCTGATATGTACCGCCGTTGGACTGGCTGAAAGGTGGAAGCAGATGCAGACCGCCTTTTTTTCTTGCCAGATCCCACTCACGGCCGGAGCCAAGATGATCCAGCAGAGAACCGTAATTGGACTTTGTAATGACACCTACTTCAGAGATGCCGGAGTTTACCATATTGGAGAGCGGAAAGTCTACCAGACGATAACGACCGCCATAGGGGATGGAACCCATCGTACGCAGCTTCGTTAAATCGATCACTGCCGAATCGTTGATACTTGCGAAAATTAATCCTAATACATTCTGATTGATACTCATTGTTGCCACCGCCTTTACAAATTTTCGGAAATAATTTCTTTCGGAAGTACACGCTTGCCGGAAGAAACGGTGATGTTGTGTCCAGTAACGGCGATGCCCCAATCGTCACGGTTCGGAACAGATTCCGGGCTCATGCCGATGACTGCATCTGATTCGATGACGCAGTTTTCACCGATGATGGCATATTCTACCACAGCGCCCTTTTTAATAATGGTGCCGGGCATAATGATGCTGTACTTGACAGATGCACCTTCTTCAATGGTGACACCAGAAGAAATGACGGAGAAATCAACTGTTCCGTCTACCACGCTGCCCTCTGTGATCATGGAGTTTTCGATATGGGCATTTTCACCGATATACTGGGGCGGCATGTTGTTGTGACGGGAGTATACCTTCCAATCCGGATCGTACAGATCTAAAGGAACGTTAGGACTGAGCAGATCCATATTTGCTTCCCACAAGCTGTCTAAGGTGCCGACGTCTCTCCAATACCCTTCGAATTCGTAGGCAAAAAGGCGCTCGTTGTTACTCAGCATGGAAGGAATAATATCCTTACCGAAATCCTTAGAGCCGGTGTTGGCATTTTCATTTTCGATAAGATATTTACGGAGCTTGCTCCAGGTAAAGACATAGATGCCCATAGAAGCCAGCGTAGACTTGGGTTCTTTCGGCTTTTCGGTGAAGTCGACTACTCGACCCTTTTCATCACAGGTCATGATGCCGAAACGGGAAGCCTCAGAACGAGGTACATCAATCACCGCAATGGTGCTGTCTGCTTCGTTGGCAATGTGATGATCCAGCATCTTGGAATAGTCCATCTTGTAGATATGGTCGCCGCCTAGAACAATGACATATTCCGGATCATATCGCTCAATGAATGCCATGTTCTGATAGATTGCATTCGCAGTGCCTTCATACCAGGAAGCACCAGCAGCAGTCTGATAAGGCGGAAGCACGTGGACGCCGCCATGCATTTTGTCCAGATCCCAGGGCTGACCATTTCCGATATACTCGTTGAGCACCAAAGGCTGGTACTGTGTCAGTACACCGACGGTGTCGATACCGGAATTGATGCAGTTGGACAGCGGAAAGTCGATGAAACGATTTTTACCGCCATAGGGGATTGCAGGCTTTGCTACTTTTTGTGTCAGTGCATACAAACGGCTGCCCTGACCGCCCGCCAGCAGCATGGCGACGCATTTTTTCTTGATCTTCATGATACTCCTCCTAAAATAAATTCACATTCCAGATGAATAAGAAAGTCTGAATTATGATGAAGCAGTGCCGTTTGCAGGACGAACTGCTGCTTTTTTTGCTGTTCCAGTTTTTCTGGGCTTTTCCGTTGTTTTTGCAGCTGCTGCCTTGCGAGGTGCATGCTTTTTCACAGGAACATATTTGAGGTAGATGACAGACAGAGGTGCCAGCGTCATAGAGATGCACTGTTCGAAACCGTGCATTGCAATAGGGAGTGACTCAAATTTCTTTTCTGTCACGCCGCTGCCGCCATAGCTTGCTGCGTCTGTATTGAATACCACCTGATAGCGTCCTTCTTTGGGAACGCCGATCTTATAGTCATTGCGCTGTACCGGGCAGAAGTTGCAGACAGCGATGATTTCATTTTCATCATCATCGATCCGGCGGAATGCGATGACGCTCTGCTGATAGTCATCGTGAGAGATCCAGCTGAATCCCTGCCACGAATCATCATCCTGCCACAGTGGCGAATTTTCCAGATAAAATTTGTTCAGATCCTGGGAGAACAGTTCCATCTGCTGATGGGCTGGTTGTTCCAGGAGCTCCCAATCCAGCTGTGTTTCGAAATTCCACTCATTTTTCTGTGCAAATTCTTGTCCCATAAAGAGCAGTTTCTTTCCGGGATGTGCCATCATATAGCCTAGGAATGCACGGTAAGAAGAGAATTTCTCCGGTTCGTTCTGACCACTCATTTTCTGGAGCATAGAGCATTTGCCATAGACGATCTCGTCATGCGAAATGGGCAGTATGTAATTCTCCGAGAAGCAATAGAAGAAGGAAAACGTCAACTTGTCATGGTTGAAAGCACGGTAGATGGGATCCAGCGAAATATAACTGAGCATGTCGTTCATCCAACCCATGTTCCATTTAAAGTTGAAGCCCAGACCGCCGATATCTGTAGGCTTGGTCACGAGAGGCCATGCTGTAGATTCTTCTGCAATCATAAGAATGTCCGGATTACGAGAGAATGCCGCCTCGTTCAGATGCCGCAGGAAATCGACTGCTTCCAGATTTTCGTGACCGCCATAGACATTGGCACGCCATTCGCCGTCACGCCGGTCGTAGTCCAGATAGAGCATGGATGCTACTGCATCCACACGGAGACCATCCAGATGGAAGTCTTCCAGCCAACAGCAGGCACTGGAGATCAGGAACGAGCAGACCTCACCTTTTCCGTAGTCAAAGACACGTGTACCCCAGCCCTTGTGTTCCATTTTCAGCGGATCGGCATATTCGTAGCAATAGGATCCGTCAAATTCACAAAGTCCCATAGGATCTTTGGGGAAGTGTGCTGGTACCCAGTCGAGAATAACACCAATGCCTGCCTGATGGAACATGTCGATCATCTGGCGGAAATCATCCGGTGTGCCGTGTCTGGATGTAGGCGCAAAATAACCCGTCACCTGATATCCCCAGGAACCGTCAAAGGGATATTCCGTCAGCGGCATGAATTCAATGTGTGTATAAGACATCTTTTTAAGGTAAGGGATGATTTCCTGTGCGAAGCCGATGTAGCTAGGGAATTCTTCCTCCGGGTCTCGCTTCCAGGAAGAGATATTGACCTCATAGATGTTCATGGGACTCTTATAGGGACTATGTTTCTTTTTTTCAGCGTACCACGCCTGATCCTGCCACGTGTACATACTTTCAAACAGTTTAGAAGCTGTTCCCGGACGTCTTTCATAGTGTGATGCGTAAGGATCAGCCTTATCCAGAATTTGTCCTTCTTCTGTCTCAATACTATACTTATAGCTGTCAAATTGTTTCAGACGCGGTATTTCTGCTTCCCATACGGTATCCGAGATCTTCGTCATGGGATTACAGGTGCGATCCCAGTTGTTGAATGAGCCGATGACAGAGATGCTTTTTGCCTTGGGTGCCCATACACGAAAGCGATAAAACTGTCCCCGGCCGCGCCGAAACGGGTGCGCACCGAAGAATTTATGTGCCTCAAAATTTTTTCCTTGGTGGAATAGGTAAAGCGGAAAATCATTTGCGGTGGATTTCTGCGTTGAAAGCATGGCATACCCTCCTTTTGTTTTCTATTCATATTTTAACATAAATAGGAATACAATGCAAGTTTTTTTTGTACCATCCAGTAAAATTTATATAAACGCCCAGTTTTCAATCTTGAATTTATGCAATATGTACAAATCGAAAGAATAGGTTTGCAAATACTGGTTTTGTTTATGATGGTAAAAGTCTTGCAGCGCACACAGTGACATCATCGCGCCGGTTGCCGCCTGCAAAAATATCCGCTTTCTGGCAAATTTCAGTAACGATTTGCTCCAGGTCACTGCTACTTTCCAAAAGCTGCCGGATCAGAGGGTAGGCATCCTCGCTGACTCCATCGGACAGCATCAGAATGATATCATCTGGATAAAGGGAAACATGGCGGACAGCGGTTTCTCCCTCCGGCTCCAATCCCAGGGGAAAGGTCTGGGCACTGATGCGAGAAACCTTCCCAGCATGGCGAATGAGTGTGGCGGCAGCACCGGATTTCATCATGGTCAGTTCGCCGGCATCCAGGTCAAACTGTGCTACATCTAAGGTGGCAAAGGTTTCCTGAGGGGATTTTGTCAGCAGAAGTCCGTTCATCATCCGGACAGCAGCTGTGCCGGAAACGCCGCCGCTGATAAATTTTCGAAACATCTCTGTTGTCATGCGAGATTCCACGGCAGCGTTTTTTCCGGTGCCCATGCCGTCGGACAGAACCAGATAAGGATTTCCAGCATTGTCCGTAAATGCAATGGCAGTATCGCCGGAGATCGTCTCCTGGTGGGCATGGAGTGCAGAGGAATAGTGTTCCAGACGGTATTTCGGACGTTGACACAGCCGATACCGGACACAGTCTCCAGAATAAATGGGATCGAGTTCTTCCAGGGTCAGATTCAGGGATTCTGAGAGAATATGCCGGATGGTAGGCAGACAGCCGTCCAGTTCGTGATTCTGGCAGCACATTTCGATGATCATTCGTTCTGAGTTAGTGTAATACACAGCAGCGGAGTCACAGGGATAGCCATAGCGTATGAGGCGGCGGCGGACAGATTCGCTCAGTTCACTGCTGTATCGAACATGCAGCTGGCAGCTGGTCGATGTCAGCAGATCTTCAGCGGCAGCCAGCTGTTCCAAAAGTACTGTGCGGCTCTCGGCAGTACGTGCTGCTAAAAAACGTGCCTTACGGTGGTCTGCGGCATGCCGGGAGAATAGAGCACGGAGTCGTTCTGTGCGGCTGCAGTGGGCGAGCTCTGGCGGAACGGGAGGCAGATCCGCACCGGTGTGGGATTCCATCTTTCGGAATCCGGCGAGGGTCTCTTCATATTCCGATTCCCAGCAGCGCAGCTTGCTCCGGCAACTGCCACAGACGGTTTCGCAGACTTCTCTGGTAATGTCTCGTGTTAGCTCTTCCTGGGGGAGCAGTGCAGCAATGGCATTGGTATCTTCCCGGACACTGTGGATGGCACTTGCCATATATTGCAAACGGGAAGAGATGGGCTGTGTGGAATCTGAACTGTCAGGCAGGTCGGTAACCAGCCATTTGTCCAGACAGGCAGCATCCAGGAATAAAAATGCTACGCTTCCCAAAAACAAATTGAGTACAGCGGAAAACTGGAGTAAGTCCGTACCGAAGGTAATGAGCGCCATGAGGGAAAAGAAGAAGAATACCGAAGCAATGGCAAATCGGTTTCTGTCAGAAAGATAGCCCACCAGAAGACCAGCCACCGGCAAGATGAGCATGGGCATCCCTGCATCCGGTGCGCCGAGAATGGTGCCGCAAGCCGTCAACGCACCGCAGATGACACCACCGGCACAGCGGAACTTTCGTGCACCGATGAGAGTGATAGCAGCACTGATAACGCATCCGGCATTCATGGCAGGAATGCCATAACAGCTCAGTGCAGCGATGGTGAGGATCAGTACCACGGCGGCAGCACAGCCATCGGTGGAACGCAGCGGAATTTTTCCCGTTTTGCGCATACTATGAAATACAGCGTGCATGAAATAGGAGGCACATCCGGTGAGACCGGCAGTCATGGTATAGCCGATGACCTCCGCACCGCTAGCATGAAAAATCAGGGAAACGGCGATGCCTGAGAGGAAGACACAAAGTCCCGTGCTGCATGCCATACCGGCGGCAGTTTTTGGGGGGTGTTTCAGCATTCGCAGGCAGACCACGACGACCAGGGCGAACACCAGCGGCAGATTATCCAGCATAGTGCCGGAGAGCATGTACGAAATAAGGCTGCCCACGAGTACAGCAGCAGCACCCACTGAACTGAGATTGGCAGCAATGGCAATGGGGAGGGGTGAGGTCATAGTACCCACAAAGGTACCGGCGAGGAGCAGACCGGAGAGAAATCCGCCGCCTCCTTCCAGGGCAAAATGTGGAATACGAGGGCGGCGGAGAAGCTGGGGATTTTGATTGCGCATGGCAGAGACGTCCTTTCTGTTGAAGATCCGTGTGATGATTTGGTATCCTCCATTATAACGGATGGGCAAAAAAATATCTGTCAGAATCCACCGTGGATTTTTAGGACTTGTTTGGAAAATCTGCGGTGACAGGACGGGCAATCAAAGGAAGGCTCGTTTCCGGTCAAATGGTCGGCAAATGTAATCAGATTTCCCTTTTCTGGGCGATGCTTGACATTTCGGGGAAGTCTGTTATAATTGAAAGTGATATATTGTAAGTGAGCGATAAGAAGGGTGGTGTGACAGTGCAGAAACAGCGTATTCTGTGTTTTGTGATCGCAGCTGCAATTATTGCAGGTGTCGGAGGATGGACAATTTGGCGGCAGGTACAGCAGAAGAAAAGTGCCATTGGCATAGCAGAAATATCTGTAGATGGTGAAGTGTTGTACACTTATGATCTGGGAAAAACGTATGCTGTACCGGAGCGAATCTTCATACCAGAGGGGACGGAGGACAACGTCATTGAGATCGGGACAGGCTATGTTCAGATGGTATCCGCATCCTGTCCGGATCATCTCTGCGTCAAGACAGGGCAGATCTCGAAGCCAGGGGAGTCTATCATTTGCCTGCCCCACCGTGTTATGATCACTATTGTGGAAAGAGGAACCGGAAATGCAGACGCAATCGACGCTCAGACGTAATATCCGCTGTGGATTATATGCCTGTATGGCGCTGACGCTGTTTTTGGTGGAGGCACAGATTCCGCTGCCGGTGCCGCTGCCGGGGGTAAAATTGGGGCTTGCCAATGCAGTGACGCTGCTTGTTATGGAACTGGAACGCCCCAGAGATGCTCTGGCGGTGCTGCTGGTACGGATCATGTTAAGCGGACTGTTCTGCGGTCAGCCGGTGATGCTGTTGTATTCCTTGTGCGGTGGTCTGCTGAGTTCCTGCGGCATGGCCTTGCTCCATCGGGTGCTGTCCCGGAATCTGTGGTTTGTGAGTATGGTGGGGTCGATCCTGCACATCGTGGGGCAGTTGGTCATGGCGGCGCTTTTGATGGGGACAACGCTTGTGGCGAATTATTTTCCGATACTGGTGTTATTTGCAGTGCCGGCAGGGGTGTTCAATGGATGGGCAGTGACGTATGTGGCAGGACATGCGAGGAAATTATTGTCAAATGGGTGATTGACATGGGTGGAAAAATATGCTACAATAAAGAAAATATTGTCACATGTGACGTGCTTTGAAAAAATGATATAGGAGGTATTAAAATGAGAACGATGAAAAAGCGGATAATGACTATGTTAATGGCAGTGATTTTCACCCTTGCAGTGTTCGTTGGACAACCATTCCTGTATACCGATCTTATTGCATCTGCTTTGCAGGAAACAGATGGTTGGATGTGGGAGGATGCCAGTGATGGTTCGGCTGTCATTTGTGATTATGTAGGAACTGATGAGAGTGTCACAATTCCGACACAGATTTCCACAAGCGACGCATATGGTGGAACTCCTAAGACAAAACCGGTTCATACAATCGGCGCAATTGGCGGTTATTTTCAGCCCAATAGTACGGTGACCAGCGTAAGAATAAGAAAAACTCTCACCGGTATGGTATGCAGTCCATTTTGCACCTGGAAACGACTTACTCGATTTACCGTGGATGATGACAATGAAGTATACTCTGATATAGACGGCGTGCTGTTCAATAAAACAAAAACGGAACTTGTTTGTTATCCTGCTGGCAGGCAGGGGGCTTATACGATCCCTGATGGTGTTACTTCTATTGGCTATGGAGCGTTCAGAGGCTGTACTGGTCTTACTGCCGTTTCGATACCGGATAGCGTAACGCATATAGATATGAATGCTTTTATGAACTGTTCTTCTTTGCAGGAAGTGATGATCCCCGACACTGTAACAGAAATAGAGGACGATGCGTTTGATGGGTGTTCAGCCCTGTCCTCGGTAAAGATCGGCAGAGGTATCACCGCACTGATAGGAATATTTAAGAATTGCACCGCTTTGACTGCTGTGACAATTCCGGATAATGTTGTGACGATCGGCAGCGCATTCGAGGGCTGCGAGAATCTTGTTTCAGTACAACTGCCAAAGAATATCACTGTACTTCTCGGCACTTTTAACGGATGCACTAAGCTGTCTTCCATTGCACTGCCAGACAGCCTTACGAAAATCGGCGAGGATACATTTTGTAACTGCAAAAGTCTTCGATCTGTGGACATTCCGGCTAGTGTTACGGAAATCCGAAATTCAGCATTTGAAGGATGCTCAAATTTGACTTCGGTGAAAATGCAGGATGGATTGAAATACATCGGATGGTATGCTTTTCGTCAATGCAGCAGTCTGACAGATATCATAATCCCAAAAAGTGTAGATGGTATTGGTATTGAAGCTTTTTCGCTATGTACCAGTCTGAATTCAGTGACGATATATAATCCTGGCTGTACCATAATCGAAGGATACCGAACGATCAATAATGGCTACTCAGACGCACTTATTCGATTCGATTATAGCGGTACGATTTATGGCTATGCCAATTCTACAGCACAGGAGTATGCCGAACAATGCAGGTACAAATTTGTTTCCCTGGGGAATGATTATGACTATAAATACAAAGTTAACTCAGACGGACAGAACGTAACGCTTACGGGCTACACCGGCTCCGATACGGAAATTGTAATACCTTCCACTATTTTTGGAATGCTTGTAACTGTAATAGGAGAGGATCTTTTCGAAGGGAATAAAAATTTGGTTTCTGTTACGATACCGGATGGAGTCACCAGTATTGAAGATAGCGCCTTCAGAAATTGTACGAATCTCCAGGTGTTGTCTATGCCGAAAAGTCTTGAAACTATTGGGAATTGTGCTTTTTCAGGTTGTTCAGGTCTGACCAATATATCTATACCTGAAAGTACTGAAAGTATCGGATATGGTGCTTTCAACTGTTGTGAAAAACTTAGTTCTGCAACAATATACAACCGGGACTGTAAAATTGATGACAGACTGGGGTGCGCAATATGCAATGGCGTGAATACAGAGGGTGTATTTTTTACCGGGACGATCTTCGGACACGCTAACTCTACTGCACAATCATACGCTGAAAAATATGGATTTCCATTTGAAGAAATCAGTGAAACAGATACTACTACAACTGTAACAGAATCCACAACAACGCAACTTACTACAAATACAACAAGTGCTTCTTCTGCCACCTCTATTTCTGCCAACCCCGACATCCTCTACGGCGACACTAACCTAGACGGCAGAGTAGACATCACCGACGCCGTGCTCCTAAACAAAGCCGCCGCCGGAGCCGTGACCTTGAACGATCGGGCAGCTGCAAACGCCGACTGCAACGGCAACAGCGAACTGGGCAATGATGATGCCCTCATTCTCCTGAAATTCCTGGTACACCTCGTTAACACCCTGCCCTATACTGAATAACGGATAAAAAACGGCATACCGTCTTTCCCCGACGGTATGCCGTTTTTGCTGTTTGTAGATTTGAAAGTTGTCTTTATTGGTAATGTGCTAAGAATTGGCGTGTGCGTTCTTGTTCCGGATGGTCAAAAATCTGTTCCGGTGTGCCTTCTTCTACAATATAACCGTCTGCCATAAAGATGACCCGGTTGGAAATCGCTTTTGCAAAGCTCATTTCATGGGTTACGATGACCATGGTCATGTGATCCTCTGCAAGAAGCCGGATGACTTCTAGAATTTCGCCAGTCAGCTCCGGGTCGAGCGCTGAAGTTGGCTCATCGAAAAAGAGGATAGACGGAGACATGGCGAGGGCACGGACAATTGCCACACGCTGCTGCTGACCGCCGGAAAGCTCGCAGGGGTAGGACTTTGCTTTGTTTGCCAGTCCCACTTTTTCCAGAAGCTCCATGGCGGTTTTTTTAGCTTCCGCTTTGCTTTTCTTCAGGATGATCCGGGGCGCTTCTGTGATATTCCGCAGAACGGAATAGTGGGGGAATAAGTTGAAATTCTGGAATACCAGACCGAAATAGTGCTGGATTTCCCGGAAATCTGCTCGCTGCGCATAAACTGGCTTTTTTCCGATTTCCGCAGTAACAGCGGTTTTTCCCATGTAGGAAATAGAACCGGCAGAAAGCGTTTCTAAAAAGGTGCAGCAGCGCAGCAATGTGGATTTTCCTGAACCGGAGGGACCGATGATGGAAAGCACTTCACCGGGCTGTACAGAAAATGAAATATCTTTGAGCACCTGTACATCCTGAAATTGTTTTTGCAGGTGACTGACTTCTAAATAGTTCACAGGACACCTCCTAGATCTTGTAATAGTTCAGCCGTTTTTCCAGAAGCGACATGAGACCGGCAACCAGCAAATTGAAAACATAGTAGAAAATGGCTGCTGCCAGATAGGGCAGCATGGAGGTCTCCGATGCTGCGATCATGGAGGTTTCCGTGAACAGCTCAATATAGGAAATAGCGAAGGCAAGGGAAGTGTCCTTGACCAGTGTAATCGATTCGTTTGTCACTGCCGGGAGAACACGTTTGACCATCTGAGGCGTAATGATCCGCAGGAATGTCTGAAAGCGGCTGTATCCCAGGATCTTGGCAGCTTCATGCTGTCCCACCGGAATGGATTGAATGCCGCTGCGAAAAATTTCTGCAAAATAGGCGGCATAGTTGAGGGAAAAAGCGATGATGACTGCCCAGAAGCGGTAGCTCGTGGTCAGGGGCAGACCAAATACAAAATATTTTCCGAAGTAGATCACCAGAAGCTGGAGCATCAGCGGCGTGCCGCGTACTACGGAAATATAAAACTTCATGATCCATTGGATGGGTTTCCATGCGTACATTCTTGCAACACAGATCAGCAGTCCCAGTGGCATGGAAAAGAGCAGCGTCAATAGGAAGATACAAATGGAGCGAAGCATACTGTCCCCCAGCTGGGCGACAATTTGAAAAAAAGACATGGTGTTTCCTTTCGCTTTGGGTTACTGGATGACAGAATCGCTCAGATCCCATTTTTCGGCGATCTCTGCAAAGGTGCCGTCTTCACGCATTTCGTCCAGGGTTTTCTGCACCTTGTCCCGCAGCTCGGTGTTATCCTTGGCAAATCCGATAGCATACTGCTCTGCAGAGAGAACGGTATCCAGAATGACATAGTCACCGTCACGAGATTCCATCTGATAGTTTGCAACGCCAATATCCATGGCAATGGCATCTACGGCATTGGAATCCAAGTTCATGAATGCTGTGTTATAGTCGGAAACCACCACCAGTTCCTTGAAGGAATCAGTCAGCGCCTTATTTTCATCCTCTTCCAGGGCGTCCTCTGCGGAGGAGTCTGTCTGTACAGCAACGCCCTTTCCTGCCAGATCGTCAAAGGTAGCAATACCACTGTCTGCCTTTACTACAAAAACCTGGGAGTTGTCCACATATGGCTCTGTCCAGGCATAGTCATTTTCACGACCGTTCATGGTGAATCCATTCCAGATACAGCTGATGGTGCCGGAATTCAGTTCCATATCCTTGGCGTTCCAGTCGATGGGCTGCTTTACCAACTCCCAGTCGTTGCGCTTGCAGACCTCTGCTGCCAGATCCAGATCAAAGCCTACATACTCGCCACTTTCGTCCTGGTAGCCATAGGGCGGAAATGCTGCATCAAAGCCTACAATAAACTTTTCCTTGCCGCTGTCAGATGCGGAGTCGCTGCCGCATCCTGCAAAGGGGAGAAGCATTGTCATGGCAGCTGCCGCTGCAAAGGTACGTTTCATGAAAGTGTTTTTCATCGTTACATTACTCCTTTTTCATTTTAAAAATGGTGGTCTCAAAACAATATTATTATAACATGGAAAAAACAATGTGTCAACTGCATTGGAAGGAATCTGGATACACAAAAAGGAATACAAAAACGCAGTGTATCTGGAAATGAGTATTTTTTCTTGTCAAATCAAATTGGATTTTTCCAATTTGTCTGCTGATGCAGGATGCTTTGCGATGGAAAAGGAATAATTCCCCAGAGATTCGTACACAAAAATCAAAATATTCGGAAACTCGGAAAAATGACTTGCTTTTTTTCTTGATTTCGATTATAATAGTAGTTAATTTGTGATCGGTTCTGCGTCAAACTTTGGTATGTCGTCTGACCGAGAAAATCAGAAAGGAAGATCTTATATGAAATGTATGAAACAGAAAATGGCAATTTTGGCGGCAGGTGCAATGCTTGCTGCATCCCTGACCGGTTGCGGTACGCCGGCAAATACGGTGTTCAGTGCGGATGACCTGGAGGGAAAGACAATTGGCGCACAGCTGGGTACGACAGGTTATATTTATGCAGAAAGTGAAGTGAAGGATGCTACTGTTGAGCCGTATAACAAGGGCGCAGATGCGGTACAGGCACTGAAGCAGGGCAAAATCGATGCAGTGATCATCGACAGCGAACCAGCAAAGGTTTTTGTAGAGAAGAACGATTCCCTGCGAATCCTGGACGATCCCTTTGTAGAAGAGGAATATGCCATTGCTTATAAGAAGGGCAATGATGAGCTGGGACAGAAGCTGGACGACGCACTGACACAACTGAAATCTGATGGAACACTGGATGAGATCGTCAGCCATTGGATCGGCGACAATGCAGATCAGGTTTCTTACACGCCGGATGAGAGCGTGACACGGGATCAGGGCACGCTGGTCATGGCAACCAATGCAGAATTTCCGCCTTATGAGAGCATGGACGGTGATACCGTTGTGGGCATTGACGTGGACATGATGCAAGCAGTCTGTGATGTACTAGGCATGGAACTGGAAGTGGAAAATATGGAATTTGATTCCATTATCGCTGCGGTAGACTCTGGAAAGGCAGACGTTGGTGTAGCTGGTCTGTCCGTTATCCCTGACCGTGAGGAAAATGTCTCCTTCACTCAGGGTTATGCGACCTCTACTCAGGTGATCATTGTACGGAAAGATTAATGGACTACCGCACAAGTCTGGCAGCTTTTTATTTTTATTGCTGCCTGAAAATAATCGCCTAAGAAACGGAGGAATGCTGCATGAATTTCTGGCAGGAGTTCACGCATAAATTACAGACTACTTTTGTCGAAAAAGATCGCTGGATGTATCTGCTGGACGGGCTAAAAACGACACTGATCATTACGTTTTTTGCCGTGATCCTGGGCATGGTGCTGGGATTTCTGATCGCCATTGTCCGCTCCACCCATGATAAGACAGGAAAACTGGGATTTCTCAATGTCCTGGCGAGGATCTATCTGACTGTCATCCGCGGCACACCAGTAGTCGTTCAGCTTCTGATTATTTACTTTGTTATTTTTGCCTCTGTCAATGTGGGAAAAACTTTCGTGGCAGTACTTGCCTTTGGGCTGAATTCAGCTGCGTATGTAGCCGAAATCGTTCGCTCCGGGATTATGTCCATTGACAGCGGACAGTTTGAAGCCGGAGCAAGTCTGGGGCTGAATTATCCTAAAACCCTGGGATTTATTATTTTGCCCCAGGCATTCAAAAATGTGCTGCCGGCACTGGCAAACGAGTGTATCGTACTGTTGAAAGAAACTTCTGTTGCCGGATACATTGCCATAACCGATTTGACCAAGGGCGGCGATATCATCCGTAGTCAGACTTATGAGGCATTTCTGCCGCTGATCGCAGTGGCACTCATTTATCTGATTATGGTTATGATCCTGAGTACTCTGGTGTCGAAGCTAGAAAGGAGGCTGGCGAAGAGTGATCGAAGTTAAAGACCTGAAAAAATCCTTTTCGGATCTGCAGATCCTGAAAGGCATTTCTACCACCATTGAGAAAGGTGAAAAAGTGGTCATTATCGGTCCGTCCGGTTCCGGAAAGAGTACCTTTCTCCGCTGCTTGAACCTTCTGGAACGTCCGACTGAGGGACAGATTTTTTTTGAGGGACAGGATCTGACAGCAATGTCTGAGAAGCATTTGTATGCGGTGCGGGAAAAAATGGGCATGGTGTTTCAGCACTTCCACCTGTTTCCCCATTTGACCATTCAGAAGAATATCACCCTTGCACCGGTGAAGCAGAAGCTTATGACACAGGCTGAAGCGGATGAAAAAGCCGCTATGCTGCTGAAAAAGGTAGGACTTTCCGATAAGGCGGATCAGTATCCCAGCCAGCTTTCCGGCGGTCAAAAACAGCGAATTGCCATTGCACGGACGCTGGCGATGAATCCCGATGTGATCCTGTTTGATGAGCCGACTTCGGCGCTTGACCCGGAAATGGTAGGCGAGGTACTGGAACTCATGCGGGAACTTGCAGCAGAGGGCATGACCATGGTCGTTGTCACCCATGAAATGGGATTTGCCAGAGAAGTGGCATCCCGTGTGATGTTTATGGATGGGGGACAGATCGTAGAGGAAAATGCACCCCAGGAATTTTTCTCCCACCCGAAAAATCCCCGTCTCCAGGAATTTTTGTCCAAGGTGCTTTAAGATGGCGTATATGGTACGAATGTATCAGAAGCTGGAGGATGCCTGTGCAGCTATCCGTACTGCGGTTTTTGTGGAAGAACAGGGCTTTCGGCAGGAATTCGATGAAATTGATTCTCGTGCATGGCACGTGCTGATTTATGACGGTGAAACTGCGGCAGCAACGGGTAGATTGTATACGGATGACGGCGAGTGCTATCATATCGGACGAGTTGCAGTGCTTCCGGCATATCGTGGAAAACGGCTGGGAAAACTGGTGGTTTCTGCACTGGAAGCGCAGGCGGTTATGTGCGGCGGCAAAAAGATTTCTCTTTCGGCGCAGTGCCGTGCAGCTGGGTTTTATGAAAAATTGGGATATGCCCGGACGGAGAACATACATATGGACGAATTTTGTCCTCATGTGACCATGGTGAAGCTGATTGGACAGGCTGAATGAACATCCGGTCTTTCACAGACAGATAAAGGAGGCATTATTTTATGAAACAAAACCGTGTATTCTGTGCAGTGACGGCTGCGGTCGTTGCCGCCGGGCTTCTCGCATCAGTGCCGTTGTCGCTGCCGGTTTTTGCCGGACAACAGCTTGGACAGACGGATTTTGAAAACGGTGTAGGGTTGCCCTGGCATGTCTGTGAATCTGCACCGGGCGAAATGGAATTTGAGATCACGGACGGGGAATATCGCATCACCATTGTGAATCCCGGCGGTGCATCCAATGGCGGTGAAGATCGCTGGGACTGTCAGTTCCGGCATCGTGGGCTGACCTTGGAGTCCGGCTGCACCTATGAAGTATCCTATGATATTACTGCCAGCAATAATTGTACCTATTATATCAAGATCGGCGATATGGCAGAGCCGTATACGGAGGACTGGCACGGCAATCCTGATGACAGTCAGTATGACGCCTATTGGAATGTGCAGAATCTGACAGCAAACCAGACGGTTACGGTAAAAGGGACATTTACGGCAAAGCGCACTGCCGAAGTGGAATGGGCATTCCATATTGGCGGCGACACAGTGCCGGCAGGAACTGTGTTTACCTTTGACAACATGTCACTGATCTGTACGGACAGCGATGCGCATGATTATATTCCTGCAAATACCTGGGATCGTGCAGAGATCGTCACCAATCAGGTGGGATATTTTCCGGACTGCGCCAAGCGTGCAACACTCATCTCCGATGAGAAAAAGGCAGTGGAATTCTCTCTGCTGGATGATTCCGGCAAGGAAGTATATTCCGGCAAATCCGAGCCCATGGGAGAGGATGCAGATTCCGGAGATTCTGTCCATATCTTGGACTTTTCTGAGGTGACAGACGAGGGGACATATACGCTGAAAGCCGGAGATGCCGTGAGCCGGGAATTCACCATCGGCAGCACGGAGACTTATTCCGGAATGCTCTATGATGCTCTGAATTATTTCTACCAGAACCGTAGCGGCATTGAGGTGGAGAGTCAGTATATCACTTCCGGCGATGCGGATGGGCTGGCACATGCAGCAGGTCATAGCAGTGATGTGGCGAGAATTACCACAGACTGGGACGATCTGCAGAGCAGCGGCGGTACACAGGATGTATCCGGTGGTTGGTATGACGCAGGAGATCACGGAAAATATGTAGTAAACGGCGGCATTGCTCTTTGGATGATGCAGAACCAGTATGAACGTGCCGCAGCAAAGGGAACAGAGGATGCCTATGCAGACGGCACCATGCAGTTGCCGGAGCAGGGCAATGATATTCCTGACCTGTTAGACGAAGCACGCTGGGAAATGGAATGGATGCTGAAAATGATCGTCCAGGATGGCGAGTATGAGGATATGGTCTATCACAAGGTACATGATATCAAGTGGACGGCGCTGGGAATGGCGCCGGCTGATGATACGGAAGAACGGATCATCAAGCCGCCTACGACATGTGCCACTTTGAATTTGGTTGCATGTGCTGCACAGGCGGCACGGCTCTGGGAATCCTACGACAAGGAATTCGCAGAGGAATGTCTGGATGTCGCAGAGGATGCTTATGAAGCGGCAAGGAAGCATCCGGATCTCTATGCGCCAATGGATCAATCCATTGGCGGCGGCCCTTATGGAGATGACGATGCAACAGATGAGTTTTATTGGGCAGCGTGTGAACTGTATTTGACTACCGGCGAAAAAGAATACCTGAACGATCTGAAAGAATCAGAGCATTATCTTTCTGTCCCCACAACCCTTTCCGGTGGTGAGGATGCAGACACTGCCGGAAGCTTTGACTGGGGCAATACTGCTGCCCTGGGAACATTGTCGCTGGCACTGAGCGGCGATTCGCAGGACAAGAAAATTGCGGAAAAGGCTGGAGATGCTGTGGCAGATGCGGCAAATGTGCATCTGGAACGGGAAGAAAAGCAGGGTTATGGACAGCCTTACGCCCAGAGTAAGCTGGGTTATTCTGACGATGATACGGGTTATGTCTGGGGCTCTAATTCTTTTGTGGCAGACAATGCTGTTGTCATTGCCTGCGCCTATGATCTGACCGGGGAACAGAAATATCTGGATGGTGTTGTCAGCGCTATGAACTATCTTCTTGGATGCAATCCCATGGACGTCTCCTACGTTACAGGCTACGGCACTCATGCAGTGATGTATCCCCATCATCGTTATTGGGCACACCAGATCGCAGAGGAATATCCCATGGCACCAGCCGGTGTGCTGGTAGGCGGTCCTAATTCTGGGATGCAGGATCCATGGGTACAGGGCAGCGGCTGGCAAAAAGGTGAAATTGCGCCAGCAAAATGCTATCAGGATCATATTGAAGCATGGTCTGTCAATGAGTGCACCATCAACTGGAATGCTCCCTTGGCATGGTTAACGTCATTTGTCTGCGATAGTAATGGCGGCATTGTTGTTGGCGCAAAGTCCCAGGCAATGAAGCAGCTTGAGGCAACTGGCGATCCGGAGAGAAGCAATGCAGACGATTCCATCAATTCTGACAACCAGAAAAATGATAATGATACGGTCTCCAGAACAGACAGCCATGGAGAAAACGATAGTTTTCCAGTGACTTTGGTCATTGTGTTGGGTGCGATTCTGCTGGGACTGATTATTGTAGAAATCTTTGTCTATCAAATGATAAAGATGAAGAAAAAATAAGGCTTATATTACAAATCGGCGCATCAGATGGGGATTTCTGATGTGTCGATTTGTATCTATTCCGGGCGAAACTTGACAGAATACGCAAAATTATATATAATAGTATCGTATCATTCGCTATTCATCAGGAAGAAAGGGAGGCTGGAATGAAAACGGGAATAGCCTTGGAGGGCGGAGCGGAACGCAGTGCGTTTACAGCCGGGGTGTTGGATTCCCTTATGGAACGTTCCTTTTATGCATCGGCTGTCTCTGGCACTTCTGCTGGTGCGGGGTGTGTGTTGAATTATCGTTCCAGGCAGCAGGGCATCGCTTTGGATATGATGATCATGGAAAGGAAGAAACGTTATTTCGGAATCCGGCATATGGCGCATACGGGGCGTTTTCTAAATTTGGATTGCATGGTATATGAATATGCCAGACGGGTGGATTGGAATGCCTGTTGCAAATCGTTTATGCACACAGATTTTGTTGCCACCTGCTGCGAGGATGGTGAACCGGCATACCTGACCGATTCCGGCAGCAAACGGCGTATGTTTACTGCTATAAAGGCGTCTTGTGCACTGCCAATCATTTGTGAGCCTGTAGAATTGGATGGGATGCACTATGTGGACGGCAGCATTGCTGATCCTATCCCGTTTCTGCACTTACTGGAATCGGGCTGCGACAAGGTATTGGTTGTGCTCACTGGGGGAGAGGGCGCTCATCCGACAGATTATACCCGATTGCGGCTTTTGCTTCGGCAGCTGTATTATCAGAAATATCCTGACCTATACCATGCCATTATGCACCGGATCATGCGCTATGAACAGCAATTACGGCAGATGGAACAGGCACAGAAGGAGAACCGTGTTTTTGTCCTGCGTCCGCAGATCCCGGCAATTCCGCTGTTTACTCAAAATGAAGAGAAGATCAGAGCCTATTATCAGCATGGCTGCGATTTGGTAAAAGAATCCTGGAATGCTATTTGTACATGGTTGCAAACTGCTCCAAAATGTAGTGAAAATTCTCTGACGCAGTGAACAGATATGCTGCATCAGAGAATTTTGTATTATTCAGAAAGTAGAACTTTCCGGTTTGTGCCGTAAAAAATGTCGTCTTTTCCGGCAATCATTTCACAGAATTGTTTCAGACGATCCCAGTTGTGGTTTCCTTCAAATTCATAGCTGTGTCCCCAGATATAGAAGATCTGCGGTGTCTCCGGTTTCAGCTGTAGAAATTGTTCTGCCAGCACAAATAACTGGGGATCATCGTGATGACAAGTGGGCTGGAATTGCAGGAGATCGGTTTGTTCTGCAAATTGGTGAGAACTGATAGTATTTCGAGCGTATTGCAGCTTTGCCCGGGAAATTTCTTCTATAGTAGTTTCATTGTATGCACCGTAGGCATATGCCATTCCCACAGGGCGGGTGCCATAGATTTCGGTGATCGCAGCGATATCTGCTCCTAACTCCTGCCGTATCCCGTCTCGGGTCAGTTCCGTTAGATTCAAGTGACGGCTGCCATGTACGGCGATTTCATGTCCCTGGTATACTTGGGGACATTCCGCCAGATTCAAACGGTGCACCCAGAGTGTATCGTGATATTTCCAGGTGCCATGGTCGTGATCCAGTCCTGTGTTGACATTAAAGGTGGCTTTCATGCCATAGCTGTTCAAAATTTTTAGCAGTTGTAAATCCTGTTCGTTGCCATCGTCGTAACTGAAAGTGATTGCTTTTCGGTAGTGCTTTTTCCAGTTCATGTTTCATCCTCCATTTTGATTTTATTATATCATCTAAGAACGTTTCTGTCAATTCGACAAAGCAAAAATTTTTTCAAAAACAGCCGTAACCAGATGTATTTCCGGTTACGGCTGTTTTTCAAGTCAGACAGTAGCAGATGTAAATATCGTTTTGTGGGGAATCGTCTTGTGCAGAAAATGCAGGGACAGGTCCGGGTGCGTTTTAGGCTCTGATCCATAAGAAATCATTCGCTGTTCCGGCAATTCGTGGTGCGGTGTCGGCTTCTGCCGCAGGGCGACACAGGTCAGTGCAGCGGCGGCAAGTCTTAGTTGGTGTTGCTTTTGCAGATGGCAGGACTCCTTTCTGTTTCACCAGTTCATTATAGCATATTATGTTTGACTTGGCAATATGTTCGACAAAGCTTGTTCAAAAAATATTTTTTTCGGCAAAATCCAGCGCAAAAAGAAAACCGTCCTCAGGGTGCATCCCAAAGACGGTTTTCGATACGCAACTGAATATTATGGAATCTGCGTCGATCCGCAGGGATCAGACACAGCATCCAGCAAAAGAAAATTATTTGTAAATCGGGCCGTATTCTGCGCAGGCACGGTAGTCTGCAGCTTCCAGATCCTTTGTGCCATATGCACTCCAGGTGTGTGGACGATAGATCCGCTCTTCCGGTACATTGTGCATGGAAACCGGAATGCGCAGCATACTTGCCAGTGTGATCAGGTCAGCACCGATGTGACCATATGCCAGACAGCCGTGGTTTGCACCCCAGTTTGCCATGACATGGTATACATCTGCAAATGCACCTTCTCCCGTTAAATTCGGTACAAACCAGGTGGTGGGCCAGGTCTTGTCAGTACGTGTATCCAGCGGCTTGTGAATCTCATCCGGCAGATCTACGGTGTAGCCCTCTGCGATTTGCAGCAAGGGTTGTGTACCATTGAGGATATTCAGACGGATCATAGTCACCGGCATTTCTGCACGGGTGCGGAAATGGGACGAGAAGCCGCCGCCGCGGAAATATCCCAGGTTTGCCGGTTCCCAGTCAGTTGCCCCCAGCATTGCCTGGATATCCTCATTGCTGACATCCCACCAGGGCTTCATCACGCCGTTTCCGGCTGCATCCTTGGATGCACCCGTGCCGTCCAGTGCAGCTGCACCGCTGTTGATCAGGTGGATAAAGCCATTTGCAGCCTTGCCTGTGGGAGTAATGCCTGTGACACGCTTTACAGCGTCTGGACTCCAGTAGGTACGCACATCCGCAAAGATAGTTGCCGTACCGGTCAGCAGCTTGCCAAAGAGCATTGCTGTACCATTGAGACCGTCGTTTTCGGTTGCCAGGATGGTCGGCTCTTTCTTGCCGTTCCAGTCAAAGCTGGAGTTGAGAATGGCTTCGGTGAAGTCACCGTTGGGAAGCCAGTCTGTCCACATGCGCTGCCCTTGGAAGCCGCCGAGAATGGCATTTCGTCCGCGGCTCTCTTCCTTCCAGCCCATTTCTGCCAGTTTTGGATTGCCGAAGAAGATGTCTTGAACAATGAGGGTAAACTTGACGATGAACTCCCATTCCTTTGCCTTTTCTTCCGGCGTGCGGGGCGTTTTGATGCCAAAGGGATCAATTTCCTTGTCCTCCGGTACTTCAGTGTTAACGTCATATCCCTCCGGGCAGTTCTCCTTGACCCATGCCAATGCTTTTTCGTACTCATCATGGTCATAGATTTCCAGGTGAATACGGCGAAGAATTTCCGTTAGATCCACCCACTCTGCACGGATGCCCAGATAATTCTGGAAGAAGTCAGAGTTGCAGTAGGATCCGGCGATACCCATAGAAACGCCGCCCAGTCCTACGTATGCCTTGTTGCGCATAACGCCGACAGCAATGGCACATTTTGCAAAGCGTAGAATTTTTTCCTGAACATCTGCCGGCACACTGGTGTCGTCTTTGTCCTGGACATCATGACCGTAGATGGAGAATGCTGGCAGTCCACGCTGGGCATGTGCTGCCATGCAGGCTGCCAGATATACTGCACCCGGACGTTCTGTACCGTTAAAGCCCCAGACTGCCTTGATGGTCAGGGGATTGAGATCCATGGTTTCGCTGCCATAGCACCAGCAGGGAGTTACCGATAGTGTTGCACAGACATTCTGTGTCTGGAAAAAGGTCTCACATTCATATGCTTCTGCGCCGCCGCCGATGGTGGTGGGAGAAATGACACATTCTATCGGCGTGCCATCTGGATAGCGGAGGTTAGATTCAATGAGATTTTTGGCGGCGTTCGCCATGTTCATGGTCTGGACTTCCAGATCCTCACGGACGCCAAATTGTCTCCCGTCAATGACGGGGCGAATTCCGATTCTTGGATACATGATGATCCCTCACTTTAATTTATCATTGTCAAAAATTTTGAATAAAGTTGATCCGGGAACTGTCCCGGTTCGTAGGTTTGTATTTGTTCGGATGATGCAATACAGTTCCGGGCATCCTCCGGGGCGGCAATGGCGCCCATGGCAAGCAGCTGAATGGCAGCATTGCCATAAACTGTGGCTTCAATGGGACCTGCGACCACCGGACGCTGGCAGAAATCTGCGGTGAGCTGGCAGAGCAGCCGGTCTTTTGTACCGCCGCCCACCAGGTGGATCACTGGGTATGTCTCTCCGGTGCAGGTTTCCAGTTCGTCTAGTGCCTTGCGGTATTTCATGGCAAGACTTTCGTAGATGCAGCGGAACACATCTCCCGGTGTTTCCGGGACAGGCTGGCCGGTTTTCCGGCAATAATCCTGTACCCGTCCGGGTATATCCCCCGGCGGTGTGAATACCGGATCGTCCGGATCGACAAAACAAACTGATCCTTGAGATTCCACAGCCATTTTTTCGATGTCTGCGAAGCTGTAGTTCTGCCCTTGCCGTGCATATTCCCGACGTGCCTCCTGGATCATCCACAAGCCGATGATATTTTTCAAAAATGTTATCTTTTTGCCGTAGCCCACTTCATTAGACAGTCCCAATGCTGCTGCCTGTTCTGTCAGAATTGGAGTATCGCATTCCGTGCCAAAGAGCGACCATGTGCCGCAACTCAGGAAAATATGCTTGTCCGTCTTCGCCGGTGCAGCAAAAGCAGCGCATTGGGTGTCGTGACCGCAGACGGCTGTCACCGGAATGGGCGGCAGTCCCAGACGGTTCTGGATTTCTTCTGAAAGAACACCCTTGCTGCTGCCGCTTTCAGCAATTTCCGGCAGAAGCTTCACAGGGATCTGCAGCTGTTCCAGCAATGCAGTATCCCATGTGCCTGACTGTGCAGATAGCATTTGGGTGGTACTGGCGATGGAACGCTCTGCGGAGATCGTTCCCGTCAGTAGGTATGCAAACAGATCCGGCATGGGCAGCAGTTTTTCACAGCCATCAAATCCCTCGGTATCTCGCTGACTCATGAGTTGGAAAAGGGTATTGATGTCCATGATCTGAGTGCCTGTGCGGCGATAGAGTTCTTCCGGCGGCAGTTCCTGTGCTAGTTTTGCAGCATAGCCGCAGCTTCGGCTGTCACGGTAGTGCCGAGGATTGTCCATGGGTTTACCATTCTTGTCTAGCATACCATAATCCACGCCCCAGGTGTCGATGCCGATGCTTTCATACGGAGCAATCTGATATGCTTTCTGGAGTCCTGCTTCCAGTTCATGCATAAGCTGCGGTACATTCCAGTACAGCTTCCCGTCTTTGGAGATCGGTTCGTTGACAAAGCGGTGGACTTCCTGAAGCTGTATGGTTTTGCCGTCATAGGCTGCCAGCATAGCACGACCAGAGGAGGCACCGAGGTCTAGTGCCAGTACATAATGTTTCATCGGGCTTCCTCCGGTATCACGACGCCTTTTTTCAGAAGAATATTGGCATAAATTGCAGTTTCTCCTGTGGCAATGACCGCATAGGCATTCCGGGCACGCTCATAGAATGCAAATCGTTCAATGTATTCGATTTCGCAGCGTTCCGGTTCTTCAGCGGAAATGATGTCCTTGTAGGTGTCCCAGATGGTGGGAACCACTGGGTCACCAGGAACGACTTCCATAAGTCCCACAGGCTTTTCAGTGTAAGCATCCAGAGGAAAAAACTGCATGACAGCGCGCAGAATTTCCGGTACACCGTGACCGTCCAGACGTACCAGCCGTTTCGCAATGGCTGCGCCGGGGAAGTTGCCGTCGGCAATGACGATCTCGTCACCGTGCCCCATTTCCATGAGGATCTTCAGTAGTTCCGGAGTAAGAATGGCAGGAATGTGTTTCAGCATGAAAGATCCTCCTGTCAGTTTTGTCCGTTGGGATATTTTTTATAGCCCGGATGCTTGCCAGTGACGCCGTATTGTGCACGCATACTGCACAGGCGGTCAATATTTTCCCTGGAAATCTCCTGCGCACCGCCCAGCAGGTGTGCGTTCAAAGAGATTTTTGCAAACAGTTCCAGCGTTTCCATACGGTAGTAAGCCGTGATCAGATCTGCGCCCACAGTCAGTGCACCGTGATTCTGGAGCAGCATGACATCGTGTTCCTGCAAATACGGTTTGATTGCCTCGGGTACTTCGTCTGTGGAAGGTGTGCCGTAGGGCGTCACCGGCACAGAACCGATGGCGATGACAGATTCGATCATGGTGTATTCATCCAGCGCCTTGTTTGCCACGGCATATCCAGTGGCAGTCGGCGGATGAGCGTGGAGCACTGCGCCCACATCGGGACGCTCCCGATAGCAGCACAAGTGCATTTTGATTTCCGAAGAGGGCCGCAGCCCCGGCGCACCCTCCAGAACCTCGCCCTTGTCGTTGATCCTGACCAGTTTGTCCGGGGTGATGAAGCTTTTGCTCATGCCGGTGGGGGTGGCAAAAAAGGTGCCATCCTTCAGCTTGACGGAAACGTTGCCGTCATTTGCAGCGACCCAGCCAAGCTGCCACATTTTATGGCAGATATCACAGAGCTGTTCTTTGATTTCCTGTTCGTTCATAAGAACCTCCTGGCGTAAGAACCGATGAGCCGATTCTTAAATTTGGGGCATTGCCGCAACATTTTGGCATGCCATATTTATTATACAATTTTTTTATGGAATTGTCCAGCTTTTTCAGCAGAAATTTACATTTTATCTAATGCAATGCAGATAATAAGACTTTCATTGCATGAAACTTTTGAAAAAAAGCGGTTTTGAGAAACTTTTGATGTACATTTATGGGTAGAAGGACAGCTTTCAGAAATTGTCAGAATACGGAAATTGGAAAAATACCGAAACCCCTGGAAATCGGGCGGAAGGAGGAAAAAAATCCTTTGTTCTGGAAAAAACGCTATTGACGAAACACGGGATTTATTATATAATGTTCATAGGAAACGATTTTGCTGAAAAACGGGACAACGTTTTGGAATGTATAAATCGACTTTTTGACGAGAGGAGCGATACGGCATTTGAAACATGTGCAGATCTCTGCGTCGATTCTGAGCGCAGATGTGGCAAATTTGGCGGCGGTGACTGCCGGTCTGGAGCGCTCTGGACTGGATATGCTGCATTTTGATGTCATGGACGGACAGTTCGTGCCGAATATTACTTTTGGAATGCCGGTTCTGGCAGCAATTGACCAGTGCACCAATCTTTTTATGGATGTGCATCTGATGATCAAAGACCCACTGCGTTATGCGGAACAGTTTGTAAAAGCCGGTGCAGATCTGGTAACATTTCATCTGGAGAGCGACAGCGACCCGGTACAGACCATTGAAGCCATTCATAAAGCTGGTGCAAAGGCAGGCATTGTCTTGAAGCCTGGTACTTCCTGGGAGACAGCGATCCCATACCTGGAAATGGTAGAAGTCGTCCTGGTCATGACCGTAGAGCCTGGATTTGGCGGACAGTCGTTTCTCTGGGATATGGTGAAAAAGATTGAAGCACTGCGGAATTATGCCCTTGTGCACCAGCTGGACTATCAGATTGAGGTGGACGGTGGCATCAATGCCGAGACTGCACCTCGTGTATTGCGTGCCGGTGCGGAAATTCTGGTGATCGGCAGTTACTTGTTCCGTCAGGCGGATCCACGTGCAGCCATGGATGAGATCCGAGCCGAGGCGATAAAACTGCATGATGAAACATATGCTTAAAGCATGAAAGGTGCTGATACCATTTGATTCCAAATTGCATTTGACCTGAACAAAGGTCGGAGGGGGAACAAATATGCAGTCCAGAAAACAGCCCAAAGTGCACAAATATTCCAGAAAACGCCGTCGATCTGTGACAAGCCCTGGCAGAACGCTGCTTTCTATCGGATTTACATTTCTTATTGCCGGTGCAGTGGGTGTAGTGGGATACAGCATCGCTAAGCCCATTTTGCAGTATTCTAGTGGTGACACGTCCGAGACGAGTACAGCGGAGACGACTTTTTCTACTGTCGATACAGCAGCTTCTGTGACGGGATTTGCCGCTGCCGGGACAACGATTACAACAACTGTGACTACAGAAACAGCGGCACAGTCTGTTTCGGGCGGTAAAGGCATCCGTCTATCGGCATCTGCGCTGGAAAGTAAGACAGCATTGACACAGGCGCTGGAGCAGGCGAGGGAAGAAATGCCGGAGGGAAAGATCCTGGTCATTCCCTTGAAGATCCAGGGCGGTGCTGTTTTGTATGAGACACAGTCTGAACTGGCAAAACAATGCGGTGCGGTGCAGGGCACGCTGACATTGTCGGAAATTGTCGATGCGGCAGAGGAACAGGGCTGGACGCCAGTGGCAGAGTGTAGTTTGCTGTATGACAATTTATTGCCGGACGCAGACGCACAGGCAGGCTATCTGGTGACGGACGGAAGCCGCTGGCTGGATAACAAAAAGGAAAACGGCGGCAAGGCGTGGGCAAGTCCTTTCAGCGATGTGACTGTGAATTATCTGAAAGAACTGACACGAGAAATTGCCGGAGCAGGATTTGCACAGATTTGGTGTGCAGATGTGATTTTTCCCCAATTCCGACAGTCAGATCTGGATTATATCGGGGAATCAGTGCAAAGTGCTGAGCGGAAGGATGTTTTGGTGCAGTTGGTGAATCAACTGGCGGATACAGCTGGTACGGTTTCAGTGCTGGTGGAAGTAGACGCTGCCGGTGCTGCGGCTGGAACGGAAGAAGTGTTTGATCCGGATGCTCTGGGGGTTTCCGGAGTCGTGCTGGATCTGGGGACAAATGTACAGCAGGGAGCGGATGTTCTGCAAAAGATATCCCAGGCCGCCCCGGAGATGCCTCTGTGGATCACCGCAGATGCGGCGGAGGTTTCCGGGGAAATGGAACAGCTTGTTTTGGAATTTTCCCTTTCCGGGTATGTGCTTTATGCAGAAAATAACTGAAATAAAAAAGGAGTGATCGGTATGACCGGTAAATTTACGGTATCATTAGCCGAGATTATTAATGAATTTCATTTGGAGACCATTTACATGCCGAAAGACCCGGCAGAGATCCTGATCGATGAGAATGATGTCACCCGTCCAGGATTGCAGCTCATGGGGTTTTATGAATATTTCAACCCGGAACGGATGCAGATTATCGGTAAAATGGAGTTTGCATATCTTTCTACCATTGACGAAGAAACCAGAACACAGCGATTGGACGCTTTGATGTCCCGGCATATTCCGGCGCTGATCATTGCCCGGGAATTGCCGTATTTCTCAGAAATGCTGGATCTGGCGGAAAAATACAGTGTGCCGCTGCTGCGGAGCAAGGAGAGCACTTCGAACTTTATTTCCGGTCTGATCGCATTCCTGAATCTGAATCTGGCGCCGAGAATTACACGGCACGGAGTATTGATCGAGATTTACGGTGAGGGCGTGTTTATTACCGGAGAAAGCGGCGTAGGTAAGAGCGAAACTGCTATTGAACTGGTAAAGCGTGGTCATCGCCTTGTAGCAGACGATGCAGTGGAGATCCGTAAGGTGTCCAATATCAGTCTGGTGGGCAGCTCGCCGGATAACATCCGCCACTTCCTGGAACTGCGTGGTATCGGTATTATCAATGCACGCCGTCTGTTTGGTATCGGTGCGGTTAAGAATACAGAAAAGATCGAATTGATTGTGGAAATGGAACAGTGGAATCCGGAGAAAATCTATGACCGTATGGGCGTGGATACGCAGTTTGCCACGATTCTGGGCGTAAAAGTACCTATGCTCACCATTCCGGTAAAGCCCGGCAGAAACCTTGCCGTGATCCTGGAAGTTGCAGCCATGAACAATCGTCAAAAGAAGATGGGATATAATGCGGCTACAGAACTGCTGGATCAGCTGGGATTGGATATGGAGTCCAAGGAAGTTGTTAAGGATTATGACGCATTTTAATTTCACACGATAAACCCAAGGACTCTGTGCCAGCGGACATGCGGCGGAGAGCCTATAGGAGTTGGAGACAATATCATGAATAATTGGCATGAACTCACTGCGCTTTGCGAAACTTGCGGCTGCAGTGTTCAATATGCAGAGCCGCTTCGGGATCATACAACATTCCGGATCGGCGGTGCCTGCGGTGCGTTTGTGAACGTGAATAGTACAGAAACGCTGCGCCGGGTGCTCGGTCTCTGCCGTGACCGGAACTATTCTTATACCGTCATGGGAAACGGCAGCAACATTCTGGCTGCGGACAGCGGCTATGCAGGTGTGGTACTGCATCTGGGAAAGGATTTCGCAGAGATCACCCTGGACGGTACACGGCTGCACTGTCAGGCGGGTGCAACTCTGGCGAAGATCGGAAAGTTTGCCCTGGAGGAATCCCTCACTGGTATGGAGTGCTTGGCAGGGATTCCGGGGACAGTAGGCGGTGCGTTGTATATGAACGCCGGTGCCTACGGCGGCGAAATGGCGGATGTGGTTGTTTCGGCGGAATATATGCAGTCGGACGGAACGATTGTTGTCATGTCACGGGAAGAAATGGAATTGGGCTACCGGAAGAGTGTTTTCCGGGGCAATGAGGGCATTATCGTGGGTGTGACAATGGAATTGCGCCCGGGAAAATACGGTGATATCAAGGAAGAAATGGATTCCCTCATGGGACGCCGCCGTGCAAAGCAGCCCTTGGAACTGCCCAGTGCTGGCAGTACTTTTCAGCGTCCGGTGGGGAATTATGCCTCCTTTCTGATCGACCAGTGCGGTCTGAAAGGTGCCAGTGTGGGTGACGCACAGGTCAGCGTCAAACACGCTGGATTTGTGGTCAATACCGGAAAAGCAACCTGTCGGGATGTGCTGGAGCTGTGCGATTTTGTGAAGCAGACTGTGTTGGAGAAAACTGGTTATCAGTTGGAATTGGAACCAGTGCTGCTGGGCGACACGGTGAAAGGGTGAAAATTACTTCTGAAACAGAAAGGGATGTGGAAAAGATGCAGGAAGATACAAAGATGCATGTGGTGGTAGTGACCGGTATGTCCGGCTCGGGAAAATCGGTCGTCATGGATGTTTTAGAGGACATCGGCTATTATTGTATTGATAATCTGCCGCCTCAGCTCATGGGGAAATTTGTGGAGATCTGCCGGGAGTCGGAGAATCATCTCCGGAAGCTTGCTATTGCTGCCGATCTGCGCTCCGGTGATATGTTTACAGATGCTTATCGTGTGCTGCTGGAATTGGAACGTCAGGCGGATCTGGATGTGAAGATCCTCTACATTGAGGCAGAGGATGAGGTTATCATCAAGCGTTATAAAGAGACACGCCGGAAGCATCCTCTGGACGAACGCTTCGGCGGATGTCTGCACAATGCCATTGCCTATGAACGGGAACAGCTTCTACGTGTGAAAGGACTTGCAGATTATTATCTGGAGACCTCTTATTTTTCCGCTGCTCAGCTGAAAGAACAAATCCGGGAGATCTTTCTGGACAATTCCACAGATTCGCTGTCCATCAAGGTGACTTCTTTCGGATTCAAATATGGTGTATCGACGGAATCTGACCTGGTGTTTGACGTGCGCTGTCTTCCAAATCCCTATTATATTGAGGATCTGCGTGCCCAGACTGGATGCGAAAAGTGCGTACAGGAATATGTTATGTCCTTTGAGCAGTCCCAGACGCTCATGGCAAAAATCAAGGATCTGCTGGACTTTCTCATTCCGCTTTATATCCAGGAGGGAAAGAGCCGTCTTGTCATTGCCTTCGGCTGTACCGGCGGAAAGCATCGCTCTATTACATTTACAGAATTGATCGGGGAATATCTGATCTCCAAGGGAATGCACGTTGTAAAGCAGCATCGTGATATCGGAAAGGATCGTCCCTAAGAGCTGTTTAGCATCTTTTTCTACGCATCTTTTCGGTGAATGTTGTTGCTTTCTGCGTTGAAAATTCTTGCCGGATGAAAGTCCGCCTGCGAATTTTCGCCTTCAAATCAACGAAAATTCACTCGAAAATCTACGCAGAAAAAGACACCAAACAGGCTCTGAGGAGGAAATCATCCATGTCATTTTCAAATGATGTCCGGGAGGAAATTGCAAGAAGTATTACCGACCGGGACCGGCAGTTTGCCTGTCTCTACGGTGTACTGCTCTATTGCCGGACGTTTACGGAAAAACAGATCGTACTGCAAAGCGAAAGTCCGGTGTTTGCACGGTTGATGCCTACGTTGTTTCATTCCGTGTTCCGGACAGTGCTCCAGCCGGATGTCCGCACAGTAGCACGAGGCGGCGCACAGTCCATGGTCAGCTTCACGATCACGGATTCTGGGCAGATCGCCCAGATCTGTGAAACGTATCATATCCACCCGGAGAAGCGAGAAATACGGCTTTCCAATCTGGTCAACAATAGTCTCAGCGCCTTTCTTGCCGGGGTATTTTTTGGCTGCGGCAGTGTCATGGATCCCAACAAGGAATACCATCTGGAATTCAACACACCGTCAGAACTGCTCTGCATGGATCTGCAAAAGCTTCTGGGCAGTATCGGCGTCAATGGCGGCAGGATCCTGCGGAAACAGATGTATGTGCTGTACATTAAGGACAGCGAGCACATTGAGGATACGCTGACCTATATGGGCGCACAGCAGTGTACGATTGAATTAATGAATATTAAGATTCACAAGGATATGCGCAACAAGGCGAATCGTGTCCGCAACTGCGATGAAGCCAATATCAACAAGGTGGTCAGCGCTGCCATGCGGCAGACGGAGGATATCCGTTGGATCGTGAAATGTGGTCAGCTAGATGCGCTTTCGCCGGAACTGCGGGAACTGGCAGAGCTTCGCCTGGAAAATCCGGAGCTGAGCCTGAAAGAATTGGGGGAACTGTTGTCTGTTCCCATTGGCAGATCCGGCGTAAACCATCGTTTTCAGAAAATAGCTGCCATTGCAGAGGAGTTGAGGAGTCGTGCCGCCCATACCAAATGATGCGTTTGTGCATTTGCATGTGCACAGTGAATACAGTCTTCTGGACGGTGCCTGCCGTATCCAACAGCTGGTGGAACATGTGAAGTCTTTGGGACAGACGGCAGTGGCATTGACGGATCACGGCGTGATGTATGGTGTGATGCCCTTTTACCATGCGGCAAAGGCTGCCGGAATCCATCCGGTCATTGGCTGTGAGGTCTATGTGGCACAGCGAACACGGCACGACCGGGAACATCGTCTGGATGGCAAAAGCTATCACCTGATCCTGCTCTGCGAAAGTTTGCAGGGATATCAGAATCTGGTGAAGCTGGTGTCACTTGCTAGTCTGGAAGGATTTTATCACAGACCCCGTGTGGACTGGGAACTGCTTTCCCAGTACCATGAGGGTCTGATTTGTCTGTCCGGATGTCTTGCCGGGGAAATCCCAAGGCTGCTGTCGGAAGGCAATTTTGATGGTGCGAAATCTACAGCACTGCGGTATCAGCAGCTGTTCGGGGCAGAGAATTACTATCTGGAAATACAAGATCACGGTATTGCTGAAGAACGCCGGAATCTGCCCCTTTTGCTGCGGCTTTCCCGGGAAACGGGAATTCCTCTGGCGGCAACCAATGATGCCCATTATATCCGGAAAGAGGATGCGAAAATGCAGCATGTGCTGCTGTGTATCCAGACCGGCAAGACTGTGGACGATCCCGACGGCATGAGTTTTGAAACAGATGAGTTCTATTTGAAATCTACAGCGGAAATGGCAGCGCTGTTTTCCGCTGTGCCTCAGGCGGTGACAAATACAGTTGCCATTGCGGCACGCTGTCAGGTGGAATTTGAGACGGGACATATTTATCTTCCGAAATTCACCATGGAGGGTGTGATGGATTGTCAGGCGTTTTTTGTGCAGCTCTGCCGGGATGGATTGCGGCGGCATTACGGCGATCATCCATCTCAGGAGGTGCTTCAGCGGATGCGGATGGAGATCTCTGTCATTACCCAGATGGGCTATGTGGATTATTTTCTCATTGTGTGGGATTATATTCATTATGCCAGAAATGCCGGGATTCCTGTGGGGCCCGGCCGTGGTTCTGGTGCAGGGAGTCTCTGCGCCTATTGTATGGGCATTACTCAAGTTGACCCTATCCGCTATCATCTTCTGTTTGAACGCTTTCTCAATCCGGAACGTGTGAGTATGCCGGATTTTGATGTGGACTTTTGTGTAGAGGGCAGACAGAAGGTCAAGGAGTATGTCATTTCCCGATATGGGGCAGACCATGTGTCGGAGATCATCGCCTTCGACCTGATGAAAGCACGAGGGGCTGTTCGGGATACAGGCCGTGCCATGGGGATCTCCTATGGTCTGTGCGACAAGATCGCCAAGTCTATTGACTCCAGAAGTACCATTGCCCAGGCAATGCAGGGCAGCGATGGGGAAGAGCTGCGTAAGCTGTATGAGATAGATGCCGCCGCAAAAAAACTGCTGGATATGGCAATGCGTCTGGAGGGTATGCCACGCCATGCCTCTACCCATGCGGCAGGAGTACTCATTTCCGCAGTGCCTATTACGGATCTGGTGCCTTTGCAGAAAAATGATGAGACTGTGGTGACGCAGTATCCCATGCAGGTGCTGGAATCCATGGGGCTCTTGAAATTTGATTTTCTCGGTTTGCGAAACCTGACAATTATTCGGGACTGCATCCGGACAGTCCGCCAGTATGAACCGGCATTTGCTATCGACAAGATCCCGCTGGACGACCCGGATGTGTATGCCATGATGTCCCGTGGGGATACCACAGGCGTGTTTCAGTTTGAAAGTACCGGGATGCGCCATGTGCTTATGCGGCTTCACCCAAATTGTCTGGAAGATCTGACGGTTGCTCTGTCCCTGTATCGCCCGGGACCTCGCATGTCCATTGACAAATATCTGGAAAACCGCCGCAATCCGGAGAAAATCACCTATGCCCATCCGCTGCTGGAATCCATCCTGAGGCCTACTTACGGCTGCTTGATCTATCAGGAACAGGTCATGGAGATCTGCCGGACGCTTTCAGGATATTCCTATGGTCGGGCAGACATTGTGCGGCGTGCCATGGCAAAGAAAAAACAGGCTGCCATGGAGCAGGAACGGCAGGTGTTCCTCTATGGCAGTGACGGTTCTGACGGTAGTACGCCCTGCTGCGGTGCTGTGGAAAACGGCGTTCCGGCAGAAACGGCAAATGCTATTTTTGATGAGATCGCCGGGTTTGCATCCTATGCCTTTAACAAGTCTCATGCAGTTGCCTATGCACTGTTGGCGTACCAGACGGCATATCTGAAATATCACTTTTTTGCGGATGATATGGCGGCGCTTCTCACCAGCGTCATGGGCGAAACGGGAAAGCTCATGGAATATCTGACGGCGTGTCAGAATGCTGGCGTACGTGTGCTGCCGCCCCATGTCAATGAAAGTACGGCGGTGTTTACACGCTATGGGGAGCATATTCGATTCGGGCTGCTGGCGGTGAAGAATCTGGGACGAGGTCTTATTGATGCCATTGTGGCGCAGCGGCAGAAAGAGGGTAATTTCACAGGTATTTCAGATTTTTGCCGCCGGATGCTGCCTTTCGGACTGAACAAGCAGGCGCTGGAAAGCCTGATCCTCTGCGGCGCATTGGATGGGCTGGGGCTGAATCGTCGGCAGATGTTTGAAAACCGGGAACAAATTTTGGCAGAATGCCGGGAGGAACGAAATAGCATTGTTACTGGTCAGATGAATCTTTTCGGCGGTGAAGAACAAACGCAGGTGCAGGAGAGAGTGATTTCACCGGTGTCGGAATATTCGTCAGAGGAACTGCTGCGGATGGAGCATGACAGCATGGGATTTTATCTGTCGGGGCATCCTTTGGATCATGTGCAATGGCTCAGTCAGCTGTTTCATGCCCAGAATGCCTTTTCGCTGTCCGAACAAAAGGACGGGATGCGTGTGATCCTGTTCGTGACTTTGCAGAATGTCAAGCGGCATGTGACGAAGCAGGGAGATACTATGTGTTTTCTTACCTGTGAGGATCGCACCGGGAAGGCGGACTGTGTGGTATTTCCGTCTTTGTATCCGGCAGTGCGTGCTAAGCTGGAACGGGATGCAGTGCTCTGTGTCCGGGGGAAAATTGCCCAGAAGGAAGATACTGTCAGTGTGCTCTGTGACAGTATTCTCACGGAGGAGGAACTGCTGCGGACGCTGCCCCAGGGACGGCTTTGCATCAAGATGGATTCCCGGCAGCCGGAACAAATGCAGCGTGCCTTGGCGTTGGCGGCGGAATTTCCCGGGGAAACCCCGCTTTGTTTTTATTTGCTGGATCAGAAGCGTATGATCTCTCCGCGCAGTGGTCAGGCAGTTGCTGTTACAGAATCGTCATATGCACGATTTTGTGAGATTTTTTCAGCGAAACGGGTTGGGTTGATCCAAGTAAAGCCGTAAAATTTCTGATGTGGGGCATTTTTAGGGAAACACTGATTAAATCTTCCCATTGAGCTACAAATATGGTATAATA
>NZ_DXUU01000060.1 GCF_019417665.1 Ruminococcus sp.
ATTTCACCGTTTGTGCCGATGCCGTAAGCCTTATCTTTTGCAAGGCTCTTTACAATCACTTCTTCGATGATAAAGAAGAGTAATACAAACGGCAACAAAAATACGTCCAAAGACCACCAGCTGTAATATCATGTTTCAGATTCTGTTATCACTTTGCAGTCCAAAATCATTAGGGCAATACTGCACACTTTACAAATATACACCATTATGCTATAATATACAAAAGTAAGCAGAAACGAGGGAGACTATGGACTATTTTGAAAATACAACACGTATCACAGAAGAAGGCTATATGGCGATCCTGCGGATGAAACGCCGCCAACAGCGGATCGTCTGCCGGGCAGTCAGCATTGCTTTGGCAGTGCCCTTTGTCCAGCGGTTGGTATATTTTTTGCTGCTCATCCGTATCAAGGGTGGTTCTCTGATTACCATTGGTTTTCTGGACATCCTGTTTCTGGTGCTGTTGGCAGCGGCAGCCTGGCTCTGGTACTATCCCCAGAGGCAGATCAAGGAGCACATCCGCCGCACAAGAGGCCGTATAGATCTACAAGCAGTGAATCAGTATACCTTTCTGCCGGACGGCGTGCGCATGATGTCTACTTCTTCCATGGAAAAATTTCGCCTGGATTATTCAGATCTTTCCTGGATCCGCAGTGATCGGCGCTGGATCGTTCTCTATTTTTCCCGGCAGGATCTTACTATGCTGGTGGATCGTCAGGGCTTTACCCACGGCAGTGCAGGGGATTGCCTGACTTTTCTGAAAGATAAGCTGGACGGAAAATAAATTGGTTGACATTGTGCCCGAAAAATGGTATAATGTTTGTAATCATTTTCAGGGGAGTTAATACGAATCTTTTAAATGGAAATAGATAAAATTGCGAGCAGAAATTTTGTTAGTTTAGGAGAATACCGCAAGATGGGCTTTCGTCCGAGGATATTCGACGGCGATTGGTGGAATTTATGCCGCAAGTTTATCGATTGGAGTTTGAGAGATTAGTATAAGAAAGCAGCTATGTGTTCTGCATCCAAATCATATGATCGGAGGACTGTGTAATGAAACGGAGAATCGGAATTTTAACCAGCGGCGGTGACTGTCCGGGATTGAATGCTACCATTCGTGGCGTGGCAAAGGCATGTTATGAAATGCTGGGCACAGAAAATGTGGAAATCGTAGGCATTTCTGACGGCTATTACGGTCTTATCCACAATATTTGCAAGGAAATGAAACCGGATGATTTTTCTGGTATCCTGACTCGGGGTGGCACGATCCTCGGCACAAAGCGTCAACCCTTTAAGATGATGAAGGTCATCGGCGATGACAATGTAGATAAAGTGAAAAACATGAAAAAGACCTATCAGGAGCAGAAGCTGGACTGCTTGCTGACCCTGGGTGGAAACGGCACACATAAAACCTCAAAGCTTCTGGCAGACGAGGGCTTGCACGTGATTGGTTTGCCGAAAACCATTGATAATGACATTTTCGGCACGGATGTTACCTTCGGATTCCACACTGCTGTGGACATTGCCACAGATGCCCTGGATCGTTTGCATACCACGGCAAACAGCCATTCCCGAATCCTGCTTTGTGAGATCATGGGGAATAAGGCAGGATGGCTGACCCTGAATGCCGGTATTGCCGGAGGTGCTGATATCATTTTGATCCCGGAGATCCCCTATGATATTGATGAGGTATGTAAGTCTGTCCTGAAACGCAGCGAAAGCGGCAAGAATTTCTCCATTATCGCCGTTGCAGAGGGCTGTTTCGATAAGGATGAGGCAAAGCTGAAGAAGAAAGAACGTGCAAGACAGCGTGCAGAGGCAGGTATGACCACGGCTACTAACCGCATTGCGGCGCAGATCCAACAGAATACTGGTCTGGAGGCACGTGTCTGCGTACCGGGTCATATGCTCCGCGGCGGCAGTCCCAGCGCCTATGATCGTATTTTGGCAACCCAGTTCGGTGTCTATGCAGCTGGTCTGATTAAGGAAGAACATTACGGCATGTCAGTGGCTAAAGTAGACAGCAGGATCACTGCGAACAAATTGGATGATATTGCCGGAAAAACAAAATTTGTCACACCGGATGATCAGCTGGTATTGACGGCAAGAAATCTGGGAATTTCTTTTGGAGATTGATCAAAAGCCAAAGTCGCTCTTTCGGGTCTTCTGTCGGATGAACCGGATAGGGCATTGACTGATGACAACGGAGAAAAAATTTACAAATAAATCGTAAAAGTATGCCTCGCTGGTTTGAAAATCAGCGGGGCTTTCTATTTGCCGAAAATATTCTGCGATTTGGGAAATGCACCAATTCTGCCCATCTTGCATAGGATGGAATGCACATATTATAAAAATGTGCAGAAAGGAGCGAGAATTTTTGCAGAATCAATACGAACGCATACAGCAAATGTCCGGGATGCAGCGGAATATGCTGCGAGATTATCAACCGGCAGAACAGACGATGGCTGCAATGCCCAGGGAACCCCAGACGTACACGGAACTTTCACCGTTTCCCGAACAGACACCGCCAGGCATGGCATATGTGCCGTTCCAGCAATGGGAGGAACCCTATGATGCTGACATGGCGTTTCCAGTAGGGACAATTTTTCCTGCATTAGATTTCCCATATCGCGGAGGTGGTTCTTGTGCATGAGAAGCAGAAGCTGCTTTCCATGATTCGAAAGTATGACTTTGTCTTGTATGAACTTCAATTATACCTGGATACACATCCGCATTCCCCAGAAGCCTTGCGTATGTGGAAGAATTATCAGTCCATGCGGCAAAAAGCTGTTTCTTCTTATGTGCGGCAGTTCGGACCGATCCAGCCTATGCAGGCAGAGGGAAATGATTCGTGGGACTGGGTGAAAGGCCCCTGGCCTTGGGAAAAGGAGGCGAATTGAATGTGGGTTTATGAGAAGAAACTTCAATATCCTGTAAAAATCAAAACCCCTAACGCCAGAACAGCAAAGTATATTATTGATCAGCTTGGCGGACCTGATGGCGAACTTGCCGCCTCCCTACGTTATATGAGCCAACGATATGTCATGCGGCAGGATAAAGTGAAAGGGGTTCTGACGGATATTGCCACAGAAGAATTGGCTCATGTCGAAATGATATCCGCCATCCTGTATCAGCTGACGCAGAGCCTCACGCCGGAACAAATCAAGGAAGCTGGATTTGACACGTACTTTGTGGATCATACTTTGGGAATCTATCCCCAGGGGGCCTCGGGTGCACCGTTCACAGCGGCATATTTTCAGTCCAAAGGCGACCCCATCACCGATCTGACTGAAGATCTGGCGGCAGAACAGAAAGCGCGTAGCACCTATGACAACATCCTGCGGTTGTGCGATGACCCGGATGTGCGAGATCCTATCAAGTTTCTGCGACAGCGTGAGATCGTACACTTTCAGCGTTTCGGCGAAGCCCTTCGCCATGTTCAGGATGATCTGGACGCAAAGAATTTCTACTGCTGTAACCCGTCTTTTGATTCTAACTGTGGAAAAAAAGCGAACCGCATGAGAAAAATGCGATAAATGCAATAATATAACAAAAACGGCTCGTATCAAACTGATACGAGCCGTTTTTATGCTTTCATATTTTTTAACTGAGATCAATAGAAAAATTTCCGTCGGCATCTACTTTTAATTTCAGTGTTTTAATGTACTTCTCATAGAAATTCATAATTTCTTTTTCATCTGCTTCGATCCTTGCTTGTTCAAATAAAGTGTGTGCCAGTTCCTTTCCATTACATTCTAGAATATGAGGAAGGCAATTTCGAAGTTCGTTGATCAACACTGCTCTTTTTAGTTCATCGATATAACCGGAACAAAAATCATCTAGGGAACAGTAGAAAATCCCATGTTCCTCTAGCGCATCTTTGATGGCATTGCCACATTTGGCATATTCAATCATAACTAAAAATTCCGCCTCAGGCAGCGAAGAAATTAATCCCCAATAATCAGAATCGCTGGAAAGTAAAATGAAGGAAGAGACATCATCTCGGTAAAATTCCCGACAAATCCCAGCAGTCACCCGAATATCCACCAAAGACTTCCGATCAGTGACACGTTCTACCTCAATATGCTCCACCGGAATGCTGACAAATTTATCCAAATAATCCCATCCATTTGTGGTATGGTCATCATCATACAAAATGATTTTATGTATTTTTTGAATTTCTGTTTGGTTCAAACTTTTGAGTGCACCATATAATTTATAGACATCGGAATTTTCACAGTCTACCACCAATACAGTTTTATAACTTTTCTCAATAAAATCGTAAATATTGTCTTTAACATCATTAACAACACCTTTATACTTGCTGGAATCCCCGAAGTAATCACCATTCATTTCATATAGCATTTCCAGGAATTTTCCGTCTGTATAAAGGATATTGCCCAAATCCTTCGGTTTCCAATGGAGATACATTTGATAGGGATACCAATCGATATGCTCCATATATTTTTCAAATTCATACTTTTGATTTGCTTCTTTTGTATACTTGGGTATCAAAAATAAATCCTTAATATATTCCCAGGCGATCCAGTCGGGAAAGAGTGACCGGCATTTTTCTACATTGGCGCCTATAAGTTGATTGAAGTGCAGGGAATAATCCGATGCCCGCTTGTTTGTCAGAATGATCTGAAAGCCCCAACGTTCCAGCTGGCGGATATTTTCCGTATCGAACCATTCAATACGGTCGATATTGATCAGATCATAACGCAGAAAATTGTCAGTTTTGGAGAAATGGCGCATAAGCATGGTGCGCAGTTTGCAGAGATAGCGCAGTATTTTTGCGTCCTGGTTTTCTTCAAGTTCTTTCAGCAGATCTGGGCAATTGTCCATATAGGATAGGATCCATTGATTTTTTCGTACACCGATGAGATAGGCGATTGTTGCGACGATGGTTTTGGTATCTGTTCTCATAGAAATAGCTCCTTTTGTGTCAGAATGAGGATAGATGCAGAGCTTTTTGCACTGAGGCATGATGTTATTTTGACAAAAACTGCTTCTATACCTGTTTTTAGTATACACAAAACCACCTGATTTGTCAACTGCTTTTTATCGTAAAAAACCGCAGATTTTGTTTGAATGAGTCGGATTTTTGAGGTTTTTCCTATTATATGGGACTTTGAATGGGGACGATAGCGCAAATTGCCTGCTTCTCTCGTGGGAAAGCAGAGAAATCTGCGTTTTTTTCTACGTCCTATTGCATTTTGACAAATTATCAGGTATAATAAATAGTATCATTCCCAATTTATGTAGTTCATTCTACTTGCTTGGGTGGTAGGAGGACGATATGAAAAAGTGGCTCATTCATCAGCCGCCGGAGGAAGCGGCGAGAAATATCAAATTAGGCAGTGACTTATCCATGCTCTGTGCACAGGTCCTGGCGTCTCGTGGAATGCAGAATGTGCAGGAAGCGGCTGACTTTTTGCAGTGTGACCGACTGGGAGATCCCTTTTTGACTGCGGACATGCAGGAAGCGGCGGATCGTATCAATCAGGCGCTGGAAGAGGGCACTCGGATCTGTATCTATGGGGACTACGACTGCGACGGCGTCACTGCCACGGTCATGCTCTATTCTTATTTGTTGGAAATGGGTGCCAATGTGACCTATCGTATCCCGGAACGGGATGAGGGCTATGGGCTGAACGCCGATGCCGTACACGAAATGCATCAGGACGGGGTCAAGATGATCATCACTGTGGACAACGGTATTACTGCTCTGGAAGAAGCAGAACTCATCTGTTCCTTGGGCATGACTCTGATCATTACAGATCACCACCAGCCGCTGGAGAAACTGCCTGCTGCGGCAGCGATTGTGGATCCCCACCGTGTTGATGATACGTCACCTTATCACAATCTGTGCGGTGCAGGGGTTGTGCTGAAACTTATTGCTGCTCTGGACGGAGACGATACCATGGCAATGGAACAGTTCGGTGAGCTTGCGGCAATTGCCACGATTGCCGATGTAGTGGAGCTTTCGGGTGAAAATCGTTATCTGGTACAGATGGGGCTGCAGCTTTTGGCAAATACAGAACGTCCAGGACTGTTGGCGCTTCTGGATAAAAGCGGTCTCAGCGGAAAGCCCTTCACATCGTCCTCTATTGCTTTCGGTGTTGCCCCACGCATCAATGCTGCCGGACGATTTGGCTCGCCGGATACAGCTGTAAAATTGCTGCTCAGTGAAGATCCAGAAGAAGCCGCTGCCCTTGCAGATGAATTGGAACAACGGAATCAGGCACGTAAAGCGGAAGAAGTCAAGATTCTTCAAGAGATCGCCGGACAGACGGCAGAACATCCTGAGCTTCTGAAACAGCGTGTGCTGGTCTGTGCCGGGGAGAACTGGCATCATGGCGTTATTGGCATTGCTGCCTCCCGATTGCAGGAACAGTTCGGAAAACCCACCATTCTCATTACTATAGAGGGAGATCGTGCCCGGGGTTCCATGCGTTCTTTCGGCAGCTTTTCGGCATTTCGCTGTCTGGATGCCTGCAAAGAACTGCTGACACGATACGGCGGTCATCCGGGTGCAGGAGGATTTTCCATGGAATCCAGTCAAACAGAAGCATTTTGTGCTGCTGTCCAGGCCTATGCACTTGCGGAATTTTCGGAGATGCCGGTCATGACCTTAGAAGCTGATCGACTTTTGCTGCCCCATGAAATGACAATTGACAATATTGCCGGGTTGTCGTTGCTGGCACCTTTCGGTGAGGGAAATCCTGTGCCGGTGTTCGCCCTTTGCCATGCGGTGCTCCATGAGATCGTACCTCTTTCCAAAGGTGTACATTCGAAGCTGCGTATTACCTACGGCGGAACTGCTATGGATCTGTTGCTGTTCCGGGTGAAGCCAGATGAGGTTTCTTTGAAGCCGGGAACTGTCTGTGATTTTCTGGTAACTGCCGAAGCCGGCAGCTTTCAGGGGAGACCTCAGCTGACGCTGATTGTCAAGGACTATCGGAAAAGCGGACTCAAGCAGGCGAAATATTTTGCCGCACGAAATACATATGAGCGATTCTGTCGGGATGAGTCGCTGTCGGCAGCATTCTATCAGGCGATCACGCCCACGCGGGAAGTACTGGTGCAGATCTATCAGCGGATCCCGGAAACAGACTTGTCCTTTGATGGGCTGTTTTGTACATTGCAGGATCTTCCGCAGATGAACTACTGCAAAATGCGGCTGGCATTGGACATTTTTTCAGAATTGGGATTAGTACAGCAGAACCTATGGACAGAACAAGTACACCGGAACCGAGTACAGAAAAAAGTGGATCTCCAGGCATCCGTTCTGTTGCAGGGATTACAAGAGAAGGAGCGGATGTAATATGACACAGGAAAAATCAAAAGGAGAAATCCGATCTACGGTCACTTCATCGATGGATAGGCCAAGTGTGCCTCAGAATGAGGTGAGTATTTCGGATCTGGCAAAAAAAATTTTGGCAACTGACAAGCAATATGATCTCAGCAAGATCTTGTCGGCATATCAATTGGCAGAGAACGCTCATGCCGGACAGAAACGTTCCTCCGGCGAGCCGTATATCATCCACCCTTTGGCAGTGGCAGATATTCTACTGGATTTGGGCATGGATACGGATACCATCTGTGTGGGACTGCTCCATGATGTCGTAGAGGATACGGATTACACCTTGAACGATATCCGAAAAAAATTCGGGCAGGATGTGGCAATGTTAGTGGACGGCGTCACAAAGCTCAACCGGATTCCCATTTTTGACAAGGAGCAGCAGCAGGCAGAGAATGTCCGAAAAATTCTGCTTGCTATGTCCCATGATATCCGTGTCATGATCATCAAGCTGGCTGACCGTATTCACAACATGCGAACGCTGAAATTTCTGCCGCCTGAAAAGCAGCGACGAATTGCTCTGGAGACCATGAACGTCTATGCGCCCATTGCTCACCGTTTGGGCATTCGTACGGTCAAGGACGAACTGGAGGATCTGGCGTTCTATTACCTGGATTCTTACGCCTATTCCGAGATTGAGCATATTATGGAGATCAAAAAGGACGAACGGGAAGCGTTCATTGAGTCTATCCAGGCAAAGATCCGGAATCGTCTGGCACAAGAGCATTTCGCCAAAGAGCCGATTCTCTCTGGTCGTGTCAAAAGCATTTACGGCATTTATAAAAAGGTCTATGTGAACCACAAGAGCATGGACGAGATCTATGACAAATATGCCGTGCGTGTCATTGTATCCACTGTAGCAGAATGCTACATGGTGTTGGGTATCGTTCATGATATGTTCCGTCCGCTGCCGAACCGGTTTAAAGACTATATCTCCACCCCGAAGTCCAATATGTACCAGTCTCTGCACACGACCGTACTTGGCAGGGAGAGTATTCCCTTTGAGATTCAGATTCGCACCTGGGATATGCATGTTTCCGCAGAGTACGGTATTGCTGCCCACTGGAAATACAAAGAGGGTATTCAGGGGAAAGACAAGATGGAGGAACGGCTGGCATGGGTGCGGAAAGTCATCGAAGCGCAGCAGACTTCTGATGATGTGGAAGAGATTGTCCGTGCCATCAAAAATGATCTGTCCCCAGAAGATATTGTCGTTATGACACCACGGGGAGATTCCATCTCTCTGCCCGTAGGTTCCACGGTCATTGATTTTGCTTACCGAATTCATACAGAGATCGGGCACAAGACCATTGGCGGTAAAGTGGACGGCAAAATGGTTCCTCTGGATTATCCGCTGCAAACAGGACAGATCTGTGAGGTGCTCACCAGCAAAGACCCCAACAAGGGTCCGAACCGTGCGTGGCTGGGCATTGTCAAGACAAACGAAGCCAAGTCAAAGATTCGTTCCTGGTTCAAAAAGGAATGCCGTGAGGAGAATATCGTCACCGGTAAGGCGAATCTGGAACAGGAATTCAAGCGTTGTCACATCCATCTTCCGGAATCGGAATGGGAAGAATTTCTGGCGGACGACTTGAAACGGCATAACTGCGCCACACTGGATGATTTTTATGCATCCATCGGCTACGGCGGCATTACCCTGTCCAAAATCATGCCTCGCCTGAAAGACATTTACGTCAAGACTCACGGCACAGAAGAGGAAAATGAAAATCCTGTTGCACCAGTTGTGACTCAGGAGACACCTGCTGGAAAGGGATGTATTGTCCTGGATAAGATCGACTGTGTCTTTAAGTTTGCCCAGTGCTGCAATCCACTGCCGGGAGATGATATCGTGGGATTTATTACCCGGGGACACGGCATCTCGGTGCACACAGTAGGCTGTGTCAACTATCAGGCAGCGCTGAAGCGGAATGACCCGGAGGAAATGGCTCGCTGGCTGCCGGTTCAGTGGACGAATAATACTTCCACCCTGATTCCCACTAGCATCGAGGTTATCGCTGTAGACCGTGTGGGACTGGTGTTCGATATTACAAAGATTCTCTCAGAATCCCACATCCAGATCGTCCATTCTTCTTCCCGGAATCTGCGCAATGGCAACGCTATCTTTGAGGCCAGCGTACAGGTTGCTGGAGCAGACCAATTGCAGTCCATTATGGATAAGCTGCGGAAGATACGTGGTGTCATTTCCGTGGAACGTGCAAAAAAGTGAGGGGAAAGAAATGCAAGTGACAAAACTTGTTCTGGGAGCACTGGCTTCCAACTGTTATATTGTAGAAACCGGAGAAAATAGCTGTGTTCTCGTGGACATCGGCGAGGGTGCACCAGTGCTGCTGCGCCATCTGGAACTGCATCAGCTGACTCCATGTGCCATTTTACTGACCCACGGACATTATGACCACATTGCCGGAATAGAACAGGTGCGGAAAAAATATCAGATCCCGGTGTATATCCATAGTCAGGATGCGCCTATGCTGACGGACAGCGCAGCCAATCTGGGAGACTGGCTGTCCGATACGCCCTTTCAGCCTGTCCAGGAATGGCAAACGGTGGAGGATGGGGATAGCCTGACTTTTGGAGATACCGCTTTCACTGTACTGCACACGCCGGGGCACACACCTGGGAGTATTTGCTGGCAGTGTGAAGATATCCTATTGACAGGGGACACGCTGTTTCGGCTTTCCAGAGGCAGAACGGATTTCCCGGGCGGCAGCGATGCCCAGATGCTGGAATCTTTCCGTCGTCTGAAACAGCTGAAGTCGGACTATCGTGTTCTGCCAGGGCACAATGAGGAATCCACGCTCTCCTTTGAAAAAGCACACAATCCAACTATGCGAGGACTTTGAATGATGACGAACAATCAGACCGCTGCGCCGAAGCCTTTTCCTATTGCGCTCTGCGGACATACACTGAAATATGAAATTGAATGCATTTGTAAGATCTTTCTTCCGGTAACGAAGTTTGCCTTTTTCTACGATATGGCATTCCTGCCGGAAGGGGAGACAGACGGGGCCATCCTAACCCTGGAACAGCCGGACGAAGAACAGACACGTTTTTTCGTGCAGGTGACATATCACGGAACGACCTTGGACGAAACGCAGATATTCCCGAAATGCGATCCAGTACAAGAGAAAGCCTTGTGCGAATACCGTTTCAGCGCCATGCTGTTCCGCATCCTGGAGCAGCTGACTGATCTGCATCCGGCATGGGGCTTGCTCACGGGCATTCGTCCGGTAAAAAAAGTACAGCCTTTGCTGGAACAAGGGCTATCCAAAGAGCAAGTATGCGAAACACTCCGGGAGCAATATTGGATCGCACCAGAAAAGGCAGAGCTGACCTACAACACCGCTGTGGTACAACAGCCCCTTTTGCTGGAAACGCCGAAAAATGCGGTGAGTCTCTACGTATCTATTCCTTTTTGTCCAACTCGGTGCAGCTATTGCTCCTTTGTGTCCCATTCCGTGGAACAGGCATACAAACTGATACCCGATTATCTGGACAAGCTCTGCGAAGAGCTTGCCATCTGGGGTGACATGGTTCGGGAACTGGGGCTGACCATTGATACCGTCTATTTCGGCGGCGGAACGCCTACTTCGCTGACGGCAGAACAGCTGGAGCAGGTGCTTTCGGCGGTACAGAAGAACTTTGACTTGTCTCAACTCCGGGAATACTGCGTGGAAGCAGGCCGGCCGGATACCATTACGGCGGAAAAGCTGGCAGTGCTGCGGCAATATGATATTTCCCGTATTTCCGTGAATCCCCAGACGATGCAGGATACTGTGCTGGAGAACATCGGGCGAAAACATACCACGGAGCAGACGATTGAGGCATTTCGTCTAGCGAGGGAGGCCGGCTTTGACAATATCAACATGGATCTGATCGCCGGACTTCCGGGGGATACACCGGAGGGATTCCACGATACACTGGAACAAATCTTTGCATTGCACCCAGACAGCATTACGGTACATGCTCTGACGCTAAAACGTGCGGCGAATCTCTTTGCGGAAGGTGCATCCCAGGTGCACAATCCGGTACAGCAGATGGTACAGGAGAGCATGGAACGTCTGCCGGCGGAAGGCTATGCGCCCTATTACATGTACCGGCAGAAGAACACCATTGACAACCAGGAAAATGTGGGCTATGCCCTGCCGGGGAAGGAATCTCTGTACAATATCCTAATCATGGATGAAACACAGTCCATTTTCGGCGCCGGTTGCGGTGCGTCTACGAAAATTGTAGAGCCTTGCGGAAGAATTACACGGCTGCATAATTATAAGTTCCCCTATGAGTACATCCGACAGTTTGACCAGCTCATGGAGAAGAAGGAGCAGGTTCGGAAGATTTTTGATGGGATGGAAAGGGAGATGGAGTGAATTTGTGCGGTGAATTGGAATTCAGGAGAATGATATGAAATATGACTGCGGATTTGTAAAAGAAAATAGTTGGTTTAGATACCGTACAGGTGGAATCATAATATATAATAATAAAATGCTATTTGTTAAGAATAACTTTGGCGATTATTATTATATGATTGGCGGTGCCGTTAATTTAGGAGAAACATCAAAATCGTGTATTGAAAGAGAAATATATGAGGAAACAGGTATTCAAATGTATGCCGAACGTCTTGTAGTTGTATGCGAGAATTTTTTTAAGGGCATTGGTGGGAATATTGACGGCTTTGATTGTCACGTTCTTGAATTTTATTATTATATGAAATTTACAAATGATGATTTGGATTTGTGCCGAAGCACAACGGACGAAGGCGAAAAATTAGTATGGTTACCTATTGAAAAAATAGAGCAATATGAAATTAAGCCAACATTTATTAAAGAGTACATGCATCAAATTTTAAGTGAAAACAAGATTATTCATATTGTTGAAGAACGGGATAGATAACTTCCAATTTGAATAGTAGATATAATTCGATTTGACGAAACATATATTCGATGTTCACAGCGCATTGAAGCGCAGCAATCAAAACAGTAAAGTCCAGCTAAGAAAAGTCAATAGTTGTGGAGCAGAGTTTACAAAAAATTC
>NZ_DXUU01000061.1 GCF_019417665.1 Ruminococcus sp.
TTCTATTATACCATATTTGTAGCTCAATGGGAAGATTTAATCAGTGTTTCCTTAGTCCTTTTGCATTTGATTATAGTGATAATAATTTGACTTCCATTACGTTACCGGACAGCATTTCGATCATTGGTGCAGGAGCTTTCCAAAATTGTACCAGTTTGACAGAAATTGAAATTCCAAGTGGTGTCAGTCAGATTGCCCCGTGGTTGTTCTCTGGATGCACAGAATTGGAGAAAATTTCTCTTCCAGATACTATTCAAGACATTGGTAACGGCGTTTTTTACGGTACAGCGTGGCTTGCAGAACAAAAAGCGGAAAATGATATGGTGATTCTGGATACATGTTTGATTGACGCTGCTCAGTGCAGCGGCGATGTTGTGATCCCTGATGGCGTGACAAAAATCTGTGGAGGTGCTTTTTATACAGGAAGCGATACAGAGAGTCAGATCACATCTCTAACAATTCCAGCGAGTGTGGCAAAAATAGATTTATCCGTTTTAAGTGACTGTGAGAATTTGCAATCTATTTCGGTGTCGGAGGACAATTTAAAATACCAAAGTAAAGACGGCGTTTTATTTTCCAAAGATGGAACAAATCTTTTGTGTTACCCAAAACAGAAAAGCGGTGCTTATGTGATTCCAGATGGTGTGACGGAAATTCGAAGAATAAGTATTTTTGACAGCGCTTTTTATAATTGTACAGAATTAACGAGTGTAACTATTCCAGATAGTGTGACAGAATTAGAAAATTCTGCATTTTTCGGATGTACTTCTCTCTCCAGTGTGACATTGCCACAGGGAATGACCAAAATTGGACAATCTGCTTTTTCCGGTTGCACCAGTTTAGCTGAGATTTCCATACCAGACAGCGTAACTGAGGTGGGATATCAGGCGTTTTGGGGTACTGCGGTTCTGGAGGCACAGACAGGTGCGGCGAAATACATAGATCACTGGCTGATAGACTTCGACAGCAGCGTGTCTGAACTAGAAATTCTGCCGGGGACGGTTGGAATTGCAGATGGTGCGCTTCATTCTGTTTATGTTGATGATGAAGAATCAACTGCAAAGTATCTGAGAAAACTGACCATTCCAGACAGTGTGAAGTATATATGTGATGAAATGCTTGATGATGAGGATGAAGCTTATTATTTCATCAATGTTTCAAAGCTGGAAGAGGTTTCGATGTCAGATACGTTAAAAGAACAGTATCTTCGGTTGTTTGTGTATTCGCCCTGGGCGCAGGCACAGGCGAAAACACTGGACAATGGCATGATAGTCGTTGGTGACATTCTGGTGGATGCGTCTATGTGTGAGGGTGACGTTGTTGTGCCTGATGGGATTACTACTATTGCAAGCAATGCTTTTAGTTGTTACAATCCTGATAACGAAGAAGAAGCGTACAAAATCACAAGTATCACGTTCCCGGATAGTGTAACTCGCATAGAGGGAGGTGCTTTTTGGGGTTGTCTTGGCTTGAAAGAATTTAATATACCGGAACACTTGGAGTATCTTGGAAGTGCAGGATATATGTGTGCCTGGAGTCCTCAGAATTTAGAAATGCCATATGTGGAATTGCCGGATTCTCTCACGGAAATCAAAAAGTATGCTATTTATAGTGCAGAATCCGTAAAGTTTCCGGATACCATGACAGAACTGCCGTCTGGTGGTGCGTATGGCGGTGGATTTGTGTTAAGTTCGGTGTGTCATGCTTCAGAAGTGATCCTTCCTAAAAATCTGAAAATCATATCTGCATTCTCATTGGCATGGAATGATTTTGAAAGCATTACCATACCAAAGACTGTTACAGAGATTGAAGGGGGTGCCTTTGCAAATTGCACCAATTTGCAGGATGTTTATTTTGAGGGAACAGAAGAGGAATGGAATGCGATTGATATTTCCTGGTCGGGCTATTGGTTCTTCCATAACGGACCTCTTTCCGCAGCTGAGATCCATTTTCAGGACAGTCCTGATAAGCCGGATGAGACCACAACAAGCACAACGGCTGCTACCACTACGACCACCTCCGAAACAACCACAACCGCTAAAATCAATACCACAAGTTCTCCTATTGAAACAGAGAGCACCAGCACAACAAAGAATACAACAGATTCCACCGTTCTCTACGGCGATGTAAACCTGGACGGCAGAGTAGATATCACCGACTCTGTTCTCCTGAACAAAGCCGCTGCCGGTGCGGTGAAACTTTCCAATCAGGCGGCAGACAATGCCGACTGCGATGCCAACGGCGAACTCGGCACAGACGATGCTATTCTGCTGCTGAAATTCCTGGTGCATCTTGTGAATACACTGCCATATACAGAGGCATGACCATAATTATTCTATAACGCAAACAACACCGCATACCCGGATTTTTCGGATATGCGGTGTTGTTTTCATTTTATATCAGGTTAAAATGTGCCAGTGCCTTTTCCAGTCCGTCCTCTTTTAGATTCACCGTGATGTAGTCCGCATAGGGGTGCAGCATGGGATTGTCTCCCATGGCGATCCCTGTGCCGGCAAATTCCAGCATGGGACGGTCGTTGAGACTGTCGCCAATGGCGAAAACCTGTTCTCGTTCTGCGCCAAACAGTTCCATTAGTTTTGCCATGCCCTTTGCTTTGGAACAGCCCCAGGGAACCATCTCAGCAAAATTGTTTCCCCGGTCGATATAATCGAATTTGCCCTGGATTCCTTTCTGGAATCCAGCAAGGTCACTTTTTTCGTCATACCAGATGACAAATTTGTCTGTGTACCAGTCCGGCGTTTCGGGTACTGCTGAGAACGCTGTGTGCTTTCTGGTGTATAGATCCAGAAGCTCCTCCAGCCCTGGCAGCATCCGTGTCTGTGTGTCGTAAAACATGGCATCGCTGCGTTCATATAGCACGGCAACGTTGGTGCGGCGTACCAGTTCCACGATTTCCCGGCTGAGCGAGGGTGTTTGCGTCTCGTGGAATAAGATCTTGCCGTCATATTCCAACTCCGTGCCGCAGCCGTAGATATAGCCGTCGAAACCGATTTCTTTCAGGAATGGATCCACATTCATGGAGGTACGTCCGGTGTTGATGAGGGTGGCGTTGCCTTTGGCACGTGCAGAACGTATGGCACGGACTGCTGATTCCGGCAGAAAGCCGTCCTCGGAAATAATGGTGCCGTCGATGTCGAAGAAGATGAAGTTTTGCATGGTATCACCTTTTTTCATTTGTTCTATGATGTGAAGATGTCAGCCGTCTTCTTCAGAAAATCCGATGCTTCCTCCCGTGTGTGAAAAACAATTATTTCCTTGTCTTTTGTTCGCTGCAATAATTGCTCCATTTCTGGCCGTTTTTCGGTATTGAAGCTTCTCACGAAGTCCAGGAATTCTTCATCTTGTTCTGTTTCGATCCACGGCATGTCCTCTCTCGGAAGTCCCATACGGGATGCAACACCCTTCAGACATACTTCTGTGGGGTAATCCAGCCAGAATACAGTGTCACAATAGGCGAGTCGTTTTGGCATGGTTCTGGCATAATTGCCGTCTATGATCCATGACTTCTGCTCCAGGATATGCTGTAGTTTTTCGTCGAATTCCTGTCTTGAAAAGGTTGTTTTGTCCGGCTTATGATTCAGCATATCCAGATAGTACAGTGGAAGTCCGGTGATGTCTCTTAATGCACGTGAAAAGGTACTTTTTCCGCTGCCGGGACAGCCGATGACTAGAATGCGCTGCATGGATTTACTCCACATTCTTGAACAGACTTACCATTTCCAGCGCCGACATAGCACAATCATAACCCTTGTTGCCTGCCTTTGTGCCGGCACGCTCAATTGCCTGTTCAATGGTATCTGTTGTCAGCACGCCGAACAGCACCGGTACGCCGGATTCCAGTCCCACCTGTGCAATGCCCTTGGAAACCTCAGCGCATACATAGTCATAGTGGCTGGTAGAACCACGAATGACTGCACCCACGCAGATGACTGCGTCATACTTGCCGGAATTCGCCAGCTTCTTCGCTGCTAGGGGAATTTCAAAAGCACCCGGTACCCATGCCAGTGTAATATCATCTCCGTCTGTGCCGTGGCGCAGGAGACAATCCTCTGCACCGCCCACCAGCTTTGTGGTGATAAACTCGTTGAATCGGGATGCCACAATGGCGATTTTCAGTCCCTTGCCTTCATACATGCCTTCTAATGTTTTCATAAGAATACCTCCAGATTTTTATTTTTCACCTTTTCGTTGGAATTGGTGGTAGGATTTGATTCGTATCAGGTCGAGTGTGAATAAACTGCGCTTCAGAAAAGCAGCATTGCCGCCCGGTTCTGTACCTGGATATCACTGCCGCTGGCATCATAATCCAGACTGACCAGCTGTACATGCGGAAGTTTGCGTTGCAAGGAAGAATAGATCCCTTTGCCGCAGACCTGGTTTGCCATACAGCCGAAGGGCTGGACGCAGGCAATACGGTGATATCCATGTTTTGCAAAGTTGCAGATCTCTCCGCCGATAAGCCAGCCGTCTCCGACGGAACACCTGCTGGAAAATGACTGCCGGGCAGTTTGCGCAAATCCAGAAAAAGCGTCGAAACAGACAAAACCCTTTTCCCGAATTGCCTGTACCATCTGCCGCTGCATCCGTTCAATATATGCCCCAGCGGCACGATATGCCGCCGCCATAACAGGATTTACCATAGAAAGTTCCGTCAGGTGAGTGTTGATATAATACAACGCATACCAGGAGAAACCATTTACCATTGGTTCTGCGCCTTGCTCCCGCAGATATTTCACCAGATCATGGTTCCCCAGGGCACAGTATTTAATATACAATTCTCCCACGATCCCAATTTTGGGACAATTTCGTTTGAAACGCTTGATACTGGCAAAATTCTCGGCAATTGCTTTGAAATTGCGCCGGATCGCCTGGGGATGCAGATGCTTTTTTTCTTTGAGATCTGCCTGCAGCCAACACATCCATTTCTGGTACAGGGTGTCGGATGCTCCGATAGCAGCTTCATAGGGCTTCACCTGATTGTACAGCAACAGAAGCATGTCGCTGTACAGCACTGCCGCCAGGGCTTTCCAAAGCATGAAAGGAGTCAGGTGAAACTGTATCTGTTCTTTTTGCTCCACAAAATTCAAGGAGATTACCGGCATGGAGATTCCGGCACGTTTCAATGCCGTCCGGATGAGGTACAGATAATTTGAGCCGCGGCAGGCATCTCCAGCCTGAGGAATCAGAAATACGCTTTCTGCCGGATCCAGGATTCCGCGCTGTACTGCTGTAATCAGCTGTCCGATGATCAGAATCGCCGGATAGCAAAGGTCGTTATGCCCATAGGAAAGCCCGGTGCGCACCACATCCTGCCTGTTTTTCAGTACCGTCATCTCCATCCGGCTGGAAGAAAACGCATACTGGAGCAGATCAAAATGTGCATCCAGCATGGCGGGAATCACCACTTTTGTGGGAATGTGTTTCACAGGAAAGACCTCTTTCAGAAATGCAGATAATGCCCCATCTTAAACTGCTTTGTCTTGAGATACCGCAAGTTTTCGGGCTTTTCGGGAATGTCGATGGGTACACGTTCTTCTACAGTAAGCCCATATTCAGACAGGTCTGCAATTTTGTCGGGATTGTTGGTCATAAGCCGCAGGGAAGTTGCCCCTAAGTGCTTCAGAATTTGTGCTCCTACGCTGTAATCCCGGAGATCCGGTGCAAAGCCCAACTGGATATTTGCTTCTACTGTGTCCAGACCATCCTCCTGCAATTTGTACGCCCGGATCTTATTGAGCAGTCCGATGCCTCTGCCCTCCTGCCGGAGATAGACCAGAATGCCTCTGCCCTCTGCTTGAATCATATCCAGTGCACGTCCCAGCTGTTCGCCGCAGTCGCAGCGGCAGGAACCGAACACATCGCCTGTCAGGCATTCGGAGTGTACCCGGCACAGCACCGGTTTTCCGTCAGCAACGTCACCCATGACAAGCGCCACATGTTCGTCACCATTAATGGTGTTGCGGAATCCGAACATCTGAAATTCGCCGTGAGAGGTGGGCAGCTGGGCACGTGCCACTTCTTCCACGAAATTGTCGTGATTCCGGCGGTAGCGCTGCAATTCCCGGATGGTGATAAAGGAGAGTTCATGCTGCTTTGCAAATTCTGCCAGACGCTCGCCCCGCATCATGGTGCCGTCATCTTCCATGATCTCACAGCACAGCCCCACCTGGGTCAGTCCGGCTAGGCGCAGCAGATCGACTGTAGCTTCTGTATGCCCGTTGCGTTCCAGAACGCCGCCGGGTTTTGCTTCCAGAGGGAACATGTGACCCGGCCGGCGGAAGTCTCCCGGATGTGCCGACGGATCCGCTGCCATGCGTGCTGTCAGTCCACGCTCTACGGCGGAAATGCCGGTGGTTGTGTTGATATGGTCAATGGAAACGGTAAATGCCGTCTCGTGGTTGTCCGTATTGTGGGAAACCATCTGCGTCAGCCCCAGCCGGACAACATTGTCATGGCTCATGGGCATACAGATCAGCCCCTTGGCATAGCTTGCCATGAGGTTGACGTTTTCGGTGGTGGCAAATTGTCCGGCGCAGATGAGGTCGCCCTCATTTTCCCGGTCGGGGTCGTCTGTCACCAGGATGCACTTTCCGGCACGCAGATCCTGCAGTGCCTGTTCAATGGTTTGATATTCCATTTATAAAACCTCCTTGCGGTTTGATTGTTTCACACAAAATAACACATGCGGCATATCCACGCCCCTGTAATGTTTTGTCCAGGTGTCCACGCTTTTCATGCCGTTTCGCAGTGCCACACGCTGTGAGGGAAGATTGGTATCCCGGATGATGGAACACACCTCGTCGACGTGCAGTGTTGTGAAAGCATATTCTTTGCACGCTTTCGCCGCCTCGGTGGCATAGCCCTTGTGCCAGCAATCTTGTCGGAATAAATAGCCGATCTCAAGGACTTTCCGGTCTTTCCACGGCTGTATGGTAAGTCCACACTGTCCGATCATATCTCCCGTTTCTTTGAGAATAACTGCCCACAAGCCGAATCTGTGCCCATAGCTTTCATAGCGGGAAAGCTGTCGATCGAGCCATTCCTGTACTTCTTCATTGCTGAATGCGCCCTCATAGGCGTACATGACTTTTTCGTCCTGTAAGATTTTGCACAGGGATGCAAAATCGTTTTGTGTCATCTCACGCAGAGACAAACGCTTCGTTTCTAATATCATGTGCGCACCTCGTTTCTACAAAATGTATTTCGCTGTACCATTTTTCACACGTCTTGCGGTTTATGTTCAAGAATAAATTCTTGCTTGCATTGTTTCAATCGGTGAATGTCCTTCAGATTTCCATATAAAAAGCAACATCCTGCCAGAACAATCAGAGAAAAGAAAATACCTCCCAGCAAAGAAACGTAGCCTTTTTTCTGTTTTGCTTCATCCAGACTGCGGTATACGATATTGTCGCTTTCTAGTGTATCTACAAATTTTCGATTTGGATACAAGGTGCGATGCCAGCGGATGTATAGAGTATCCCCAACGGAAACATCTGTCAGAAGCTGCTGCTGTTCTGCTGTGCCAAACCAATTTGTTTTAATTCTGTATTGCTGCCCGGAAGTGTCCTGCAAGATATAGTAATGGTGTTTTACTCTATTCGCATATTCACAGGACTGAAAAGAAATAGCAGATGTATACCAGCTGTCTACATCATATGTATGAAAATCAAAGAAGCAAAGGACTGCCATGAGAAGCGGAACGAATAGAAATTTACAGATGGTTTTACAGCGTGCTTTCTTTTGTGCAATAACTTTTGTTACTTTAATCGCTTTTGGCTTCTTTTGCTTTTTGCTGCGGTGTTTTTGGGAACGCATAACTTAACAGTGCTCCTTGCAGTAAAATCTATTTTTCCGGAACAGTTCTATCATGGCTGAAACGTTCAATCAGCACAGCCAATTCATTTTTTGTAGAAATGCAGCCAATTCCCTTGCTTTGGAGGACTGTATTACATATAACAATTCATTGTTAAACATTAGCATTACTTGATTGCCCTCATTTGTTTCACAATATATGAACTGATTTGCCATGATTTCGACAACTGCCGGTTTCTTTTTATCCAGTGATGCAAAAACAATCCTGTCTTTGCATAAATAAATGTTTGCGTTGCGAACCTCTTTTCCGGTATCCAGATTTCCATTTATTTTTAGCAAAATGGGGGATTGGATCCTATTTTCCATTTTTGCGTATTTTTTCTTCATTCGGATATGATATACCATCAGAAAAAGCAAAAGAATCAAAGTAAACAGGAATCCTGAAATAATTGCAAAATAAGATTGAGATGGAGCTAATTTCCTTATCATGAGAAAAGCGGTAATGGTATAGATGCACCCAGTAAAAAGTGCGGTATAGATTGATGCTTTCATTCTCGGTTATCCTTTTGAAATCTTTCATTCAGCAAACTCCATTCTCCCAAATCAGCTTTACTGTCATATCGTTTGCTTACATTTGTATCAACTTTTCCAGGAAATCTTTTGGCATACAGATTTGAAAAGTCTGAAAATTTAATCATGAATCCACACATCAATTTCATCTTTGGTTGGCGATTCAAAAATGGATTCCACTTTTTGTCGCAGTTGCTCATCAATATAGTATGCGCTGATTTCTCCTGCCAAAATCAAATGATTTCTTTTCTGCAAACGTTCTTGCCATATTTCATTGCTGATGTCGATGAAATGAATTTCGCAATCAATATTTCTGGATCGATAAAACTCCCTGGCATACGTTCTTTCTTCTTTCGTCCAAAAGCCCCAATCCAGTATCACATTGATACCTGTTTCAATGATCTCTACTGATTTATCAAATAGGTACTTTTCTAATTTTTCCACATATGTATCATGTTTCTCTCCGATATTCTGGTCGAAGAGCGCCAGCGTGATCTCATCGACAGAAAGTATCACTGCATTGTTTTTGATACGTTGTTGTTTCGCATATGTGCTTTTGCCGCAGCAGATTTTTCCGCAGGTCATAATCACCTTTGCCATATTCTACTCACTCCATAAATTGGATGTTCAACGAAACCCATTTTTCTGTAATAACTCTATTGTCACGCCGATCTCCTTCGGTTGCATGGTAAGTCTGCATTGTTCGATCATGTTCTGGCTTCTTTGAGGATAACCGTCCCATAAGCCGAATCTGTGTCCATCGCTTTTTCATAGCGGGCAAGCTGTCGATTCAACCACTGCTGTACTTTTGCATGGCTGAATGTACCCTCATAGGCGTACATGACTTCTTCGTTCTGTAAAATTTTACACAGAGAGTGCGAAATCATTTTGTGTTATCTCACACAGAGACAATTGTTCTGTTTCCAATATCATGTGCGCATCTCGTTTCTACAAAATGTATTTCGCTAGATGCTTTTTTAGTTGCAATCGCGTACTTGGATGTTTCTTTTGCTGCAATACTGTATGAAGAATTTCTCCATTTTATTTATTTCTAATGGTTCACATAAGGGTAGCTTATAATACTTGTGCTTTCCATATTTAATTCTCAACAAATAGGATTCACTATTATTTTCACCGACACTGTAACTGGTGAAACAGATTTCATGGATGTTATCAGAGGTGATTTTAATTGTTTTTTTGCCGTATTTTCGCAGAAGAAGGTTTTCACCTGATACTTCAATAAAAGTTTTGCACTGGAAAGCATAATCAATTAAAGACAATAAAAATACAAAAAAACAAATTGCAATGAAAAGAATGATTAACTCAAAGATGAATTCATCTGATTTGATTATGGCCATTATAACAAATATGATTGAAATGAAAGTCATCGTTATGGCAGTGCCTTTAATACCGCCTTTTTTATTGTTTTTAATTATCATGTGATCGTCATCTGGAATAATTACATTAGCACTCATAGAAATATTTTTTTACCTCTTATCCGGATGAAATATATGGATTAAAATCCGTTTTCAGCAAGAAATTCCATAGTGATCTTGTTTGTTTCGGGTAAATCAGTTGTAGGTTTCATCAGCTTTTCCACATACTTTCCAATGATGTCTGTCTCCAGATTGACGATTTCCCCGGGACGATGCTTTAGCAGCGTAGTTTCCTCACCAGTATGAGGAATGAGACTTACGGTGAAATTCGAATGGGTCACTTTTGCTACTGTCAGACTGATGCCGTCAATGGCAATTGACCCTTTTTCTACCACATACCGCAGCAGTTCCGACGTTGCACCAATGGTTACCAGCATTGCATTGCCCTCAGGCTGCATGGACTGGATTTTACCTGTGCCGTCAATGTGTCCGGCGACAATGTGTCCCCCGAAGCGCCCGTCTGCCGCCATGGCTCGCTCCAGATTCACCATGGAACCAGGTTTCAATGTACCTAAATTACTGCGGCGCAGGGTCTCCGGCATGACATCTGCTGTGAATCCATCTGCATCCATGGAGATCACCGTCAAGCAAACACCGCTCACGGCAATACTGTCCCCGATTTTCGTGCCTTCCAGCACTTTGGATGCCGTCAGTTCCAGTTCGCAGCGACCCGGCGTTTTGGTCAGCCGCCGGACTGTGCCCATTTCTTCTACGATCCCTGTAAACATGTGTGCTCATTCCTTTCTGGTGTACTCTAGCAGGAGATCTTCTCCCAGCTGTGTGATTGTGGGCGGTGAAAGCAATACTGCTTTTGCCGGAGCCAGGATACCCATGCCGCCAATGGGAGACAGTCCGTCACCGCCGAACAGCTTTGGTGCCAGGTAGACCTGTACCAGATCGGCGCAGCCTGCTTGCAATGTCGCCGCATGTATGGATGCGCCTCCCTCGATGAGTACGCTGTCCAGCCCACGCTGTCCCAGTATCGCCAGGCATTCCCGGATGGAAACGTGTGTGCCATCCAGCGGTGCTTCCAGTACCGTGACACCTGCGGCTTCCAGGGCAGTACGCTTTTCCGGGTCGGGCTGATGGGTGAAAACGATCACGGGGATATCCTTTGCTGTCTGTACCAGTCGGGATATCAGCGGAATGCGCAGGTGGGTATCCAGTACCACACGTACTGGCTGGCTGGGATTTTCACAGCGGCAGTTCAGCATGGGGTCATCTGCCAAAACCGTGCCGATACCTACGCAGATGGCGGCAACACGTTTCCGGGTCTGGTGCACATGGGCACGTGCAGTTTCTCCTGTGACCCACCGGGAAGCACCGCCGGCACAGGCGATCTTGCCGTCTGCGGTCATGGCGTATTTGAGAATGGTATACGGCATTTTTGTGGTAATATACCGGAAAAAGACAGGGTTCAAGGCATCGCATTCCTGCCGGAGAAAATCTGTTACCACTTCTACGCCGTGTTCCCGGAGAAAGGCAACACCCTTTCCGGCGACCAGGGGATTGGGATCTCGAGAACCGATATACACACGCTGGATGCCGCTTTCCAGAATCGCTTCGGTGCAGGGCGGCTGTTTGCCGTGGTGACAGCATGGCTCTAAAGTGACATACATGGTTGTCCCTGTGGGGTCAGCGGTGCAGTTTTTCAGCGCATTTCGTTCGGCGTGAAGATCGCCGTATCTGGCGTGCCAGCCCTCGCCGATGATGCGCCCGTCCTTGACGATCACTGCCCCCACTAGGGGATTGGGATTGACAAAACCAGTTCCGCGTTTTGCCAGCTGAATGGCACGCTGCATATAAAATGTGTGTTGCGTCATTTGAAATCACTGCCTTTTTTGGAATGAGGAGCGATGGTGTTCGCTGCGCTCACAGAAAATAAAAACTGAATTATTTGGGACTTATTGCTGAATCCACATGTTTTCTTTACGTGAATAAACTTTAAAAATCATCGCCGCAGGCGATACCGCCATTCCTAATTAAAAAAATAAAGCCTACCCTGTGAAAGTACCACAGGGTAGGCGTAAAGCTGTACGAATTCCGTACAGGAATTTACAGAAGTTATGGGGGAAACACGTAATGTGCGCTGCTTCTCTCATCCGGACTATACCGTCGGTTTCGGAATCGCACCGAATCAGCCGTATGGCTCGCAGACTGGGACAAACTGTCCATCACTGCCGGTCATGAATTGCACAATGCCCTGAAGCATAAAAGTATCTGTTTATAGTATAGCATACATTACATCTTCTGTCAAGATACGAAAAACAGGATTTTTCCGCTTCTTTCTGCTTGACTTATTTTTTTATCTTTGCTATACTATAATAAAAAAGCATCTTAACAATGACTAACGGGGAGACCGAACATGACGGACGAAGAGATAAAACAAACCATTGCACAGAATATTGCGCAGTATCGAAAAAAGCTGGGTCTGACTCAGTTTGAACTTTCGGAGAAGATCAATTATTCTGATAAGAGCATTTCCAAATGGGAACGGGGAGTTTCCCATAGTTAAAGATACCACACCAAATATGATGAAC
>NZ_DXUU01000062.1 GCF_019417665.1 Ruminococcus sp.
CCAGGGACAGCGTCCCTGGTCGCCGCCGCAGCGGCGAAACACCCCGGCGCATACTTTTGCGCCACGGAGAAAAGGGGTGAGAAAAGCGACAGCTTTTCGAGGGGAAAGCGAACAAGACCGCTTTCCCCTGTTCCCAATCAAAGTAAGCAACACCTTGAAAACGTTCCAGTGGAACGTTTTCAACGCACCAACACCAAAACCAATCCCACAACAAAAGCCGTCAACTGCATGACGGCTCTTTCAACAAAAATTTTAACTTACAGTGCTTCTTTCAGCTCTGCCGGTGCCGCCGGCTCGGAAACCTTCTGAATATCTGCACCGATCTCACGAAGCTTTGCATCCAGATTCGCATAGCCACGCTCAATATGATAAATATCCTCAATTTCCGTAATACCGTGTGCTGCCAGTCCTGCAATAATCAGCGCTGCACCTGCACGGAGATCGCACGCCTTTACCGGTGCGCCCGTAAGCCGTCCGGTGCCTTCGACTACGGCAACCTTGCCATCCACAGAAATATCCGCACCCATACGGCGCAGCTCATCCACATAACGGAAACGCTGCTCCCAGACGCCTTCTGTAATGATACTCGTTCCCTCAGCCAGTGTCAGCAGCGTCGTGATCTGGGGCTGCATATCCGTGGGGAAACCCGGATGGGGCATGGTCTTGACATTGGTACGCACCAGCGGTCCGTCTACCCAGACACGAACGCTGTCGTCGAATTCCTCGATATTTACACCAATCTTCCGCATTTTGCTGGTAATCGGCTCCAGATGCTTCGGAATAACATTCTTTACCAAAACATCGCCGCCCGTTGCAGCTGCTGCAATCATGAAAGTACCTGCTTCGATCTGATCGGGGATGACGGAATATACTGCGCCGTGGAGATGCTCCACACCGCGAATCTTGATGACATCCGTGCCGGCACCCATGATATCCGCACCCATGGAGTTCAAGAAATTCGCCAGATCAACAATATGGGGTTCTTTGGCGGCATTTTCAATGATAGTCAGTCCCTTGGCACGAACAGCTGCCAGCATGGCATTCATCGTTGCACCAACAGAGACCACGTCTAAGTAGATCTGATTGCCCACCAGCTGATCTGCCACCAGATCCACCATGCCATGTTCAATACTGCAATTTGCACCCAGAGCAGAAAATGCCTTCAGATGCTGATCAATGGGGCGGTCGCCCAAAGGACATCCGCCCGGCATAGACACTCGTGCCTTTCCATAACGACCCAGCAGTGCACCCAGGAAGTAATAGGATGCTCGCATTTTCCGTGCGCTCTCATAGGGCACACAATAATTGGTCAGACCTGCCGCAGAAATGCGGACAGTGGTTTTGTTCAGATATTCCACCTGTGCTCCCATCTCATAGAGAATCCGCAGGCTGATGGAAACGTCGCTGATATCCGGAACATTTTCCAGAATACAAGGTTCATCGCTGAGCAGAACTGCCGGGATCAGGGCAACCGCCGCATTCTTTGCTCCGCTGACTTCTATTTCTCCGGCAAGACGACGTCCGCCGTGAATGACAAATTTATCCAATTTCGTCTCTCCTTCAATTTGTGCACCAGGCACTTGACGAAAGACGCCGGGAAAGGATCCGGGTCTTTCATGCCGGGAGGCACACCAGGAACCACAAACTTTTATTTCGCAGCAAGCTGCGCTGCAATTCCTGCACATCTATTCCAGCATGCCTGTACTTCACACACAGGCATTTCTGTTGTCATATGACTTATCTGGAAGTATCCTCCAAAAAATTGATTTTCCAAAATCGTCAGATGCACTTCCGGCGGCACACAGCTGTATGCAACTGCCATACAAACTGACGCATCTACACACAATATATTCTGTATGTTATCTTCTTTATTATACACGAATTCACTGCGTTTGTAAAGTAAAAAACAAGCATTTTTTTCGCATTTTGGCAGTATTGCAGGAAAAGTCAAGTCCGCCGTCAAACCATTTGTACGCATTTCATAAAAATGAAATCGAAATTTCAACAAAATGCCCAATCACGAAGCAGACAGTTCTCCATAAGTGCCGATCTCAATGGATGTGATCAGGATATCTTCCTCCGGTGGTGTATAGCCGCCCTCTGTCTCTGCCGATTTCGTTGCCGCATCGGTAATGGCATCGATGGTGGCAAAACTCTCGTCGCCATATGCCTGGGCAAATACCGTCATCTGCTGGGAATAGTTCGGCACGCCGCCCCGTTCCAGAAATGCGTTATTGATCTCCTCTGCATTTTCAGAGACAGACTGCAACTCCTCTTTGGTTGCCTCGTCAAACACAATGGAATTGCACACCACAAACCGTGTACCGCAGTAGCTGGTCATGCTCCCGGTGAGACGTGCCCAGAAGCCGCCTTCCTGTGTGGTAGTGGGCACACAGAATGCGCCTCGCAGCGGCCAGAGATCTGCACTGATTTCCCGTTCCACCTTTTCGTAGGTACCGTCTGTGCCGGACGCCAATGTACCATCCGCATTGGGGCTGCCTGCCTCGAAGTAGATTCCTTTTTCTACGGAGAACACATAGGTATTATCATAATAACCAGATTTCACCAACTCTGTGAACTGTGCCACATAAGCAGGCGCCTGTTCCGGGTATAGTTCCGCCACAATATCCCCCACTGTGGTGTGCACTTTCATTGCCATTGCATCCTCTTCTGGTTCATCCAGCTGCACCAGTGTCGCCGTGCCCAGATCCACATAGGTTTTACTCTGCTGTTCCAGATAGGTGCAGCAGGAGAATACGCCGAAACAAAGCAGCGTCATGATGATCATCAGGATAAATGCCCTGGTGATCCCTTTTTTATGATCCTTGAGTGCCATAGCGTTCCTTTCTTATTCTGCGATTCTGGTAATTTCTGTACCCTGTCTGGTTTCCCGCACGGCATAGCCCAGTGCAGCGATCTCGTCCCGGAGACGGTCTGCCTCGGCGAAATCCTTTGCCTTTCTGGCAGCCTTACGCTGTTCCACCAATTCCATTACCTCTGCCGGGATCGCATCCGCCTTTTTGCGGTTATAGAGCAGACCCATGACACCGGTCAGCTCGTCAAAGAGCGCCACACCGGCTTCCAGCTGTTCCTTTGGCGTTGCAGCATCTGCGCTCATGATGTTCAATTCACGCACCAGTTCAAAAATTGCCGTCATACCGTCTGCGGTATTGAGGTCATCGTCCATAGCCGTAACAAACTGCTGTTTCCGTTTTTCAAAAATCTCCTTTGCCGCATCGGAAATTGTTCCTGGCTTTGCCGCAGCGATCGCACGATCCAGTGTTTCCCGGCAGGCATACAGACGTTCCAGAGAAGCTTTGCAAGCATCCAGCAGTTCCTTGCAGTAGTTGATGGGGCTGCGGTAATGCGCCTGTACCATCATATAGCGGATGACTTCATAGCCGTACTGCTCCGCCACTTCTCTTGCGGTGAAGAAATTGCCCAGGGACTTGGACATCTTCTTGTTGTCGATATTGATATAGCCGTTGTGCATCCAATAGTGGGCAAAGGGCTTGCCATTTGCGGCTTCGCTCTGTGCGATCTCGTTCTCGTGGTGCGGAAAAATCAGATCCTGACCGCCGCAGTGCAGGTCAAAAGTCTCCCCCAGATAGTGGCAGGACATGGCAGAACACTCAATGTGCCAGCCGGGGCGACCCTTACCCCAGGGAGATTCCCAATAGGGCTCGCCGGGCTTTGCGGCTTTCCAGACGGCAAAGTCCAGAGGTTCTTCCTTGACATCATTGACATCAATTCTAGCGCCTGCCTGCAATTCCTCAATGGGCTGACCGGACAGCTTGCCGTATTCCGGGAAAGATGAGGTGCGGAAGTATACATCTCCATTAGATGCCACATAAGCATGGCCGGAATCCACCAGTTTCTTCACAATATCAATGATCAGATCCATACTGTCAGTAACTGTGGGATGAATATCCGCATCCATGACATTCAAACCGTGGGCATCAGTTTTGTACTCTGCAATATAGCGAGTGGCAATTTCCGCAGCAGTCACGCCCTCTTCATTTGCCTTTTTGATGATTTTGTCGTCCACATCGGTGAAGTTCTGGACATAAGTCACTTTGTAGCCCCGATAGGTCAGATACCGGCGCAGGACATCGAATGCACAGATGGGGCGTGCATTGCCGATATGGATGTAGTTATAGACGGTGGGACCGCAGGCATAAATGCGGACGTGACCTGCCTCCATAGGGACGAGTTCTTCTTTTTTGCGTGTCAGCGTGTTGTAGATCTGCATGACCGTTTGCTCCTTTGATAAAATATAAGATGTATCCACGCCGGATGGCGTGGGAGTGAATTAAAAATCCTTTGCAGGATATTGTCGCTAAAATATTTTCGCTGCAAACGTCCCACCGGAACATTTGCAGAATTTTACTTGATAAGATGGTTTCACAAGGCGGGGTGTTTCGCCGTCTGCGGACGGTGACAAGGGGCTTTGCCCCTTGACCCCACCAGCATTTTTGAAAAATTGCTGGACCAAAAAACTTCATTACCTGTGCTTCGCACAGATCAGAATCACAGCATGTTTCACCTTGAAAACAGAAATTCTTGAAACGCCTGCATATCCGGAAAAATATGCTCTGCCAGTTGTTCCATCTCCGCCGTCGGCGGCAGAAGATCTGGGATCATCACCGAATGCATTCCGGCACGGGACGCCGCACGGATACCATTATAGGAATCCTCCACTGCATAAGCAGTTCCCGGCGGTATCCCCAGAGCTTCACAGGCTCGAAGATAAATCTCCGGCTCCGGCTTGCTGCGCTGTACCATATCACCGCCAATGATCTGATCGAAGCTGTTCTCCAGTCCGAACATGGCAAGCTGCTTCTGGATAACCACCTGCCGTGTGGACGAAGCAATACCTATGGCAAAATGATTTTCACGGAGTGCCGCCAGTATCTCCCGGACGCCGGACTTCAGCGCCAACTTGCCTGCCTGAACATGCTCCCAATACAGAGCAGACATCTCCGCCTTGTACTTGTCATAAGGAAAATCTGCACCATAAGTTTCCAGAAACTGCTGTTTTGCAGCGGCAGCATTGATACCTAGACATTTCTGACAGGTACTGCGCACATGAGCGATCTGGTGCTTTTCCGCAGTCAATTCCCAGCATTGCAGTACCAGTGCCTCAGAGTCAAACAGCACGCCGTCCATATCAAACACAACGCATTGGCATTTCATAGGAGTTCTCCTTTATTCTGCTTTTCCCGCAGATTCCTTCTGATTTTCCAGTTCCGTTATTTCCCTTCGAAGACACCGCACAGCGCATTGCAGCTTTGTGATGTCCTGCATATTCAGATCGGGAATATGGATCTGATCCAGATCCTGTTCCACCTTCTGCCCCTCTCTCCGGGCGATCCGTGCCGGAACACCCACAGCGGTGCAGTTGTCGGGAATATCCTTGAGCACCACCGCATTGGCGGCGACCTTCACGTTGTTCCCGATATTGATAGGTCCAAGCACCTTTGCGCCTGCACCCACCATGACATTGTCACCCAGCGTGGGGTGACGCTTGCCTTTATCCTTTCCCGTACCGCCCAGAGTCACACCCTGATACAGCAGGCAGTTATCACCGATAATGGTAGTTTCGCCAATGACAACGCCCATGCCGTGGTCAATGAACAGCCCCTTGCCGATCTGTGCACCGGGGTGGATCTCAATGCCCGTTTTGTGCCGGGCACGCTGAGAGATGATCCGGGCAATGGTATAGAATTTATGGGTATAGAACCAGTGGGCACGCCGATAACTGCGCACGGCTTTCAATCCGGAATAGGTCAGCAGAATTTCAAAGCTGCTGCGTGCTGCCGGGTCTTTTTCCTTTACGATAGCAATGTCCTCCCGAAGCTGTCGAAACATCGTATATCACCTCCAAAAAGTCAAACATGAAAGCTAGCTTCATATGCAGGCAGATGATATTCGCCTATACATTTCTAGCACAAAATTCCAGATGGAATCAAATCGATCTCTGTACCATTCTCTGTCAGAACAACACCCCATAACCAAAAACCGCCTCCGCAAATACACAAAATGCACTTGCAGAGGCGGTATTGATAACCACGGTCCCACTCTGATTTCTCACTTAAAGCACCGTAACGAGGTGTAGACGGATATGGATACTCATTTCCCCATATCAACTAACAGTTGCACTTCGTCGCAGTGCCCGGCATCGTTCCACCAACCCGATGCTCTCTGTGCAGTGCTGCTGCGGTTACTCTAACTGCTGCGTTGTTCTTATATTACCGGATTCCGGTCAATATTATTATATGCGATTCCGCTGTATTTGTCAATGGATATTTTGAAAATACACGAAGCGCCACTTTTGTGCGGTGTTGCCTTTGCGTTTTTATTCCCAGATCCGGTCATATCGGTCGTTCTCATCCATCCAGCCCGGCAGGGCATAGGGACGCATGGCAAAAATGAGCAGCAGCATGGCAAGCAGACAGAGCACATCTCCCCCAAGGCTGCGAATCACATAGGGTACGATGAAATCTGCTGTAGCACGTCCCGTCTCAGCAAGTCTGCCAATACGCTGGAACATGGGGACAAGCACCCCCAGAATACCGATGCCGGCGAAGCATGTTCCGGCAATGCGAAACACATACACCATAATATGTGGAAGCCGCAGCAGCAACAGCAAAAGCAGCAGAAAAAACAGCGCAATTTCCATCCAGTGCACCAGATTTGGTGCAAAACAGGCGATCAACGCCAATATCCCCGTGGGAAACAGAATCAGTTCTGTCCTCCGGCGCACCAGAATAAAACAAGTGCCTGCCAGCAGCAGACTTGCCGCAAGGGTCGCCCAATAGTCCCAGTACTGCGCATAATTGGGCATAGAGATCAGTGTATATATGGTGTTCAGACAAAGCAGCGAAGCACATACCCCAGCAGCCGCAGGAAGTCGGGAACGGGGTGGAAGATAACAGCGATTTACATTCAAGTCAGATTCCTCCTTTGATGTAATAATTAGGGATCAAGAGTTCAAAACATAGAATGACGATGTTCGCTATGCTTTCGATTGTGAATAGTGAACTCTCAAAAATCATTTATTTCATCCATCGCCGTAGGCAATACCATCATTCCTAACTCCTCATTCATACAAACATTACCCATTCTGTTGTATCCCAGTATACAATAGATAATACCGCCCTTTTTTCGCCATGAGCGATTCATGATTGCCTCGTTCTATGATCCTGCCCTGATCCAGAACCATGATCACGTCAGAATTCTGGATGGTGGACAGGCGGTGGGCAATGACAAAGACAGTTCTGCCGTGCATCAGTGCGTCCATGCCTGCCTGCACGATCCGTTCTGTTCTCGTGTCAATGGAAGAGGTTGCCTCGTCCAGGATCATGACCGGCGGATCGGCAACGGCAGCACGTGCAATGGAGAGCAGCTGTCGCTGTCCCTGAGACAGACCAGAGCCATCCCCGGACAATACGGTATTGTAACCATCCGGCAGCAGCATGATGAAATTGTGAGCGTTGGCACGCTTTGCCGCTGCAATACACTCCTCATCGGTGGCGTCCAGTCTGCCATAGCGGATATTCTCCATAACAGTTCCCGTAAACAAGTTGACATCCTGCAATACGATACCCAGAGAACGCCGCAGATCCGGCTTTTTGATCTTGTTGATGTTGATGCCGTCATAGCGGATCTTGCCGTCTGCCAGGTCATAAAAGCGGTTGATCAAATTGGTAATCGTGGTCTTTCCGGCACCCGTTGCACCGACAAAGGCGACCTTTTCACCGGGCTTTGCATAGAGGCTTACGTCATGCAACACGATCTTCTCCGGCACATAGCCGAAGTCCACATCAAAAAATTGCACATCTCCCTGCATTTTGGTATATGTTACAGTGCCGTCGCCATGTGGATGTTTCCATGCCCACAGTCCGGTGCGGTGGGATACTTCCACCAGCTGTCCATCCTGTTCCTCGGCATTGACCAATGTTACATAGCCCTCATCCGTCTCCGGTTCTTCGTCCAGCAGATTGAAAATACGGCCTGCACCGGCAAGCGCCATGACGATTGCACTTGCCTGCTGAGAGATCTGGGTAATGGGCTGGGTGAAACTTTTGCTCAGCTGAAGGAATGCGGCAATCACGCCAAGGGTGAGACCGCCTACGCCGTGGAATGCCAGAGCACCACCCAGCATGGCAATGAGCACATACTGCAAGTGCCCCAGATTGTTCATGATAGGCATGAGGATGTTGGAAAAACTGTTTGCTCTGGCAGCATTCCCGTAAAGTTCTTCATTATACTTGTCGAAATCCTTTTTTGTCTGTTCCTCGTGACAGAACACCTTAATGACCTTCTGCCCATGGATCATTTCTTCAATATAACCGTTGATCGCACCGATGGACTGCTGCTGCTTCACAAAATACCGTCCGCTTCTGCCGCCCACGACCTTAGTTACCAGCATCATGACCACTACGAACGCTACCACAAACAAGGTCAGCCAGACACTCAGATTCAGCATGGCACAGAACACTGCTACAACAGTAACAATGGATGCAAAGATCTGGGGCACACTTTGTGCCAGCATCTGCCGCAGGGTATCGGTATCGTTGGTATACAAACTCATGATATCACCGCTGGAATGGGTGTCAAAATAGCGGATGGGCAACGTCTGCATATGGGTGAACATTTCATCACGGATGGTTTTCAGAATACCCTGGGCAATAACTACCATCAGGCGGTTATACATAAGTGTTCCCACAATACCGGCAGCATAAACAACGCCCATTTTTACCAGTGCCATGGCAAGCTCGGAAAAATCCCGGCTGCCGCTGAGAAGCATGGGAGAGATATAATCATCAATGAGGGTTTCCAGAAACAGCGACCCGGCAACACCTGCCACGGCACTGATCAGGATACAAATCAAAACCAGGATCATCTGGATCCAATAACGTTTCATATAGGAAAGCAGCCGGAGCATACTTTTTCCAACGCCTTTCGCTGCTCCTGGTATCATAACACCTTTCGGCGGCCCTTGAGGTCCTCTCGGTCCTTGACTCATTGCGGAACACTTCCTTTCTGCTGGGATTCATAAACTTCCCGATAAATCGCATTATTTTGCAGCAATTCCTCGTGTGTGCCCATACCGTTGATCTTTCCCTCATCCATCACCAGGATCAGGTCTGCATCCATAAGAGAAGTCACACGCTGGGCAATGATCAGCTTTGTCGTATTGGGGATCTCATCCCGGAACGCCTGGCGGATGCAGGCATCGGTATGGGTATCCACGGCGCTGGTGGAATCGTCCAGAATGAGGATCTTCGGCTTTTTCAGCAGTGCCCGTGCAATACAGAGCCGCTGCTTCTGACCGCCGGAGACATTAGCGCCCCCTTGCTCAATATATGTATCGTATTGTTCGGGGAATGTCTGAATAAACTCGTCTGCGTGTGCCAGCTGGCAGGCACGTACAATTTCCTCATCTGTAGCACCCGGATCACCCCAGCGGAGATTCTCCTTAATAATACCGGAGAAGAGTACATTCTTTTGCAGCACCATGGCAACCTCTTCACGGAGTGCTTCCACGTCATATTCCCGGACATCCACACCGCCAACCTTGACTGTACCTATGGTGGCATCATAGAGACGTGGGATCAGCTGTACCAAGGAACTCTTGGCGCTGCCCGTACCGCCCAGGATACCCACAGTCATACCGGCAGGAATATGCAGATCAATATCCTGCAAGCAGCACTTATCTTCCCGCTTGCTATAGCTGAAGCTGACGTGCTCGAAGTCAATGCTGCCGTCCTGCACTTCGGTAACTGCATCTTCCGGACTGGTGATATCGCTTTCCTCATCCAGAAGCTCCGTAATACGTTCCATAGAAGCACGGGACATGGTGATCATTACAAAGACCATGGACAGCATCATCAAGCTGGACAAAATCTGAATAGCATATGTCATCAGGCTCATGAGCTGACCTGTAGTCAGAGTATCGCTAATGATCATTCTGGCACCAAACCAGGAAACCAGGATCATACAGCCATACATACAGAACTGCATGAGGGGCGCATTGAATGCCAGCCGCTTTTCTGCTTTGGAGAAATCCTGATAGATATTCTCTGATACACCGGAGAATTTCTCGATCTCATGTTCTTCCCGGACAAAGGATTTTACCACCCGGATGCCATGAAGATTTTCTTGTGTAATATTGTTCAGCTTATCGTATGTCTTGAATACCCGTTCGAAAATGGGATGCACCTTTGTCATAATCAGGAACAGTCCCACACCCAGCACCGGAATTGCCGCCAAGTAGATCAGCGACAACCGGAAACTCAGCTGAAACGCCATGACCATAGAAAAGATCAGCATTGCCGGCGAACGCAGCGCCACACGAATGATCATCTGATAGGCGTTCTGAATGTTGGTCACATCCGTGGTCAGACGGGTGACAATACTTGCTGCCGAAAATTTGTCGATGTTGGAAAAGGAATAATTCTGAACACGGTAGAACATATCGTGCCGCAGATTCTTTGCAAATCCGGAAGAAGCAAAGGCTGCAAAATGTCCGGCAAGTGCGCCGAACAGCAGCGATGCCACACAGCAGCCGATGAGAATGAGACCATAGTGGGTCACTGCATCCATACCGCCGTCACCGTCAATGCCCTCGTCAATGAGCATTGCCATGAGAATGGGGATCACCACTTCCATGACGACTTCCAGAATCACAAACACCGGCGACAGCAGCGACGGCAGCTTGTATTCCCGAACAGATCGGATCAATTTTCGTATCATGTACAAATCCTCCTTAGGACCGATTCCGCACAGCAACCGGAACAGGTTCTTGTTTTATGGGCATGACTCTCCGCCCAGATTATCACACATCTTCTGCATTACTTGCAGGAAGACAACTTTTTCCTCCTCTGATATCCCCTTTGTCAGCTGTGATTCAAATGCTATGATGTCCTCTTGGATCTGTTGATGCAGATCCATCGCTTTTGGTGTCAGCACAATTCGTTTCAGCCGGGCATCCTGCACCACACTTTCCCGGATGATAAGTCCGTTTTTCTCCATGAGCTGCAATGTTGCTGTCACAGTAGAACGGCTGATGGAAAATTGTTTCTCAATATCCCGCTGAAACACATCATGATCCCTGTTTTCATAGAGATATCCGATCAGATAGCCGTGCATTCCCGTCAGACGGTCTGCTTCCGCATGGACAGAAGAATAGATCTGCTTCCGTGCCATGAGCTTCTCCAAGCGGCGTATCTCAAACCCCAGATGCTGCAAGCGACCACCTCCTTATTTGTTCGATTCTGAACAGTTCGTTCCCGAACAGTTCGGCGTAAAACTATTTTAGCACAATTCTTCGAAATGTCAAGTGCTTTTTTCTCATTTCACAAAGTTTTTAAAAAGAATTCAAATGCGGCGCATACAAATTCCGCAGCAACTTTCAACGAAGGATATGTCTGCAACTACAGGTTGCATAAGTGCGCATACAGGTTGGTTGCGTTTTTCTCCTCTTTCCGGTATAATAGAGACATAAAATTTTTCTATAGGTCACCTCTAAAAACCATAAAAACGACCTTCAACAGTGTCGCAGCAAAAC
>NZ_DXUU01000063.1 GCF_019417665.1 Ruminococcus sp.
GAGCTTTGATGCGTATGATTTTTAGTTCATATATCATCGTGTCGGTACACTAGTTGATCTTCGAGAGTATGTATATCATTTAGAGAATCATGAAGGCAATGTGCAATCGAATGAGATGTCGATCCAGTTTCCGTATCATACAGATCGCCGCATTGTCTGTATTGGCGGTCAGCAATCATGGCAGAAGAAAATACGTAGTTGCTTACCGGATGTTACATTCTGTAAGCCGGATGTGAAAACAAACGTGGCAGCATTTGAATATGCGGATGAAATCTGGATTCAGGTAAATGGATTGCATCATCAGCAATCTATGCCTGTTATAAATCTGGCTAAAACCAGAAATATTCCTGTAAAATACTTTAGCAAGTCGGGAGCACAACAATGTGCGAAACAGCTTGCCAATCATGATAGAAGTTTCAGAAAAGCTGTATAATGAATCAATTATACTGCATGTGATAGGAAGCGAGGTATCGGATATGGTGCCTCGTTTTTCTTTTTTCGCACTTTTTGTGTAGAGAAAATTGAAAAGTCATACCACTCACGCCACAATGGCATCAGTGGCATGAAAACTCAAAAGTCATTTTTACAAATCCAATTTCTCCTATGATATACTGGGATTGTAGCCAAGGAGACATGGCTACACAAACACTGAAATCCCGGAAGGGTAGGAAGGAAAGCACCATATGAATTCATTTTTTCATCCCAAGCACTATGTCAAGAAAGACAAGAAAATTGAGAAAATGCGCCGTGACAATCATGGTGAGTTGTCGGAGGAGATGAAGGAAATCCAGTTTGCTGACAGAGGCATATCTTTTGACAAAAATGACAAGCCGATCATTGCTGCCAATCAGTTCATCAAGTACGCTATGACTCGTGTCACTGCCAGAGAAAATGAGGAGGGGATCTGGTTCTACAATTACAAGGCAAAACATTATGACCTGTTGACCTATGAGAAATACAAGAAAATCTTCTTCTACATCATGGAAGAGGCATCCGAAGAAGTCTGGAGATCGTCCATGGAAAAACAGTACATGGCATATTTCAGAAATAAGGTGGAGCAGTTCCAGATTTCCGGTGACCAGGCAGGGATATTGCAATTCAATAACTGTATTGTGGACTTCTCTGGTGAGGAAGTAGAAGTATTGGAACCTTCTCCGGCCTATTTCTGCAATTTCAGACTGCCTTATGATTATGATGAGGAGGCAAAGTGTCCGGCGTTTCGGGAATTTCTCAATGATATTTTTGACGGGGATAACGAAAGAATTGCCCTGATACAGGAAATCATGGGTGCGTGTCTGTTCTATGAGAAGTGTATGCAGTATCTGGTGGTATTTCTGGGAAACGGCTCGAATGGAAAGTCACTGCTGGCATCCGTCATCAAGCATATGCTGGGGGATCAGAATGTGTCGGCAATTGCGTTGGACAAACTGAGCGGCGATAAATTTGCAAAACAGAATCTGGACAGAAAGCTATTGAATATTTCCTCTGAAACCAAGTCCGAAAAGATTTACTCCACTGCCGATCTCAAGGCACTGACAGGCGGTGATTCTGTGGAGGTGGAGAAAAAGTTCAAGGATGCATATACAACAGAAATCTACTGCAAGTATATCCTGCTTGCCAATGAGATGTTCCAGACGGATGACAACAGCGAAGGGTTTTACAGAAGACTGATTATTGTGCCATTTAATCAGCATTATTACAAGCTGATTCCAGGGGAAGAAAAGGATGAAAATAAGCAGTATCAGGATATTTATCTGGAAGGTACACTGACGCAGGAATGTTCCGGTATTTTCAATTTTGCGCTGGAAGGACTGCTTCGCCTCTGGGAAAATGACTTCCATTTTTCCTATTCTACGGTATGCGAACAGGCAAAGGAACGCTTTAAGAAGGAACACAATATTGTCATGGCATTTCTCAATGAATGTCTTCTGATCCGGGGCATAGACAGCAAGGTAAAAGTGAAATCATCAGAACTATTTCCAAAATTCGAGAGATTCTGCAGAGAAAATCATTATACCAGACAGTATAACAATATGACGAAGGCAAAATTCTTTAAGCTGCTGGATCAGATTATTGCAGATGAGGCATTGGACGTAGCCAAGAGAAAGAACAGTGACAGTTATTATTTTGTAGGAATGACATTCAAGAAATAACGAAGATTTGGATAAATAATCAGAATGGGGGATACGTGTTTCGGCATGTATCCTCTTTTTGTTCCCACTTGATTTTCTTGTAAAAATCTGATACAATAGAATCATATCCAAGAGGAGGGAAAAGCCATGCAGCCGGAGAATTTATATGAGAATGTAGGCGCCATGACACGGATGTGTCTGGACAAGATCATGGATTTCAATTACACGTTTCTCGACGATGAAACGGAAGAACTGACGGAGGATTTTCTTTCCGGGAATTACGCATTCAAAAGTTTTTCCGATGGTTTGACAGAATGCATCCAGCAGCATGGCTTTTTCGGAGATGTGACATCTGTAGCAGAAAAAACTGCATTCCTCAAGGAACAATGTCTGCAAAATCATGTCCCACTGAATCCCGCAGTGATCAAAAGCTGGTTTACAGATAAGCGCCCCATTTCGGAACAGAGAAGCCGGGAAAATGTATTCCGGCTGTGTTTTGCATTGGGATGTACATTGGAGGAAACGACGGATTTCTTCCTGCACGTTTATTTTGAATGCCCCTTTAATTTTCGGATTGCCAATGAAGCGATTTACTTCTACTGCCTGCTGAATCATCTGGATTATCCCACTGCATTGACATTACAGGAAAAAGCGGATGCTATCCTGAAACAAGCAGAAACAAATACCCATGAATCCGCATATGCCTTTACGAAACAAATTGGAACAGAACTGAAAACTATTCATACAGAGGAAGAACTGCTGCAGTATTTCCAGAGGCACAGCTACGAATTTCTCAGTGTCAATCAGACGGCTTATGGCTATGCCAATCAGTTGCTGGAGGAATGTACCGAGCTTGCATCCCAACTGTACCAATGCTGTCCCGAACTGGAGGAGGAAAGCCGGCATATCGGGAAAAAGAAGAACATTGACTTGTTGCTGTTCATGCTGCTGGGCGTAGACCTGTTAAGCTATGCCAAGGAAGACAAGAGCCAGTCTTTCGCAAAAGCTGCACAATTTCCGGAACTGATCAAGTCCAATTTTCCATTGAAAATGCAGCTGTCCAATATACAGCATCGGAAGAAGGTTTCCTATGATGCCATGCGGAAAGCACTGATTCTGCTGAACTTTTACAGTTATTTTGCCGATATGAAATCAGAAACACTGAAAAGACATGGTGATTTTTTTGTGATGGAGGAGGATTTTCTAACATTTGTGGAGGAGACCAACGATCTGCTCACTACCTGCGGTTATCCGCCATTCTACGCCAGAAATCCCTATGACTGGCTGATATTGCACTGCGCCAATCAGCCGGACCCATTGCAGGAATTCCAGAATGCCATGCAGGCATATTATGTTGCACCGTTAGATGAGAACTTTTAGAAAATACAAGAATGACCGGTTACAGTCCATAAGCTGTAGCCGGTTTTTTCTGTCCAAAAGTCATTTTTACAAAGATTTTTTCACTTGAGATATACTGAAAGCATCCCAGAGGAAAGGAGGAAACCAGATGAATCAGAATGCATTATCTGCGATTTTGCAGGATGGATGTGAACTCATAGATGTGATTTTATCGGATACAGAAAATCTATCTGTTTCAGAATTTATTCGGATACATGAAAACAATTTTTTCCAATCTGTTCAGCCGATTACGTCACTGCTTGCACCGGAATGCAGAACAAATATATCCATTGCCGCAGAAACAGCCTATGTTTTTCTGGTGGGAAGTTATCTTTACTTTCGCCTTACCGGAAAACCAGTAACATGGTTTGAACGAAGAAGATTTGCGGTATTTCAAAGTCAGTTTGAACCGTTTTTCCGAAGAACATTGTGTACACATATTCCAAATCGCTTTCAGACTTTGGAAGAACTGAGGGACTGCCTGCAAAACCAGATAGATCTGATTCAGGATGCTTATGACGATGTATCATTTTAACCGAACGCAGCGGATTCTCTCTATCTTCCTGCGCCTGTTTCAGCAGGAAGAATTGCAGGTTCGCCAGATGTGCGATGACTATCATGTGTCCACAAAGACGATTTATCGGGATTTGCAGGAGATCCGGTGCTTTTTCTGTAATTCCAGCCCGGAATCGGAATATGTTCTGATCTACAAAAAAGAGAAGAACTGCTTCTTGCTACAAAAGAATACAAAGTAAAGGAAAAGAGCATGTTGCCTGTGTCGATTGGATGCAGGTGACATGCTTTTTCTTGCAATTTTGTTCTTTTTGTAGTATAATGAAAAAAATGACAGGGGGTGACAGGATGAAACAAGCACTTTCCTTGCAGGAAATGATCACGCTGAACGAAGTCGGTACCAGCAAAGCATTTTCTTTTCGAATCACAGAACTTGTGGGAATTGGCTCCAGTTGTATTGTCTACACAGCTGTATACAACGATGCAGAGGGGAACAGCTTTCCGGTGCGGCTGAAAGAGTGCTATCCGGCAGAATTGGAGATTACCAGAGAATCCGATAACAGTCTTTCTGTTCCAGAAGAACAGCGTGCGAGATTGGATGCATTGCTGGAGCACTTCACACAGGGCTACCAGAAGCAGCTGATGTTTCGTCAGATTCCGGAGAGTATGAACAGCATCAGCAATATTCAGGGCATCTATGAGGGCAACAACACAAAATATATCGCCATGAGCTGTCAGAACGGCATGTGTCTTTCTAAGGTGAATGATCTGACATTGTATGATATTTTTCGTGTTGTGAAAGCAGTCACCCAGCAGATCGCCAATCTTCATCGGCAGGGGTATTTGTATCTGGACTTGAAGCCGGAGAATATCTTCCTCTACCCGGAAACACCGGAACTGGTCATGCTGTTTGATTTTGACAGTGCGGTCAGATCGGAAGAATTGCTGGAGCATCCGGAGTGGTTGTCCTTTACAGAGCAATGGGCAGCCCCGGAAGTGTTGCAGGGAAAGTATGCGAAGATTGGAACTGCATCTGATATTTACGCTATCGGTGCATTGCTGTTGTATTTGCTGTTCCATCGGAATCCGCAGTTGTCAGACCGGAGAAAACATGCCTCATGGGAAACGGAGATGCAGGGTAGTATTCTGGCAGAGGAAAGTCCGGAATGCCGGCGGATGGTAACGGAACTTCTGCACTGGACACTTTGTTCCGATATCCGTGGTCGTTACAGCTCCTGCACGGAAATTTCAGAGGTGCTGGAAGCGTTTGTTCAAGAATTCCAGAAACCGAAGCCCTATCTGAAAACAGTTCTCCCCATGGGAACTAATTTCTTCTGCGGCCGTGATCGGGAGATTTCTGAGATACATGGAATATTGCAGGAGGAAACGAATTTCCTGATTCTGCATGGCATCGGAGGTATCGGAAAATCTGAACTGGCAAAGCAGTATGCCAGACGATATGCAAAGGAATATGATGCGGTTGTTTTCATGCGGTATTACGGTACGTTTCTGGATTCTGTGATTCTGGACAGTAACTTGCCCATTGTGAATTGTCAGCGTTCTGAGGAAGAGACTGATGCGGCATATTTTGCACGAAAGTTGCAGGTGTTACGAAAAATCTGCACGCCAAGGCATCTGATCATTCTGGATAACTTTGATGCAGAGGAGTGCGACTTTCTTGATGAGATCACGTCTTTGCCATGCAAGTTTCTGATCACTTCCAGAGTGGATTACGCAGAGGTATTTCCGCAATATGAGGTGGATGTCCTGGAGGAATATGCGGATTTGTATCAGATCGTCACGCATTACTACAAAGAAGATATATCGGAACCGGAAGGAGATGCCATTGAGAATATTCTCATTGCATTACAGGGTCACACTATGGCAGTCGAGCTGATTGCAAAGCAGATGCAGATACTTTCCGTGACACCAACGCAAATGTATGAGAAGTTGGAACACGCGGGAATCAGCAGCAGTTCCGGAAAGATCAAGCATCTGAAAGACGGGAGATTGCGGAATAACACAGCATATGTTCACATCGAAACATTGTTTACCATTCTGGGACTGGACGATACGGAAAAACAAGTACTGCGGAATCTGGCACTCATCGGGCCTAATCCCATTGTCATGAAATATTTGAATGAGCTATGTGAATGGAATGCAGAAGAAACAACGGCATTGCAGTCTGTGATCTCTGGTGGTTGGGTGCAGGCATATGACCTGGATGGCGTGCAGTGCATTGTATTGCATCCGTTGATTTCAGAGGTGTTATGTAATCAACTGCAACCGGACTGCGTTCAATGCGAAACTCTTGTATCCAATGGAGCGGTAATTGCAGCAAATATTGATGATCTGGGGAATGCTGATGAGAGAAAGCGGAATATCTGCTGGCTGGAACATATGACACAGAATATCCATGGAAAATCTCTGCCATTGGCGGATTTTTTTGATAAGATGAACTATCCGGTGTATCTGGGAGAAGATAACTACGGGAAAGCGTTATATTGCCTGCAAAGGGAACAGGATATTTTACAGGAAATCGCACCGGAAGATCAGGAAAAGCTTTTGAATCTGTATTTGTTTTCCGGCACAATTGCGATGAAGCTTGGTGACGCTGAATGTGCAGAAGAATACAACGCGAAAATTGCAGCAATGGAGGATGTGAAAGACAGTACAAGGATGCTCTGTAATACACGGCTTATGCAGGCGATTGATACCCAGAATTATACTGGTGTAATGCAGGAAGCACAAACGTTATTGCAGCTTGCGGAATATGAGAAAGATGACCGTCGGATCGCAGAGGCATACAGCAATTTTGCATGGATAGAAAACAGTTTTGAGGATACAGAAGCGGCAATGTCCTATGCAAAGACAGGTACGGAGTATATGGAAAAATATCTGTCTGAACATGAAGTGGAATTTGCAGATGATGCAGAAAATCTGGCGGATTTATACAGTGACATGGCAAGCATGTATCTGGTTGCCGGTGTCTATGAGAAAGCCATTGTGTACCATCAAAAGACAAAGCGGAAGCTAGATGAGATTTATGGGGAAGATTCTGTTCATGATATTTCAGTTTATGTTGCATTTGCAATTTGTAACTTGAAACTTGGAAATTACAGCGAATCCATTGGGAATTTCAAGAATGCATGTGCGTTGGCAGAAACGTACTATGGGGCAGAACATGCGGAAACAGCGGATGATCTGCGAAGCTATTATGATGGTCTGGTTACGATATGGCAGCATACAGAGGATACGAGCTACCTGATTCAGGCAAAGGGACCCATGGAAAAGTCGATTCACGCTCTGATTGCTGTACATGGGGAACAGCATCTGACTGTGGCTGAGAGTTGTATGGAATATTCAGTGGCACTGCGGTTTTTAGAAGATCGTGACCTGTGCTTTCAATATGCGAATCAGGGGGTGAAGATCTACGAAGCTTGCTGTGAGGAAAATGGCAGAGCGTTGATTGAACCAGTTGCCATTATGGGAGATCACTATGCTGCTTTCGGGGAACGAGAAATAGCAGTGCAGTGGTATGATCGTGCGGCTGCTATCTGTTGGGAAAATGGATTGGATGAACTGGCAGAGCAGCTGTCGGAACTTTGTGCGGATTGAAAAAATGTATGTATTGGATGTAGGATAGCTTTACGGAAGAAGTGGAAGCGTTTTGTGCGTAGTATCATATGCCATTTAAATAGGCGTAGCAATGTTGTGATGGCTATTTGTGGGAAACGTGTCGATGTTGTAGAAGTGATGCTGCGCGGCAAAATTGTTACGCTTCTAAAAGCCACGTAATTTCGATTCTTTATCGAGATTACGTGGCTACCTCTTTAGGTTAGAATGAGGATAGGGCAGGGTGGAATGTATGTTCTACACCCTTACTGTACCCTTGAGGCAACAGTTCTTTTTTGGAGTCTGTTGTCTCTTGTTTTGTAAATTATTTCTGAACGGACAGGCGTATGACCATGGCTGTGAGTATAATAAAAATCCGTAGACTTATAAGCATATTCTAAAACAAACATCTTAAAAGTGGAAAAACAACTTGACAGCAGAACAAATATGACTTATAATAAGAATATACACTGAATCTTGATGAAATTCCATTTATACATAGAATACATCTTGAATAAGGTAGAAATATGTGTTTCATGTGCAAAAACACAGAATCTCTTTCTGTGAAAAAATAAAAAAGCGAGGTTTTTATTATGGGAAAAACAGTAAAGATCAAATATGATTCCGATACCTTTGAAACGCAGATCACGGTTGGTGAGCGGGTATTTGATACATCCCGGATCAATGGCAAGGAGATTTCCGATTGGGCATATCCGTTCATTGTAAAAAATATTCGCTGGAATGGAATCTATGACGAACTGAGATCTTTTGTCGGAGAAACAGAGGAATTTCAGATTCAGTTTGATGGTGCAGAAAAAGAACTTGAGGTGCTGAGGACTGCCCTAAAGGATACAGCGGTTCGTGTTGCCGGAATGAACAACAAAGTTGTAATTCTCTATAAAAGAGAACCGCTTACAACAAAAATCACAGTAAATGGGAAAGTATTTGACACTTCTAAGCTTCAGAACAGATACATTGATGAATGGATTTCTCCATTTCAGTTCCGGGATGTGAAGTGGGATGGTATTTTTCAGGAATTGGAACGCTTTATCGGAACCGATCTTTATACAATTCAATTTGTTGGCGAACAGGAAGATATGAAGGAACTGATGAAGACATGTCTGGAGAATGTAAGCATGACATATCGTGTTCCTTCGGGTTCAACCGTGGGACTTCATGGTGCGAATCTGAAAGAAAAGGGGATGGAAATGCTGTCTGGGGCACAGTCGGCTGCAAAGGGTACTGTACAGAGTCTGCATGGCATAGATACGGACGTAATCAAGAGTGCAGTTTCTAAGGGTGTGCAGAGCGTTCAAAATATGGATGCGGATGCGGTAAAGCAAAAGACAGGAAAAATGCTGAAAACTGCAAAGGAAATGCGTAAGGACGATTGGATTGCTTTTTTCAAGAAGCAGTGGAAAAAAATCGTGCCCATTGTAATTGCGGTGATTCTCGTTCTGGTTCTTTTGATTAAATTGATCGGTGCAATTTTCGGTGGAAGTACATTGACAATTGAACCGGATACCATGGGTGGTGCCATGGCGTGTGAACATGAATGCAAGGCAGGCAGCGTTGGATTTTTACATACAGAGGGAACTTCAACTGGTTTTCTGTATTTCAGCGCCGGAGATCATACCACTGTTTATCTCATAGAAAGTGAAGACGGCGTAAGTGAAGAAACAACTGCTGCTGAGAGTGAAATTTATGAGAGAAACAGCAGTTCAACTGATTATGATACGAAGGTAAAAGGAAAGGATGTAGACGGTGATGGCTGCATTGAATTTACCATTAGCGAATTTACTGGTGTCGATTATAAAAAGGCCTGCACCATCAAGTGCAAATATTAAAACCAAATGAATGAGAAAACTTGATTTGTCCGAACTGCGGTGTGAAACTGGGACGATTATTTTGAAAAAGCATACAAATGACAGGAGGAATATATTTTGATTTGCCCGAATTGCGGTGTGGAATTAGAGGACAATGCGGAAAGCTGTTTCCTTTGCGGCGCTGTACTGGAATTGGAATGTGATACAGAGCAAACTGTGGAAGCAGAGCCTGTGATAGAGGATGCGGCAAGACAGGAGTCGCCGAATGCAGGAAGTTATCCTATGAAGAAAAAGAATTCTATTTTGATTGTTATTCTTGTGATATTGATCGTACTTGTGTTTGTTCTGGCTGCTGTTGTTGGAATACTTCTGCTGAAAAATGAACATAAGGATACCAGCGAAATGATTGCTGTGCAGACAACGGATACATCTACGGTTTTTTTGGAAACAACCGCATTACAGGCAGAAACAACCACTTTGACAACATCAGATACAACAGAAACAACATCATCAACGACTACAGCAGAGGTCACTACAACTACAATAGCTGTCACTACAGAACAAATGGGAGATGTGGTAGATTATTATAGTGCTTATGGGATTCACATTTTATCTGAGGCGGATATGTTAAATCAGAATTCTGCGAATCGGGATTATTTTCTCTATGATATCAATGGGGATAATGTTTGCGAATTGATTCTTTACCTGGGAAGCTGCGAAGCCGATGCTGTCTATAAAGTCTGGACAATTGATGGCAGTGACATTTTATACTGCGGTGATATGGGAGCAGGGCATACAGTTCTGCGGGAAAAGGATGGAAAATTATATGCAAGTATGGGAGTGATGGGGATGCAAACCATCCTGGAACTATCCCTGGATGCAAATCATCTTCTTGAAACATCGACTTATTTTGATTCTGGTAATTCTATGATGGATGAATATATTGAAGTTGGCCCCATGATAGAGTCTTATGATTTTTCTGATACTGCACCATTGTATAGCTATAGTACAGGAACTTTAGATGCTGGTTATTATAGCTACGCACCTTCTTATTAAAATGTAGTTGAGGAGCTGAATGCATAGATACAGACAACTCCTCATTTTGATAAAAGGATATTTACGTGATTGATAAAAAGCGGAATACTCATGTTAAAAACGCAAGAGAATAATAGAAAAATAGAATTTCAGAAATTGATGATCTGCAGAAATAATCGAAACAAGCATTATATTCCTTTCTGACTTTTTCTATCAGGAATGGAAGTCATTTTTACAAATTACATCTCTGTTATGGTAGAATATATTTACAGCAACAAGCTGAATATATTTGAAAGTGTAGGTAAATCACTATGGTCACAAATGAGAAATGGTTTGAGGTTGAGGAATGCTATCCAGCACAGTTAAGCAGAATTGAAGTTGTTCCGGGTGAAAATGGAGATTGTGATATTGTATTCACATTTATTGTTTGGAACGGGTATATCTTCAAGGAGTTTACACACACCTGCAAGGAGATTTACTCTGAACAGGGACAGTACTATTTTAGAAGATTTTGTGTTACTATGCTTGGTGACATGGAAGATGAAGACAGCTGGTATGAGATTGTCTACAAAGCTGATATGAATGACTGGGCAGGTTGCGATATGGTTGTAACTGTTATAGATGCTGATAAACCTATCATTGAAAATGTCTTTAGCAGCTTTGTAAGCTATGACTACCTTTATGAAGAAGATCAGAAAGATTTGGATGAGGAGTTCGGCTTTGATTATAAAACAATCTTCCAGGACATAAAAATAAAGCATGGCAGTGTCCCGGAAGAAATCAATGAATATATGAGAGCCGTTCTTAACAAGCATCACCTAATAAGTAATGATTTTATTATTGACGATGCTTTTAAACATCACCTTGATTTTGCGGATCTTCTTAGAGCCTGTTTAGTATCTTTTAAGAATAATGCGGATAAAAGCGAGGGAAAC
>NZ_DXUU01000064.1 GCF_019417665.1 Ruminococcus sp.
ACCTCACCTCGCGGCTTCGGCTCCAAGGCTGTGTACCGGCTGCTTGCTGGGCTTTACCGGGTCCGGACTTTCACCGAACTATTTTATCTGCACCGAACTGGCGCACCCTCACGATGTTTATTATAGCAAAAAAGAGATTTTTTGCTATAATTGTCCGATATGCAGGGAGCAAATCTCTGATTTGCGTATCTGCAAGGACATCAAAATAAATTATAATAAATGCTATGCATTTATTATAGCACAAAAATCAGCTTTACGGAAGATTTAGAGATAAATTAGAGATAATTTTAGAGGTAATTTAGAGATTCGTGTGTTATGATAAGGACATACCAAAAAAGGAGGCATATTATTATGCGTAAGAAACTGATTGCTTTTGTGATGGCTGTTATGGTAACTTTTACTGTCACAGGATGCCAAAAGTCAAAAGATGAAGAAGTTGTTACATACAAAGGGCAATATGTGGAGGAGGAAGTTTCGCTTCCGGGACAATACGGCTTATTCGGAGAATTGTTTTTACATGATGAAACGGCATCATTTCTGGATTATGGTACAAAAGAAATTTGTCAGCTGAATGATGATAAATCAGAATTCAGCGAGTCGGCACTTTCGGATACCAGCAGCCTTGGAACAGATTTATATATTCCATGTGCAGTCTGTTCTCCGGACGGAACATATTTTTTCAGTTACTACAATGATGAAAACGAAATGCAGTATGCTGCAATTACAGCTGACGGCGAAGTTTCATCATTTACACTGGACGGTATTTATTTGAATATGCTGGAATTTTCACCGGACGGAAAACTGTTTGCATTTGGCTCAGGTAAAGCAGGCTTTCAGGTCTATGAAATCGATATCCAGCGGCAGTCTGCAAAAGCTTTGTTTGCTATAAATGACGAAGCCTGTGCCTTTGATGTGGTGAATGACTATATTGTCGCAGTGGATTCCACGGATATGTATTTCTACGACTACAAAAATGCAACAATTACAGATACGCCGGAAGCCATGCAAGGTTTTCTCAGTGAACAGGGCTTATCAGGAAACACTCAGCACGTTGCTTATGATTTTTGCAGCGGCGAAGACGGTTCATTCTACATTGTTTCAAAAAAAGGGTTGTACCGTTATGTCATGGGCGGGAATCTGGTGGAACAGCTCATTGACGGATATTCCTGCCGACTGAGCAATCCCTCTTATACAGTAAACTCCGTCATTTGTGATGCAGACGGCAGCTTTTTGATCAGCTATGAGGAAGGTGTGCTCATGCGGTATCGCTATGACCCGGAAGCTGTCAATGAAATTACTTCAACACTGAAAGTATACAGCCTTACCGAAAATGATACATTATCACAGATAATCAGTGAATACAAGGTACAGAATCCTACAGTACGAGTGGATTATGAGATCGGTATGCGAAACGGTATAACTTATGATGACGCTTTGAAAAATCTGACTACAGAAGTTCTTTCAGACAATGCTCCTGATGTTATGATGCTGGACGGACTGGATATTGATAACTATGCAGAAAAGAATATGCTACTTGACTTGACAGACAGTGAAGTCATATGGAATCCCGATAACGTCCTATTGGACAATGTTGCAAAATGGAACAGTAATGACAGCGGATTATATTCTGTTGCCTGCAAATTTGAAGTGCCCATTATTATTGCGTGGCAGGAGGATATGAAGAGTATCAGCAGTCTTTCTGATTTCGCAGATGTTATAGAGGAGAAATATGATGGAGATCTGTATAATCCTAAGGGCTATGTAACTTACTTTTTGTCCGCAGGAGAAATTATTGATACAGCATTTGCACTTGCGGGAGATGACGCTGTCACAGAAAATGGTATTGACAAAGATGCTATGATACAAATACTGCGTGATTGCACAAAAATTTATCAGGAGGGTGATGATAGATACGTGGAATCAAAGGTGGCATTAGAGCTTGAAGAATCACTTGCACCATCCGAAAAATGGGGAATTCGTCCGGCTGGAAGAGGTTTGTATATGCTTGATGGACAGTCAGTTATTGCAGCAGGAACAACAAGAGGTTTTGATACTGATTTGAATTTAATTACTTCACTAAATACAGAAAATTCTGATATAACTTATCGTTATGGTTTAAATGATGAAAGTAATACTTTTATTCCTAAATGCAATCTTGGAATATGTACCGCCGGAGATAATATAGATGAAGCACAGCATTTTATTGCAACAGCAATTTCCGAAAATGTACAGAATGTGGAGAATTATGACGGATTTCCGGTCAACAAAAATTCATTACAGAAGTTTTATGATAAGAACCATGACAAGGATAATTATACAGGAATGTGTGCAGGTCTGACTACTGTTCGTGCAACATGGATGGATGATAAAGAAGCGGCTGAATTTCAGAGTACAATTGAAAAATTAAGCGAACCTGTGATATTGGATACTATGACCCATGATATTATTATTGACGTGGGAACGAAATGCCTGGAGGGCAGTCTTACACCCGAAGAAGCAGCTGACGAAATTGCAAGACAGCTTGACTTGCGAATGAAGGAATAACACAATGAAACGATTAACATTGCATAAACAAAATCTGCGTCACGTACCTTTTCTTCTTCCGAGCTTTATTGGCGTTATGGTCTTTGTGCTGATTCCTTTTGCGGATTCGGTCAGGCGTTCCTTCTGTGCCGCAGTTACGGGAGAGTTTGTGGGAGTGCAGAATTTTAAGACTATTTTCGAAAATGAAGCTTTTTTATTGGCTGTGAAAAATACCTCACTGTTTACAGCCGTCTGCCTGCCGATATTGATCATTCTGTCATTCTTTATTTCTTACGCCTTGTGCAAGCTGAAATACATACGTATCATCAAATCGGCGCTTCTGTTTCCGCTTGCAGTACCGACGGCAACCCTTGTTTTGGTGTGGCAGGTTCTCTTTGATGACGCCGGATATATTAACTCTATTATTACTGAGTTTGGCGGCAGTGAAATTCATTTTCTGCATAGCTCTTCAGCGTTCTGGGTGCTTGTGGGCAGCTACGTCTGGAAAAACCTTGGCTATACGGTGCTTTTGTGGGTGGCGGGAATAATGCGCATTTCCACCTCGTTGACAGATGCTGCAAGGGTTGACGGAGCCAATGAACGGCAATGCCTGTTCTATATCATTTTGCCAAATTTGAAACCAACGCTGTATACTATTACCATTCTCTCGTTTCTCAATTCGTTTAAAGTGTTCCGTGAGGCTTACCTTGTGGCAGGTTCTTATCCTCATGACAGTATGTATCTTTTACAGCATTTGTTTAACAATTGGTTTGTAAATATGGAATTGGATAAAATGGCAGCAGCGGCTGTATGTGTATTCGGTGTAATTTTTCTTGCTATCGTTCTGTTGCAGCGTGCATGGGATAAGGAGGGCTGAGCATGAAAAAAGTCAGAACGGTCATCCTTTACATACTCTTTGCATTGCTTTCTCTTGCAATTCTGTATCCAATTGTGCTTGTCATTATCTTGTCGGTACAGGATTCGGACGAGCTGGCAGGAACGATTTCACCTCTGATACAGTTTACAAGTGAATATGCGGATATTCACTATCTTCCGCAGTACCCAACTCTTGGACATTTCACGGATCTGCTGATTTTCACACCGGAATTCTATACAGTTTTCTGGAATTCTCTGCTTATGGTAGGATTCATTCTGGCATTTCAGCTTGCAGTTGCAGTACCGTCGGCATGGGCGTTTGCAAGGTTTCGATTCAGAGGGAAAAAGCTGCTGTTCAATCTGTACGTCATTTTCATGCTGATGCCCTTTCAGGTGACGATGCTTTCACAGTACATAGTGCTGGATCGCTTTCAGCTGATGGATACAAGATGGGCGGTTATCCTGCCTGCAATATTCTCGACCTTTGCTGTGTTTCTGATATATCGTGGCTTTGCGGATATTCCAAATGATGTAGCGGATTCTGCACGTATTGATGGAGCTAATGAATGGCAGGTTCTGCGGTATATCGGTCTGCCCCTTGGAAAGCATGGTATCCTGTCCTGTCTGGTACTCAGTTTTCTGGATTACTGGAATATGGTAGAGCAGCCTCTTGCATTCATCAAGGATAAAGGCAAATTTCCGTTATCACTGTATCTGCCGATGATGGATTTAAGCAGTGCGAAACTGATGCTGGCAGCATCAGTTGTAACGCTTGTTCCTGCGGTGTTTGTGTTTATCATTGGACAGGATTATCTTGAGCAGGGCATTATATCTTCTGCATTAAAGGAGTAGCAATATGGATGAAAAACAAATTACACTAAAGACAAAAGCTCTCAAATATTTTTTGAGATTCCTTGCGGTAATGTTGGTGCTGACTTTTGCATCCAGAGCAATTTATGCATATCAGCTGCCAAGAGTATCAGTCACAAGTATGAAACATACAACTTTGAATTATCAGATCAAATCGAATGGTACGGTTCAAACAACCAATGAACTTCCTTTGTATGCTGTTCCTGAGCTGAGAATTGCTGAGGTTTGCGTCAAAAATGGTGATACCGTTGCTGAGGGAGATGTGCTTTTGAAATACGATACGACTTATTTGGAGGAATACATAGCAAAGCTGTCAAGACAAATTGAAATTGATACTCTGACAAGAGCTGATTATTATACTGCCCAGGCTTGGAACAGTGCAAAAATACTCACCTTTCAGATTGAAGATAAACAAAAGAAGCTTGAAACTTATCAGAAATTGTTGGATGACGGTGCAGTCATGACAAGCACTGCAAATGGTATGATTTGCAGTGTGAACGTGACCGCTGGTAATTTCACTGGAGAAACAGCAGGCTTTCTGATTGCGGACTTGTCACAGGATCTGTACTTTACAGCTGAAATTACGGAAGAAGAAAGTGAATTGCTGTTTGCAGGTGATTTGGTGAATCTTAGTTTTCGTGGCGGAAGTATCCTGCTGTCAGACTGTGAAATACAGTCTGTGAATAAAATCAGCGATGGTGTTTATATGGTGGAAATACCGCTTGCCCCCTCAGAAGTAACGATTGGTGAAATCGGTCAGATGTCTGTAAAGGTGATGTCCGATGAACGATATGACTGTATTCCGCTGGAGGCAGTTCATGAAAAAGGTGATCAGCACTATGTCTATCTTGTAGAGGAATCGGAAGGATTCCTTGGAACTGAATATCATATCTCCGTTCGTAATGTAGTTGTTACGGAGCAAAACGACAGCTATGCTGCTGTGCAGGATTCAGGACTAACCAGTGAGGATAAGATTGTAATTTACACGAATAAGGAGTTGTACGAGGGACAAGTTGTGAGAATGGGTTAAGTAAAAATTGATAAAAAGAACTTAATGAACAGGAGAAGTTCATTTATTTTTATAGTGTTCATTGGAATATAAGAAAAGGACTGTAGTGCTTATTGCTACAGTCCTTAAATTTTTTATAGCCCAAGTTACTTTTTAATCACCGTCATGATTTCTTAAAGACGTTTTTCGCCAATACCTTTGATGTGACGGGGAACGTTCTCCATTTCTCACAAATCGACAGTTTTGTTTTTCTGCTTCTTTAAGCCATCAGCGTAAAGAAATAGGAATGCTTGAAGTTCATTATGGCTCATCCTCTTAATTTGGCGGTAGTCACAGTCAATAATTTTTCATCCGTCATAGGTTCATTTCCTGTTATTATATGTAAAGCCTCAGTATATCAATATCACTATCCGTATCTCGTGGCTTAATACGTGGAATAATTTTATTCTCCACTTCTGGTGTCCAGTAGATCTTCAATTTTTTTCTTGCTCTCGTAATTGCTGTATAAAAAATACTGTGGGTTATTAGTTCATCCACTTCGTCTGTAATTACAAGTTTAACTGAATCGTACTCCAATCCCTGCGATTTGTGTATTGAAACAGAGTAAGCAATTTGAAATGGCATTGATGTTCTACTAACAGCGTTATTGTCCTCATCTTCATTCTTGATTTTGTACACGCAGAACTGAACAGTGGATTTTCCATTCTCTTCGCCTTGTATAGTTAAGTCATCATACCAAATCAACTCTTCTTCATCGATTGTCTTTTCCAATTCAATCTGAAAACTGATACGCTCATCATTGGTGTTTTCATCAAGAATTTGAATGCCAACAATTTTTCCTTTCATATTATTATGAATCAGTGGTGAAAAACGATTTGATTCCAAAAATAATACTGGGTCGCCAACTTTATATTGCTGAATATCCCATTTGAACGCTTGATTTGGATTACTCTGTTGCAAGAATAGATTTATATTATTGATGCCATACAATCCGTCATAATTAAGGCAAAGAATGGCTTCATCCATTTCACTTGTGGAGAATAAAGAGTCATCTACATTAAGTGCACCACTCTGTACAGCAATCAGTTCTTGAACATCGCTATCCATCCTGCGTACTTTTGCCCATAAATTTAGAAGATATTCGTCATCTGTTCTGTATGGCTTTGTCAATTCAAAAACTGATGATGACGGAATAAATTCCTTAACAGCCGAAAACCAGTTTCCAAATCTAATGGAGTCAATCTGATATGTATCACCTACAAGAAGAATCAGTCCATAACTTGATTTCTTTAGGACTTTCACCATGTTTTCATTGTCTACCGTGCTACATTCATCTACCACGAGTAAATCATAGTAATTATTTGCCCATGATTTTTCAACATAGCTTGTTATCGTAGAAAATCTACAATTTTCTTCTGGTGCATCCACACGACTTTTCAAATTTTCTACAGCAGGGTTTGTTTGAGCTAAATAAAGTTTATCCTTTTCACTGAAATAATGCGAGATATGGTTTATCAGCGTAGACTTACCAACGCCAGCAGAACCATAAATAATTGCAACTTTTGAATTTGCAAACATCTGCCTCAGAACTGGTTTCTTTTCTGGACAATCCACTTTATAGGTATGTTCAAGCCATTCGTCCATGTCTTCTTCGTAATTTGGCTCACCCGAAGTTGCCATTGAACGCAGTTCTCTTATAATGTAACAAGTGTTATCCTTGTAACCATTAATATAAATCAAACCATTCTCTATAATAAGGCTGCTCACCTTACGATGATCTTCATACAATAAGCTGTTGTATTGACGGACGAGTTCCGGTATGTTGTCATAACCGTAAATATCCTCAATAGGCGTAAAAATATGACCTTTAATTTCTGTATTATTTCTTATTAAACGAGCCAATATTTCATGCTTTCTGTTGTATGTGGGTATACACTTATATAAAACACTCAATCTTGGAGTATGGCTAAGTGGAAATCCGATAAATGGCATTTTATCAAATGGTATAGATCCAAACTGAAAATAAAGATAAGATAATTTGAAGTTGGGCTTATCGCCTTTTTGTGACCTTATAACAGCATTATTCATAGTAAACAGAAGATATCGCAATAAATTCTGCCCTGGTCTATCATTCTTTATTATCTTTCTGCAACTATCCAAAGCATCAATAAAAATCGATGTGTCCGACATTTCTCGCCATGTATTCGTCAAACTCTGATATGAATAATCAGGAAAATCAATTATTTCAGTCAGAGAATATCCTGTTTGTGTGAGAAAATTACATATTGTCTTTTGCTCAGAAAAGTTAGGAGTTACTTTTTCATCATTAAGCAAAGAAATGAAATTTTTATACTCGCATCCGCGAATCGATACTTCCCAGCCTACGATGATGAGAATTGGCATTTTTCTTCCAAGAACTTCTACTATTTCTTCTTTCAAATCAAATTTTGACGCATAATTGCTGGTGATAGGCAGCTTAGTGAACGCTATTACTCTGTTCGATTTGTGTTTTTGGTCTACTGCAGGAGTAAAAGTAATCTCATAGTAAATATTTTCTCCAACAAAAAAGGCTTTCTTTTTTTGAATATAATATTTTGAACCATTGCTGGAGAAACGAACTGTGTGTTGCTCGATTTTATGTGATATTTTTTCATAATATTCCTGCAGTGCAGTGTCAAGATGCAGAGGAAACTTATTCAAATTTCTAAACAATGTGATGCCCCAGTTCTTCATTGCCAACTTCTTGATTTCAAGCATATAGCGATAATATTTAAGCATCAAGCGTTCAGAATTTTCTTCGTCCAAGGTATAATACTCAACAACAATTTCAAGGTATTTGTAAAAATGGAAAAGTATCTTCATTTCAGCGTTAATTTGACATGCCTCTAGTGCATTTAGTATGTTTTCAGTATTTATTTCGATATCATTTCCTCTTGAATAGAATTTCAGCATAATATGCTCTACAAGTTTTTTTAAGTCAGACAGAATATCTTGAGATATTGCGCCGCATGAAGAATTATCAATATCATCCAAATGACGGCAAATCTTGTTATCAATTGTTTTAATTCTGTCATTGATTGTAGGCATATTATGCTCCTTTCAGTGTGATTGTCAGTCATTATTTTTCTTTGAATTAGAAATCGCCGTTCCAATCATCAATGAAAGCTCCATAAGGAAGCATTCCAACAGAGTCAGATGATTGAAGCATGACATATTGTCTTATTAAATCTCTTCGTATATTATTTGGCGAAATGAAGGTCGGATTATTCGAATCCATCGCTTCACTTAGTTTTTTCAGTGAATTCAGAATATTCATTACATTTGTCTGTAAAGCAAAATCCTGAAATTCAATCAATTTACCGGAACTATCCGTCAGAGAAATGCCGTACTGTTCCATGGCAGATGCCACCGTGTCGGTCGGTTTTGCCAGATTGGTGATGGCAGAACGCAGTGCCGTACCAGCCTGTGAGGATTTGATGCCGGCATTCGCCATCAGTCCGATGGCAATGGCGGAGTCTTCAGCAGAATAGCCCAAAGAACCCAGTACCGGAGCGGCATACTTGAAAGTCTCGCCCATCATGCTGACGTTGGTATTGGCATTGGAGCTTGCCGCCGCCAGAATATCTGCAAAGTGTCCGCTGTCCGAGGCAGACAAACCGAAAGCGGTCAGAGCGTCTGTGACAATGTCTGAAGTAGATGCCAAATCTTCGCCACTGGCGGCGGCAAGATTCATGATGCCTTCGATACCGCTGAGCATATCGTTGGTTTTCCAGCCTGCCATTGCCATGTAGTTCATAGCATCCGCAGCCTCACTTGCAGAGAATTTTGTCTTGCTGCCCATTTCACGGGCTTTTTCCCGGAGAGCGTCCATCTCTGAACCAGTCGCACCGGACACCGCCGCTACCTTGGACATAGCGGCATCAAAGTCTGCACCAGTTTTCACAGCAATGGTGCCCAGAGCCGTGACACCAGCAGTGACCGGCAGCAGCTTTTGTCCCACGCCAGAGATCTTATCTCCGGCATCCTGCATTTTCTCTCCGACCACACCCAGTTTTTCCAGGGCAGTGTGAGAATTGTTTGCTTCTGTGGTCAGACGTTTCAGTTCGTTTTCAGTTTCGATGATCTCACGCTGTAAGGCATCATACTGCTGCTGGGAAATTTCGCCGTTTGCAAGAGCAGTATTTGCCTGTTCTGCGGCAGTTTTCAGCACTTCCAGCTTTTCTTTGGTGGCAGATACCGCATCCGCCAGCAGTTTGTGCTTCTGGGATAGGAGTTCCGTGTTGGTCGGATCGAGCTTCAGCAGCTTCTGGACATCTTTCAGCTGTGTCTGCGTGCCCTTGATGTCCTTGTTGACACCTTCCAGGGCTTTGGATAGCTTGGTGGTATCGCCGCCGATTTCTACGGTGATGCCTTTGATACGGTTTGCCGTAAATTTCACCTCAGTTCTAAAATAATTGCTTGCAAACGCTTGCAATTGTCAGTGGTATGTGGTATAATAAAAGAAAAAAAGGAGTGTGGTCTTATGGCAAATACAACCGCTGTCTATGCTCGTATTGATACGGGATTGAAAGAGCACGCAGAAGCGATTCTTTCTCAACTGGGAATTTCTCCTTCCAGTGCAATTCAAATGCTGTATAGCCAAATCGTTTTAGAAAATGGGATGCCTTTTGCATCCAGAATCCCTGCTTTTGCTCCAACTGCAATCGGCGGAATGTCGCAGGCAGAAATGGACGCAGAATTGATGAAAGGATTGGAATCCTTAAAAAGCAGCAGAGCTTATTCAGCAGATGAAGTGGATGCAGAATTACACGAGGAATTTGGCATATGAAATACCGTGTCATGTATACCCCTCTTGCGAAAGAAGATCTAAAAACAATCTATCGATATCTTGCAAAGAATCGGAAAGAACCGCAAATTGCTGCAAAACTCGTCAACCGAATCCGAGAAAGCATTCGTTCTCTGAATGAAATGCCTGAACGATATGTTCGTGTAGAATGGGAGCCATGGAAAAGCAGAAATGTTCGCCATTATGCAGTAGGTAATTATGAGGTCTTTTATGAAGTCAATTCACAAGAGGCTGCTGTTATGATCTACCGAATTTTTTATGGCGGAAGAAATATCGAAGCAATCATTGCATCAGAGGAAAATGCTTAAAACGCATCAAAATCCCTCTGATCCGCCAGCACATCATAATGACACTCATCATTCTCCCGTTCGGTGAACATATCATTCACCAGACCAATGGTCAGAAAATCCAAATCGCCCATAGACAAGCCCAGCTGAACGCACCGCAACAAAAACAGCGGTGTGGTCATCGGTCGGTCAATCGGGCGATGTTTTTTTAGACTGAACCTGTGTTTCTACGTTCAAGCCCCAAAGGTCAATCAGCTGCGGCAAGATCTCATAAATGCTGAACGTGTTAAACTGCTCCAGCCACTCGTCCGGCGATGCCGGAATGGCTGCATCGGCGTGTTTTGCCATGATATAGGCGATGTTCTCAAACACTTCAAGGCTATCAATATCCAGTGCAGAGGATTCCTCTGTATTTTCTCCTACAGACTTTTGCAGGGCTGCAAAGTCCTGATAAATATCTCTGCGAAATTTCAAGCGATACAATCTGGGAA
>NZ_DXUU01000065.1 GCF_019417665.1 Ruminococcus sp.
TTTTTCATCTATTATCCTTGCTTCCTTGACATCAATACCACGCACTCAACGTGCCTTGAAAGCCTGATATTGATGTCACTATGACAACCATATTAGTGCGTCAACTGGGTAAAATGAGCAATTTTGACACTTTTCTACTGATCAAAAATTCTATGCCCTAATCGTATTTCTTACAGCAAAGCAAATTCATCCATATCTCCTTGCTCTACACTAAATGTTGTTTGCGTGTTATCATAGTAGGAGTTGTCAAGAATAAAGAAATTATCTGGATCCGATGTTTCAATTGATCTTGTTTCGCCTGTTATATCTAATTTAAATTCGTCTGGATCTGACGTTTCAATAGAATGAGTCAGAGTCCCATCAGAATCATGAACATACTCTCCTCTATCATATCTAAATTCATCTATATCACTCGTTTCCATCGATTCTGTAACAATAGTATCATCCTTAGAAGGAATTACTAACTTTTTTACTTGCTTTAAATAATTCGACAGAATATGCTTTTTCATTACGAATACTCCTTTTTATATACTAATATTTTAATATCATCAGGTTCTAATTGGTTGTCATTAACATATTGTATTTCAAATGACGAATCAAATATAAGAAATTCACTCTTAATAATACCAATATCTGATTGATCATTATAGATGACAATCATCATATCTGCATCCTGCATCTGTACGCACTTTTTTATATTCGTTAACTGTATGGAATCCTTTGAGTAAGGATCATTTAAAGTAGCTACATCCATATTATAAATAATACTATTTGAAGTGTCAACTCTTTTTGGTGCATTTGAGAAATGCATATAAATCTGATGATAAGAAAAAGCTATAATAAATAGGGTTAATGATGCTTCCATCCATTTTTGGATATTTAATACATAACTCACAAAAAAATTTGCCTTATTTTTTAAGGATTGATAATCATAATAATACTGTGAAACTAACCTTTGAGTCAAATTCTCATCTTGTTCCTCTTTTAATGTTGAAAATCTGCTCATATTGTACTTTCCAACTTTAATGTATTGAAAGAGATATAATACTATATTCATGACAAAATATGCCGAGATGATAAAAAAAAGCTTTGTAGATCATATTGGTTTTAAACAATAATAATATTGAATCAAAACTTATGCCTAAAAGTATTGGTAATGCTGTTAGTAATACAGTAGTATAAATATTCATTTTATTGTCGCTTTTTTCGAGCCTACTATTTTCTACTTCTATATGATAACATAAACTCTCTTTTTCTTTTTCCAAGCGATCTTCCGTCATCTTTGAATTATTCAAACGCATATAGTAGTCATTATATATCTGCTCTATATGATGGTCATTTTTATCGAAAATCTTCTTTAATGATATTAGTTTGAAAAGTTTTGGATGATACAAAACTTTATTAGTGTTATTATCATAAGTTCTACTAAGTGTTAATATGTAGAATTTATAAGCACCGAGCATAATTTGAAAAAGACTTAGCCGCCATGTTCTTAATTGTGACCTAACAGCAATACTGTTATCAATTTTTAACTCTCCATATTTCTCATCTTCTGTTAACGAAAAAACAGGAAGCCAAGAAGCAATTAAAAGTATTAAATTAATTATCTTCACTCTCATTTTTATCCCCCAAGTAGCATGTTCATAATACTATCAGAAATAGAAAGACCTAAGATACATTCGAGCCATTGCCATTGTCCATTTGGGTTGATTTCAAGGAAATACCATTTCCCATCAACATCCACTATGTAGTCTATAGCACCAAATCTTAACTGAAAATCTTTCATCATCATTTTAATACATTTTTTTATTTCTATCGGAATGTCGATAATTTCATATTGATTATTATTTCCAGCTCGCCAATCAATCATATTATCTGATACAATCTTTACAGCAAAAAAATCATCATCAACTACAGTAATCCTTACTTCAAAACTTTTTTTAATATATTCCTGAATATATACTGGGGTTAATTCTGGACTATCATAGCTGTCATTCTCATGCATTAGATTTGTTTGAATTATAGCTATTCCAGATGAAGTCTCAATTTTCCCTACAGAAATTGGCTTAATGATTCTTTGATCATTAATACATTTCCAGTAATCATTATTTCCAATAAATGATTTAGGCATTAAAATGGAGTGGCTTTTTGCATATATCAATTGAAATATTTTGTTTTCAGCCTGCCTTAATAAATAAGGTTTTGTGAGCACAACACCACTAAAGCTATTTGCCAGTCCATCTATAATAGCAAGAATATCACTATTAATGATTCGCCTGTATTCAGGAGCAAAATCACTTGTATCTGGGAAAGTAGGCTTACGATAGTATATACTTAGAGTTGTATTACTATTAATTGTATTATTTCTATACGATATTTCCCAGTAGGAGTTAGATATTGTAATTCCATAATCTGCAAACAAGTCAACATTAAATCTAAAAAAATTAGCTCTATATTTATTCTTTTCTATAATGTAGTCTATAGTTTTATCGTAAGAACATGTAATAATTAGAATTTTAGACATATACATCACCCACTATCGATCTAATACAATATTCATTTTTCACCATCAGAAAGATTCTTAAATGTCAACCATTTCAAACTGACAAGCGTGTTTTTTACTCTTCTTATCATAGTTCACGCCAACAAACAGCACTTTTCCATGATAATCCTTCAAACAGCGAATATAGTTCCGGTCTTTGATTTGCCCCAGTGCAATGCCAGTGCTTTGATTCCATTTCAGTTCCACGATCATTGCCGGGTTATGGTTTCCGGTTCTTGGTACAAATACCAGATCCGCAAAGCCTTCTCCGCCCTGCAACTCCCGATAAACCGCATAGCTGTCTTGTGCGGAATAGTATGCCAGACTCAGCACACAAGCCAGCGAATTTTCATTGTTGTACTGAATCACAGAACAGTTGTCACAGTGAACTTCCTGAAGCATTTCCGCCACCTTTTCCGCATTCTGTGCCAGTGTCAATTGCAGCAGCTTGTCGGAACGATGAATGGCATTGTTGACCGTCTGGAACTCCTGTCCCTGGATGGAATTGAGAAATTCCTGCCGCACTTCCTTGTTGGGAATCCAGGCAGTTTTTGTGTCGAAATCATAAGTCAGATACCCCAGATGCACCAGCAAAGTCAAAATATCGTCTGCTGTTTCAAAGGTACACATATCGTTCTGGAATGTTTTCGTGTTAATAGAAATATGCTCTCCGGCAATCATGCGAATGATCTTGTCCCGTAAGCCGTTTTCGTTGCGGACAATGTACATTTTCAGGGCCTCATAGGTTTCCGTTTGCGTCCAATAGCTGTCGAAGACTCGGTTCATCATTGCTGATGTCACAGATCTTGGATTGTAAATCGACACCCCGTTGACATTGTATCCGTCATACCAATCTTTTGTCTGCTCGAAAGACATCTGATAACATTCACAAAGTTGACGAACTTCCCTCTCTGTAAAACCAGTAGATTCTGCGAGTGCATATTGATTGGTCATGGAGTATTCATCAAACATATTCAGTGCAGAATGTTGACCGTATTTCTTGATTGGAAGAATCCCAGTCATATAGGCAAGTGCCACATAGGGTTGTCCTTTCAGAAGATCCCGCAGAAAATCCAGATATTCCTTTTGAGCAGTCGCATTATCCCGATGCACCCGGAAAATGGAATCCCATTCGTCAATGATGAAGATAAACTTTTCTTCACATTGACCGTACAGATCTTCCAACGCAATAATCAAACTGGTTTCTTCCGGCTCTATCACGGAGAATGTCTGTTTCATCTCTTTTAGCACACGTTTCTGCAAGAAGTCCAGCATTTCATGGACATTTTTGGTTCTGCCAAGGAATTTCTGCATATCGATGTGAATCACATTATACCGGTTCAAGTGCTTTTCAAAATCCGGTGTCTGTGCAATCTGAAACTTGGAAAACAATTCTCTCGAATCGCAGCCCTTGCTGTAATAAGCCGTCAGCATATTCTCTGCCATCGACTTTCCGAATCTTCTGGGACGGCTGACGCAGATCTCCTTATTTTCTCCAAACAAACATTTATTGGTGAAAGAAATCAACATGGTCTTATCCACATAAATTTCAGAATAAGTAACTGTAGAGTAAAACAAATCATTTCCTGGGTTCAGATAGATTCCCATGATGCAGCACCTCCGTTTTTTCTTAGTATACCATAAATTTAAGGAGAAATCAAGACAACAATGCCGTTATAAAATCTAAAAATCCTCCCCTGCTTTTATATTTTGCAAAGGAGGATTTTTGAAGTGGTTCACTTTTCAATGGAAACCGCGACACCTGATTGAAATGTAAAATTCAGTCGATCGGAAGAAACCGTTACTTTTGCAAGTAGATGCCGAACCAGCGTTTCATCAAATTCGGCAATCTGATGCGGCTGAGCAGCCAAAAATTCCTGCAGTTCCCGCATACGTTCTTTCTGCTCCTGTTGAGAAACATTTTCCCTTAAAGCCTGTTCCTTTTGCTCTCGCAGCCGAAAGATCTCCTGTGCTATCTCCTCATAATCCTCATGCCGTTCTGCACATTCGATCAACTTTTTCTGAAGAACATCTAATTTTCTCTGTATTTCCTTGGGCAGATTGGATTGTTCCATTTCAATCACTTCAGCCATATTTTCCTGTAAGATAGAAAGATATGTTTCACTGCCTCCTGTCAATTGATTCAGAGCCTCTACAAAAGCTTGCTTCAAAGATTCCTCATAGACTGTTCGTGCATGACACGCTCCTTTTTTCTCCAATCTGGTCATACATCGCCACACCACAGATTTGCAGCCTCGGTTATTCCAATGGATTCTGCGGAATTGTTCCCCACATTCAGCACAGTAAAGCAAACCAGTAAAACAGTGTTTTGCACTAAATCCACGCCGTCTGCCCATACAATCCACCTGTGAACCACGCCTTGCAATTTCCTCCTGCACCTGTAAGAACAATGCTCTGGGAATAATTGCCTCATGATCGTCCTCCACATAATACTGCGGCATTTCACCGTTATTTTTAATGCGTTTTTTCTTGAGAAAATCCACAGTATATGTTTTTTGCAGAAGGGCATCTCCCATATACTTTTCATTTTCCAGAATTAACCGAATCGAACTGTCATGCCATCGGGTATTTCCTCTTGCTGTTCGGATACCGTCCCGTTCCAGTCCCCTTGCGATCTGCTGACAGCTTGCTCCCTCCAGATACTCCCGATAGATTCGTTTTACCGTTTCCGCTTGTTCCGGATTGATCACAAGATCTCCGTTTTCGTCCTTATCATAGCCAAGAAAACAGCTGGCATTGACCATCACCTTTCCCTGTTGAAACCGATACTGCATTCCCAGTTTGACATTCTGACTCAGAGATTCTGATTCCTGTTGTGCCAGAGATGCCATAATGGTAATCAGCACCTCCCCTTTCGCATCCATTGTGTTGATGGACTCTTTTTCAAAATAGATTGGAATGTTTTGTGCTTTCAGCTGTCGGATGTAATTCAGGCAATCTACTGTGTTTCTGGCGAATCGGCTGATGGATTTGGTAATGAGCATATCAATCTTTCCGTCCATGCAATCCTGAATCATCTGATGGAACTGTTCCCGATGTTTTGTGGAGGTTGCACTGATGCCGTCATCGGCATAGATCCCAGCAAAGACCCATTCCGGATTCCTGTGAATGACTTCCTCATAATGTGCAATTTGTGCCTGATAGCTGGTTGCCTGTTCCTCTGTATCCGTGGAAACACGGCAATAGGCTGCTACACGAATCTTTCGAGTTTCCTGTGACGTTACAGCATGATTTCTTTGCTTTCGTGGTGGAATTGTAGTGACCTTTGGCATTGTTGCATTACTCCTTATTTTCTATCAAATGATAAAGATATTCTGCCTGCTGAAATGGTGTATTTCTATCTAGTTCTGGTATTTGCTGCGGCAGTTCCAACAAAAATTTTGTCTGTGGACATACGGGCTTTCTCCTCGTTTTTCCAAGTCGCTGCATTACATCTGCACGATGCTGCCACTCTGCATTTGCCCGATCATATGTTTCTTTGTCCAGAATTGCCGGATAAAAAGCATCTCCAAGGTAGCATTTTCGCTGCATCATTCGACGAACAGTGCTATGTGCCATGGGATGACCTGCTGCTCTTGCTGCCGACTGTAAACTCATACCGGCAATATAATTTTGAAAAATAAGGCGAATCTGTGCTGCCTCTGCCGGTATAATCACAGCAGCACCGTTTTCAATTCGGTAGCCGTAAGGAATCTGTCCCATCAAATTTTCTCCTTTAACAGCAGACCGCATTTGAGCCGAAATCCAATATGATTCCGATCATACAGAATTATTTGTTCTGCAAATGCAGAAAACCATGTCTCCTGAAATTCTGTCAACATTGCAGAATGCTGCTCTGTAAATCGCAACAGCTGTTTTAATTCTGCAATTATCTCAGTTTCTCCATGTGTTTCCTGTTCCAACTGTGCAATTTCCATACGGCAGGACTCCGCTTGTTTCTGCAAAGCATTCATTTCCTGCCGGAATAAAACAGGATCTACAACCTTTTGTGCATACAAACGGTGCAGTGTGTTTTTCTTTTCAGCATGAGATTCCAGCTGCTTTTGCAGTTCCTGCATTCGCCGGACATTTTCATCATTGCTGTTCGTTTTCAGCTGTTCTAACAATGGTTTCAAAATGTGCTTTCTGCTGAAAATCAGTTTGTTCAACATCGTAATAAAAGCGGCTTTCAATACCTCCTCCCGCACATATTTCATAGGACATTTTTGAGCACTTTCAATATGAGCAGCACACGTCCATGCAATTTCATTGCCGCTGTGGATCCTGCGTTTGCAAGTGCTGCCGCATTTGCCGCAAATCACCTTTCCGGAAAAAGCATATCGCTTTTGATATTTTCCTGTACCACACACAATACCTTTTTCGGCAGCTCGCTGTCGAATGACTGCATTTGCTTTTGCAAAAGTTTCCCGACTAACAATTGGTATGTGGTGATCTGAAAGAAGATAACATTCCACTTCCCCATGATTTTTGTGCCGATGAAAATGTGCATCGGTATACGTTTTCTGCAGCAAAACATCTCCCACATATTTTTCATTCGCAGCAATTCCACGAATCGCAGCATCACACCAATGACGTCCATTCTTGAAAGGAATCCCCTGCTGTTCCAACAGATCTGCAATCTGACAAGAACTTTTTCCGGATAACAAGGCAGAAAAAATGTATTTCACAATTTCTGCCTCCTCAGGTTCGAGCACCAGCTCTCCCCTGTCATTTCTGCAATACCCGTAAGGGAAAGACGATGACACATAGGTACCGTTTTGAAACTGGTGCTGTACCGACCACTTCTCATTTCTGGATATGGATAAAGATTCTTCCTCTGCCATGCTGCTGAGTATCGTCAGAAACAATTCGCTTTCCATACTGCCGGTGTCTATGTTTTCTTTTTCAAAGAAAACGGAAACCCCAATTCCTGATAGTTCCCGAACAAGAGCGAGGCACTCCACTGTATTTCTGGAAAACCGACTGATGGATTTCACCAGAATGCGGTCTACCCTGCCCATGCGGCAAGCCTGTAAAAGGTCTTGCAGTCCAGGACGAATTTCTGCTTTTGTTCCAGTAATGCCAGCATCATAAAAGATACCCGCAGATTCCCACTCTGTATGCAGTTTGATCCACGCTTCATAATGTGCCTTCTGCGTTTCCAGACTTTCCATCTGGTCATCATGCTCTGTGGAAACACGGCAATAAGCCGCTACACGACATTTTCGATGAACAGCTACAGAGCGATTTGCCTCAATTTTGGTAATAGTTTTCATGCTTCTGCACCTCCTTTTGACGTGTCCATATTACCTCTTTTTCGGCGGAATTGCAAGCGTTTTCGGCAATAAGTCCACGTAAATCGGAGAGAAAGAATGCCGATTTTTGAGCGTTAATTTGTCATATTCCTCAAAGGAAATCAAACCGGAATGATATAACGCATCAGTCAGCTTTTGAGCACGATGGTAATTCAGTTCATCCATCAATTTTTGTTGTTCCATAAAAGAATCCTCACTGATTGAAATTATCCCAAGAAACATAACCGGTCACATACTGTCCCACTGGTGTCTTTCCGCAGAACTCCGGCTTTGTGGTGATACGATAACGACCGTTCTTGCAGGCAATACCGTCATACAGATAGTAAGTGCCGCTGATTCTTCTGGTTACAGATGTAGTTTCTGCACTGGCGAACAGAGGTGTGTTGGCACGAATGGCAACCTTCTGTCCCTTGGTGAACTGGCTGCCATTGGTGTAGACCACATTTCCGTTGGAATCAAATACAGAATATCCGACCTTGCAAGCTTTTTTCGCATTTTCAAGAGAAGCATACGCACCCAGCTGCGACTTCGCATCTGACCAAGACTTTCTCACCCGGTAAAGCTGCTTTGTTGCAGGAATAGGTGTTGTGGATGCAGAACCTGCATTTAAATAAGACTGTACCTTTTTCTTGAACTCCGCCCAATGAGGCAAAATGTATGCCGGACACATCTTGTACCGATTGTACATTGTGTTTAGCTGGTCAATCGTTCCGTTTCGTCCGTCACGAACATTCAGCCAGTGGGTATGCGTGTAGAGATGGTTGATGTCCAATCCATATTGCTTTAATAACGCTGCGGCAAGTCTCGCACAGTTATCCTCCGACTTTTTATCCGTAGAATTATATGCAGAGGACATAATGCACTCAATGGCAATGGTTCTTCTGTTGCCGTTCCCAGAACCGTCAGCAGCGTGCCAGCCGCTCAGACTGTGGGGCAGATTCTGCCATGCACACACGTTATCCACATAGTAATGAACTCGCACATCCTTCATATTATTATTGACCGTTGCTCTCGTGTACTGCTCCGCAGGGGTCGTGCCGCTTGCAACTGTGATCCAGTCTGTGTTGTGGACGGTCACACCGATGATTTTTCCTGCCATGGAAACAGAGGGCATATCAATGTGGTTGGGATTGTGTTTGGTGAGTAAATACTCGTTGATTTTTACTCCGTTCAGAGTCGTTGTTGCATCGGGTCTTAAGATAGTCATATTACTTGTCCTCCTTGTCGGTCGTTTCGTCCGTTCTGCCGATTTTCGTTTGCAGAACATCAATTGCTTTTTGGATTGCGGGTGGGTAAGGAATCCCCATGAGCGATGTATTTTCCACGATGGAAAGCAGTTCGTTCAGGCAAAAGCTGATGCAGACTGCATCCCGGATATAGTTGGTATTCAGCAGAATATCCATCCGAACTGCAACGACGATCAGCATCAAGGTGCAGACTTTTTTCGCCAGACCGAACCAGCCAGCTTTGGAAGAAAGTCCGCCGCTTTCCGTGTGTTTTGATTTTTTCATCATGGCGGTGATGATGCCAGTGAAAAAGTCGATTGCCATAAAGACGACCAGTGTCACCAGAGCGGAGTCCCAGCCGCCAAAAATGGCAGTAAAAAAGCCGCCGACCAAGCCGACAGCCACGCAAATGGTATCTTTCATTTTCAACCCTCCAGTACTTTCAGGAATCGGATTTTCGGATGAGAATTGTTGCTTCTGCCTACCCATGCAAGGTAGTATTCGCCATCAGAAATGCCGGTACATTCTGTGATAGTGGTGATAAAGTTGTCCGACTGCAGCCATTGGAAATCCAGAGAAACCGCACGATTTGCATCGATCTCTGTGTTTACATACACGCCGATAGGAATGTCGATTTTCTGCGGCTTTTGCACCAGATACAGACTTCCGGCTTCGCTCGAACCCGACTGATAGGACATCACGATTTCCGCATTTTTCGTCAGAGATAAGGGCTTTGCACAAACGGTCAAAACCGACTTATCCCAGTTGAAGCACTCCTGCGAATAGGACAACACGAAATCATTTGCTGCACTGCAAAACTGCGGATAGGCAGCCAGAAAATCTGTCATTGTCTGATAGCTGCCGTCCAGAATCATGCTGAGATTCGATGCATAGGTCGAAACGGCATCCTGTCCAGACTGAAACAGAATGGTGTAATTTCTGCCGCTTGTCAGGTTATCGATTTGTTTTTGCAGGCTCTCCAAAGTGCGTTCTGCCGTTCCGATTCTGGAAGTATTGTTCTCCACCTTTTCCGAATAGACCGTAACCTTTGTACTAAGCCCATTGATTTGTGTGCCAAAGCCATCCCATTGTGCGATTTTAGCGGCAGTGATCTGATCCAATGCGGATTGATTTTCGTGGGTATGTGCCTTTTCATTCAGTGCTGCAATGGCTTCCCGGAATGTTTGGATATTGTAAGTTGTATCATCCTCGAATTCCTGAAGAGCACGCAGCAAGGAAAGTTCATCTGCCGTCAAATCATCTAAAACATTCAGATTTTTATGAACATGTACCTGCTGTAAAAGAGGTTGAACCGCAGCTTGAATCAGTGCTTTTACGGCATCGGTATCTGGATAATTTGTCAAATCCGGAGAAACGCCGTCCTTTCCGTCACGCCCATCTTTACCGTCTTTCCCATTTGTGCCGTCCTTACCGGGCAAACCATCTGCACCATCTTTTCCATCCTTTCCAGGTAATCCATCTTTACCGTCCCTGCCTTTCAAACTCTCCAGCCATTCTGCAACTGTCCCCACAAAACCATTTTCTATGGCAATTTCATAAGCAGAACGACTGTCTTTTCCGTTTGCCCCGGTTTGCATCCCCGAAAGCTTTTTCAAAAGCTGCGTATATAAATCCGGCGTCGGCGGAATTGGCGTATCCCCATCTGCAACAAACCCAGACGGTCGAATGTGAAGGGTGACAGGTACGGTTGTTGCACGCAGTGTAGTATCGCTTTCTGCATCGTAGCCAAACAAAC
>NZ_DXUU01000066.1 GCF_019417665.1 Ruminococcus sp.
GGATCTGCACCTGTTCGCCAATCAGGTCAAACGGTACAGAATACTTATTGAGACCATCGCTGATGAGATAGTCTTTGCCAACAGCCTGTTGCTTCCACACAGACGGCTCATACGGCTGTTTCGGAAGCGGCAGCATGAATTCCTTGTATGATAGATGAAGAATTGGCTGGGGAGTTGGCTTTGAATTGATTGCATCTGTCCATTCTAGTCGCTTTTTCAATCAGAAAACGATAGCATCAAAAAGAAAACGTTAACTCCTAAAATAAAACGATAGCAAGTTATCGTTTTATTTTACCCCGAAAATAACAAACAGCCACAGCGATTTTGACTTCAATGTGGCTGTTATCGTTTGATAATTGCCGGAAATGTGCTTATTTCTCGGATTTTTTACAATAAAAATGCACCCAACGATTGTATCATTCGTTAGGTGCAGATATGTTCCGAGGAGACTAAAAATAAAACGATAGCGATGCAATTAAAAACATTGTATTTTCCACGGATTTCTGCTATAATGAATAAGTAGTTATCACTGCATTTTCTTCAATTTAAGTAGACTATTTTTGAACCAGCACAGGAATGAGGGAAATCCCATGGATGAAGAAAGACGAGTAAAACAAATTAAATTCGTACCATCTATGCCAAAATTATATTACAATGTAGGTATCTACTGCCGCATTAGTACTCGAAGTCAGGAACAACTGCATAGTATGGCGAATCAAGTTTCATGGCTAACGCAAAAAGTTGCTGCTGATTCTCGCTGGAGATTGGCTGACATCTATCTTGATTTTCGATCATGCACAGAGACCGATAATCGAGAGGAATTTCAACGAATGATAAAGGATTGTAAAAGCAAAAAGCTCGACATTGTTTTGACCAAATGCATCAGCCGGTTTGGAAGAAACACTGCTGAAATTCTTGATATATTACAAAAACTCACTTCTTTTGGTACAGAAGTTATTTTTGATGAAGAAAATCTCAGCACTGCTTATGGTGAAAATACTTTCATTATTTCTTTGATTGAAGCAATCGCACAAGAAGAAAGTGAAAACCGCAGCCAAAATGTTTACTGGGGTATCAAAAAGAAAGTCATTGATGGCACATCTAAAATTTATACTCGCAAATGCTATGGATATACCAATGACGAAAATGGCGAACTGATAATTCAGTCTCGAGAAGCAGAGGTCGTGCAACTGATTTTTGATTTGTATTTACAAGGTAAAAGTATTGTTGGAATCAAGAAAGAACTGGAACAGCGGCACATATCATCTCCTTCTGGAAAAACACAATGGTATAATAGAACAATTGATAATATTTTGAGTAATGAAAAATATGTTGGGGACGTTATCGTTTTCAAAACATACACCACTGGGTTTCCCAATCGAAAGCGAGTTACCAATTTCGGCGAAAAGAACAAATATTTATCCGCTAAAAGTCATCCTGCAATTATTTCAAGAGAGGATTTCGATGCAGTTCAGGATGAAAAATTGAAAAGAAGCAATGTTATTCGTGATGGAAATGGTGTTAGAAGAAAAAATACAAAATATAGCTCCAAAAAAGAAAACCAGTAAATATTATCTACTCGGATATAATGAAACAAAAAGGAGTGTGGTCACTATCAAAACACTCATACTCAATGGATCTCCACGAAAAAACGGCGATACAACTTTTCTGATTCAAGAATTAACGAAACAGCTGCATGGAGACATTAAAATTGTTAACGCCTATACTGCAAATATTTCTCCCTGTATCGACTGCCGGAAATGTCGAGAACAATTCGGATGTATCATAAAAGATGAGATGCAGGAAGTGTATCAGTATCTTGAAACATGTGACAATGTTGTAATCGCATCGCCGATCTACTTCTCGGAACTGACGGGAAAGCTGTTGGATATTGGCAGTCGGCTGCAGCTATATTTTTCTGCCAAACAGTTTTTGCATGAATCACCAGAGTTAAAACAAAAAAAGGGAGTAGTTTTACTTGCAGGCGGCGGTTCCGGAAATCCGCAAAAAGCCTATGAAACGGCAGTATGTCTCATGCATTATATGAATACACAGCAGATCTACCCTTTGGTTTGTAGCCATAATACAGATCACGTTCCTGCCGAAAAAGATGAAAGAGTTCTGTCTGAAATCAAGAAAGCCGCTGAATTCTTGAATCCATCCAGAGAAGAGATTTTATTTTCTGCTGCTTCTGTCACCATGAAAAGTACACCAAGTGAAAAAATTGATCTGTTTCGTTCCCTCTTCCGTGGAAGAGAAGATGTTTATGCATTGCGATGGCATAATCAAAAGACTGGAAAAAGTGGTTATTCCCCTGTATGCCGAAATAAGTGGATACCTGGTATTTGTCATCTGCCTCAGGTAAAGTGCGCTGACTGCAATTATCGCAGTTATGAGCCAGTTACGGACAAGACAATTTATCTTCATCTTGCAGGAAAGGATTTGCTGTGTCGGGATGTTGTTGGAATTTACCCTATGCTCCCAGATGAAACGACCTATTTTCTTGCGATTGATTTTGACGAAGAAAACTGGATGGAGGATGCTTCAGCAGTCAGACAAGTTTGTCAGGAACATCATATTCCAGCATCTGTGGAACGCTCCCGTTCCGGAAACGGTGCTCATTTGTGGATATTTTTTGATACACCAATTTCAGCAAAAACAGCACGGCAGCTTGGCTCTTGTCTGCTGACTTTGGCTATGCAGCAACGTCATGAAATTCATTTTGATTCCTATGACAGAATGTTTCCAAATCAGGATACCATGCCTTCCGGCGGCTTTGGTAATCTGATCGCACTTCCGCTGCAAAAACAGGCGCTTGTTCAAGGAAACAGTGCTTTTGTCAATGAAAAATTTGTCCCTTATGCTGACCAGTGGGCTTATCTTTCCACTATTTCAAAAATGCAGATTTCAGAAACGGAACAATTTATTCAAACACACAGGAAAGATACAGATTTGGGCGAATTGTTTCGGGAAGAAACATCTGACAAACCATGGATGCTGCCCATCTCAGAAAGCAACCAACTATGTGCGTATCCAGAAGAAATTCACGTAGTTATCTCAAATCTGCTTTACATTCCCAAAGTCGGTATTACGCAAAATGGTCTCAATCGAATCAAAAGGCTGGCTGCTTTCAAAAATCCCGATTTCTATAAAGCACAGGCAATGCATATGTCCACTTATGGAAAACCTCGTATCATTTCCCTTGCCAGTGAAGATGAAAACTATATCATGCTGCCAAGAGGCTGCAAAGAAGCGTTGATGCAACTGATGATGGAAAATGATTCAAAGGTTCATTTTACTGATGAAACCGTTTCCGGCAGAACAATCAACGTTTCATTTTGCGGAACGCTACGTCCAGAACAACAAGATGCAGTACAGGCTCTGGCAATGTATAATACTGGCGTTCTTGCAGCAACCACGGCATTTGGAAAAACAGTAACCGCCGCCGGAATTATTGCAAATCGCAAAGTCAATACCTTGATTTTGGTACATACCCAGACACTCTTGGAGCAGTGGAAAAAATCTTTGACCGAATTTCTGGATATTCACGAAGTATTACCGGAAGAACCGGTCAAACGTGGACGAAAAAGAAAACGCTCACTCATTGGACAGCTTGGAAGCAGTAAAAATACACTGAATCAGATCATTGATATTGCAGTAATGCAATCACTATATCATGATGGCGAGGTCAAGCCCATAGTCAATCAATACGGAATGGTTCTGGTAGATGAGTGTCATCATATTTCAGCATTCAGCTTTGAAGCAATCCTACGGGAAACACATGCAAAATATGTATACGGATTGACAGCAACACCGAAACGATCAGACGGACATCAGCCCATTATTTTTATGCAGTGCGGTCCAATCCGCTATCAGGCAGATGCAAAAGAATACGCACAAAAACATAATTTTTCTCACATTCTTATACCTAGATTTACAAAATATCGAGCTGTCACAGATGAAAAAATGACAATTACACAGCATTACCAGGCAATTTGTGAAAGCAATACCCGAAATCAAATGATTTCTGAGGACGTAAAACAGGCTGTTTCGGATGGCAGAACACCCATTGTCATTTCAGAATGCACCTTACATATTACCAAGCTATATGAACTTTTGCAAAATTCTGCTGACCATGTTATCATTCTGAATGGAAAAGGAACTGCAAAAGAAAAACGTGAACGGCTTGCAATGATACAAACTCTCCCGGAAAATGAAAGCGTCATTCTCCTTGCAACAGGCAAATATATCGGTGAAGGCTTTGATTTTCCACGATTAGACACACTATTTCTAACAATGCCGATTTCATGGTCTGGTACGCTGGCACAATATGCTGGACGACTACACAGGGAACATGACGGAAAAACCAGTGTTGTCATTTACGACTATGCAGATCTGCACGTTCCCATGTTTGAAAACATGTATAAGAAACGATTAAGAGGATATGCGCAACTCGGTTATACACTTGCTGCAGAGCAACAGAAAGAAATCGATTTTCAGAGTATTTATTCCAATGAAAAATATGTAAAAGATTTGCTTTTGGATATAGCCTCAGCGAAACGCTCACTCGTCATTTGCGGCGGATACTATTCTACTGGATATGTGAATCAGATTTTGAAAATCGCTGAAACGCTTTATGCAAACAACGTGTCAATGAAGGTAATCATCAAAAAATCAAGCACCTCCTATCATGAAAAATTGGTGCAGTTATTTTCATTTCATGGATTTCAGTGTACGTTAAAAAATCATATCAATCACAGTTTTGCTATCATTGATGAGAAAACTGTGTGGTATGGCTGTTCTGAGTTATTTGCTGCTTCAGATGACATTTGCGTACTGCGTATGATAGATGAAGAATTGGCTGGGGAGTTGGCTTTGAATTGATTGCATCTGTCCATTCTAGTCGCTTTTTCAATCAGAAAACGATAGCATCAAAAAGAAAACGTTAACTCCTAAAATAAAACGATAGCAAGTTATCGTTTTATTTTACCCCGAAAATAACAAACAGCCACAGCGATTTTGACTTCAATGTGGCTGTTATCGTTTGATAATTGCCGGAAATGTGCTTATTTCTCGGATTTTTTACAATAAAAATGCACCCAACGATTGTATCATTCGTTAGGTGCAGATATGGTTGCGGGAGTCCGCAGTCTATAATATGTACAACAATACACTATATCAAATCCGCATAATCGGTGGCATCCCTTTAAATACACACAAGTCTCTATCAATTATTTCAATAGTTGACAGAGACTTTTTATTTTTACAGTCATTGAAAGCACTGAGCAAAATAGATATGGCAAACACCAAATATAAAAAAAGCAACCGCCCAACCGAAGCCAGACGATTGCATAGAATAACGTAGCAAAAGGAAGTTGCATTTATAGTATAGCACAATTGCCGATATCTGTAAATACTGTTAGCTATATTTTTTTAAAAATGATTCTTATTCCCTTCAGCAAAGGCGGCTATGGCAGAGCAATCTAGGGCACTCACCTTTCCATCATTATTGGCATCGGCAGCCAGCATTTGTTTTTCCGTCAAACTCATACTACCGGAAACTTGACTTGCCAAATATTTAGCTAAATATTCAGCATCTGAATTATTTACGTATCCATCCTGATTGACGTCCCCCACTAGTACATAAATAGGCGTAATTACAGCGCCATTGCTGGTTTCGTAACTGTAATTCATCGAGAATGACGTCACAGTAGTAGGCGTATACCATGTGGATTTGGAAAGATAACCCCCTCCATTAATTTTAGGGGAACCAGAGTATGATGTTGTCAATGCAGATAAATTTGAAGAATACGAAGATTGAAAATTTGCAGCGTTAACAATCAAATCTCCCTTTTGACTTGCCCCGAACGTGTAATTGCTTTTTTTAATTGCAACGCTGGAATACCATTCCATTCCAATTGTAGATGTTTTCTCTACCATTCTCCAAGTATGCTGCTGACCAGAATAGTATGCATTCGCTGGAATGGTAATGCTCATCATTGGAATTGCAAAAACAGCAGCTGAAATAGACGCAATAATTTTTTTCATTCTTTTTTTCATGATGTTCCTCCCAAGTATTTATTTTGTAAACGTAATAGAAACAGAGTTGATATACATCAATTTATTTCTATCATAAGTATAACATGGATAATCGTCGAATCATGTCAAACCAAGTCATATAACATAAAAGATTTTGAAATTTATCAGCCTCCCATCCGAACCCTATCCGCAGCAAGTGCAATTACTTCCCAATTACCCGGCTTTCCAATGCGATACGGAAAAAAACTCTGCAATTGTCTCGGGTTAACGTCATAAGCTAGTTCGATTGCGTAGCGTATTGCTCTTTCCACACTTTTCGGTTTCACACCATACATTTCAGCAACGACGCCATATAATTGATTACATTGCAGTTATGGATTTTGTGCTGACAAAACGATTACTTTCCTCAAATAGGAATATCCTTTTAGATTTGCCTGAATCCCCATTTGGAGAATCATCCTCGTTGCAATCTTTTCCTCGTATGAATATTGTGTTTTTAACTTTTCTTTCAAAATCCCCATATTAATATGCTCCTGTTATGTTTTATTTTCTAAAAAGTTATGTCTTCCTTTTATAGAATAACAGAAACATTCTGATACAATATATATCTTTTCTATACCTATTTTGTCGATTCTTGACGAATGATTCTAAATACATAAAAATCAGTGATATCGCAGGATTTATCCTATAGTACTTAAAGAGAACAACGTTGTGATGGTGCTCTCAATTTTTTTATTTGTGTCGACACAGTTCAGCAATTTACGACAATGATTTTATGCTATGATAACGGTAGAAATTGAAGCAATTCAACTTTATTTCTGTTGTATATTCAGTAATAACACATATTAATAACAGGAGGAATATCATGAAAAAAAGAATGCTAAAGACCGTGGCGGCAAGCTTATCAATTCTCTCGATTGCAACTGCAACCATTGTGCCGGCTAGTGCGGCAAATGACAATATTCAGCCAAGGGGAAATTACTATGTATACGGAGATGTCGATAATGATGGGCAAATTGACATCCAGGATGCTAACATTGTTTTATCGGCAGTTTCAAAATTTACTTCTTTAACAGGAGATGAAAATCTTCCTACAAGCTATGCAATTGCTCGTCCTTCTGTATACTTCCCTAATATTGACAATCCAGTGCCGCAAACAGCAGATGTAAATGGAGACAGATTCATCAATCAAGCAGATGCAGAAGATATTCTATCATACTACGCCAAAAAGGCGGCAGGAGTTCTTGATCAATATAACGGACGTTGCGGAACTCCTTTTTATGTAGGATGATAATAAATTATATCGAAACAACTCCGCAAAGTTTTTATGAAAAAATACAATAACCCGGCGATACCGCAGGAATTATCCTGTAGTACCGCCGGGTTTTATTATTATCTGTATCAGCTCATCTTATCAATACTCACATACCCAGTCACATACTTCCCGACCGGAGTCTTACCGCAGTAATCCGCACGAGTAGTAATGCGATATCTGCCATTTTTGCAGCAAACGCCGTCGTAGATATAATACGTTCCACCTTTCAGTCGACTGGATGGTGTTTTGGTTGTCTCGTTTGCAAACAGCTGTGCCTGATCTGCGATGGTGACTTTTTCGCCTTGCTTCCAGTCGGTTCTGTATGCCGCAGAAGTTGCCGTATACGCCGCCTTACCATTCGCATCGTAAACTGTGTATCCAGATGTGCAAGCCTTTTTAGCGTTCTCCAGACTGCTGTATGCTCCGATCTGAGACGCAGAATCAGCCCAGGACTTACGCACACGGTACAACTGTGCCGTGCCACTAGATGTAGATGTAGATGTGCCATTCATCTTCACAGCCACATCTGCCTTAAATTTTGCCCAGTTTGCGCTGTTGTCGGTATCTGTGCCGCCGTTTTTCTTAGGCACAAACCATTTCGGGCAAACTTTCCCCGTCACGTCAAAATGCCGGATCACACCGCCTTTCTGCGGGTCCAGACCATACTTTTTGCACAGCTGCGCAGTCAGTTCCACAAGGGCGTTATAAGTAGCAGTGTTAAACTTTCCAGTTGCATCCGGGTGGCATGTTTCAATGGACACGGTGTAGCTGTTTGCCTGATTGGTGCACCAGCTGACTTCTTCGTCCGGGATGCAGCAGATCACCTCGCCCTGCAATCCCACAATGTAATTGCTGGATACAGCACGGTCTGTCGAATTAAAATAATTCCGATTCGCCATGGCAGAGCTGCCTGGATTCCCGACCCAATGCACTGCAATAGCAGTGGTTTTCGTCCGCTTTGTACCAGGGCGGTTATGTGTGAGATACGCGTTTGTGATAGTCATAGCTTAGTCCTCCTCATTTGTTTTTACTTCCGGCAGCCCTGCCACCGATGTCAGTACCGACAGTACACCAGCCAACACCGCCGCAGACACAACCGCAAGCCAATCAACCTCGCTGATCAGCGCAGTAGTGCCAATCATTGCAACAGCAGTCTGTGCCACAGTCTTAACCGCACGTACAGCCGCAGCTTTTGCCCATGTTTTCCAGTTTCGATTCATTTCGATTCCTCCTTTTCGGTAGGCAATGCCATAAAATCTTCATGTAGATGTGTCATAACGCCATTTCCGCCTAATTCGTGGTACTGCCTATACATATTCTCATAGTTTTCTTTTGCATATATCGGCGCATAGCCTGCGTCAATATATTTGTTGTAGCTGTGTAACATCCTGTCACGCAGGAGCGCTTGTACACCATATTCTAACGCTTTTTGCCGACCATCCTGTTTTTTTATCTGTGATAGTATCGCTTTTGTTCCAATCCCCAAAATACCGGACGCTGTAAAGATTGAGATTGCAATTGTGACCCAATCCATTTACGATTCCACCTCCCATGCGCCGCTGTCGTTTCTGACATAGTTTCCATTTGTGCAAATTACCTTTGTAAGATGCGCTTCTGGATTATTGCATGTCGTATCCCACGAATCCGCAAGAGATGGTGTGTTTGGATCTGATTTTTTGTCCACTGCACCCCACTGTGTCGTTGTACCTGCATAGATCAGATTTTCAATTGCAGTGCCATTAAACGCAAACATTTGAATTGTCTGCACTGACACGGGAATGGATAGTGCCGTCAGTGATGTACCATTAAATGTATTCGCCTGGATATCAGATAGGATTCCAGGAAGTGACAAGCCGGAAATTTTAGAACATCCACCGAATGCCCATGTACCGATTTCGGACACTGTTTGTGGGATCTGTACAGATTGAGCGTTAGAAAGATCATGAAAAAAATGTTCCCCAATGCGTGTGATCCCATCGTCAACAATAATTTTTGTGATACTATCTGCAATACCAGATCTCGCCCACTGGCTTGTTTCGTGTTGATCGTCCGTTGCACCGCTTCCCGTAATCTGCAACACGCCATTTGTATACAGCGTATATTCCGCATTTGATCCGCAAGACCCAGACTCCAGTACTTCCACGCCGGATGCAGCTATTGCCTGCTCCGCAGCTGCCAAACGCTTTTCCAGCGCTGCCTCCTGCTCCTGCAATTGTGTTACACCACATTTCCCAAGGATACATTTGCAATATCCGCATTTTGATTCGTTTGCTCTGTAGTCGGTTATGCTGATTATTTTGTCCACACCGGCACGGAGCAAAACAGCTGCAAGTGTCAGATATGTTTTTTCTGACGTGTTTGTAAAAGATGGTATCTCTGGATCTGTTGCGGCAGTACCCTGTAGGACTTCAAGTTGACAATTCCGTACTGCATCGCTGGTGTCACAGGATATGCCGATCAACACATAACGGCTGAGGGATTCGTCTGCATACTGTGACAAATCCAACGTGTAAGAGGTATCATTGCAAAAATAATGCCCGTTTATCCACGCTTTTCCTGTTCCAATAATAATACTTTCCCCAGTGCCAAAAGATATTGAAAAGCAGTCTCCATATGTGTCCAGGATACCGTTGCAAATAAAGCTCGACAGATAGGATGTAAAGTCTTCCGCTTTGTACACCCTATCAAGATCTTTTGAATTAAAAAAACCACATGAAAATGCCATGATTGCATTACCTCCAATCAATCAACCATAAACATAATATTAACGTTGTACGCTGTGCCTTGCGTAAACGCATTGCCTGACATGCTAGAGATAATAAGCACCCCTGCCGTACTTACAGATGTATAATAGATATTTGCTGCCGTCCCATTGATGCTATTTGTGTTATATACTGCGGCATTAGACGGTCTGTATCCTGCTGGCAGCGTCCCGATTGTCAAGCCGCCGCCAGAGTTAGGCGCTGTGTATGTGCCTCTTACCTCGACAATATTGCCGATTTTACGGTATTTGACATTGCCAGTGAGAGTGATCCAACCGGTATCCACCGTATTAATAGGAGTCCAATCTGTCCATGCACCAGCCGCAAGTGATCGCATATATGCGGTGTTGTTGTGCGGATATACAGCTATCTGTGATTTTGCAGACGATGATATACGTGTTGTGATGAGTGTAAACGGATAAGATGCAACCGGAGCATTTTTACAAGTGTGCCCTTGCTGTGCCTGGTATACGTCACATATGGACATTGCGATATCATTTAGATTTTCGCTGGTCAGTGTGGTCGCTGCAAGCGATTTGTGGGTATGACTTGTGCTAGATTTGGTGTTTAATGCGGTGGCAACCGCCTTGTTTTGCACTGGGTTTGTGCTAGTTGATGATAGGGCGGTGTCTACTACTGTTTTGTTTGCGCCCTCCTCAATGCTGTCAAGTTTGGTTTTGTCTGCTGCGGACATCAAGCCTTGTTCAG
>NZ_DXUU01000067.1 GCF_019417665.1 Ruminococcus sp.
TCTTTTTATTATACTTCTTTTAGAACTTGGTGTAAAGATACTGAACAGGCTCTAATACTGGCATACTGTTCCAATAACTATTCCCTCAATGGAATCAAGCGGAAAACTGTTGGGCAAGGTCAACATGGTACCGCTCGTTTCGCCACAAAAGCGGAGGTAAAACATACGTATACCCAAGTCCCATTTGATGTGAAAAACTGGCGAAAAGGCAGATATCTGCCAACAGTTCAGGGAACAGTAGTCGGCTGTAAATCTCATGGAAAACAGACGATTGCTCTTGTTGACGAGGGCGATGTGCATACCCTTATGATTGGCGCTGCCGGCGTGGGAAAGACCGCTTTTTTCTTGTATCCCAATCTGGAATTTGCTTGTGCCAGTGGTATGTCTTTTTTGCAAACCGACACGAAGGGCGATGTATTCCGAAATTACGGCAGCATAGCGAAAAAGTATTACGACTACAATGTTTCTGTGTTGGATTTACGCAATCCCACACGCTCCGATGAAAACAATATCCTGCATCTGGTGAACAAGTATATGGACATCTATTTGTCCGATAAGCACAACCTTTCCGCAAAGGCAAAAGCCGAAAAGTACGCCAAAATCACGGCAAAAACCATCATCAGCATCGGCGGAGGGGACGCAGCAGCTTACGGTGCAAACGCCTTTTTCTACGACGCAGCGGAGGGTCTGCTTGCTTCATTAATTCTGCTTCTTGCCGAGTTCGGTGAGAAAAACGAACGCCACATTGTGTCGGTTTTCAAGATGATTCAGGACTTGCTGGAACCTGTGCGGGAAAAGCAATCCGTCAAAAAAACTGCACCCAAAAGCGGCTTCAAGGCTTTGATGGAACGGCTGCCGGATGAGCATAAGGCGAAGTGGCTTGCAGGTTCCGCATTGCACTCTGCAGATCAGGCGATGTTGTCGGTCATGAGTACAGCCCTGTCCCGTCTGAACAGCTTTATCGACTCGGAAATGGAGCAGATTCTGTGTTTTGGTACTGCATTGGATGCGGAAAAATTCTGCAAGGAAAAGTCGGCAATCTTTATCGTGCTTCCAGAGGAAGATGTCAGCAAATATTTCATGGTATCGCTGATTATTCAGCAGCTATACAGAGAAATTCTTGTGATTGCCGATGAGAACGGCGGTCGCCTGCCAAACAGGGTGATGTTTTATTGTGATGAATTCGGCACTTTTCCAAAAATCGAGGGCGCAGAAGCCATGTTTTCCGCAAGCCGTTCCAGAAGAATCAGCATTGTAGCGATCATTCAGTCCTTTGCGCAGTTAAACAAAAACTACGGCAAAGAGGGACAGGAAATCATCACGGACAACACGCAGCTGACCATTTTCGGTGGATTTGCGCCCAATTCCCAATCGGCAGAAGTGTTGTCAAAGGCACTGGGTGAACAGACCATTTTGTCAGGCAGTGTGTCTCATGGTAAGGAAAAATCCCAATCGCTTCAGATGATCGGCAGACCGCTTCTCACAGTGGACGAACTGAAATCTATGCCAAAGGGGCAGTTTATTGTCATGAAAACGGGTACACATCCCATGATTTCACCGCTGAAGTTGTATTTCAAATGGGGCATCTCCTTTGAAGAACCGTACATTTTGGAGGACAGGGGTGCAAGAACTGTCACCTACATGAGCAAGGAAGCACTGATGCGTGAAGTGGAGATCCAGTATCCGCAGATGAAAAAAACAGTTTCGGAAGAAGATGAAGAATTGGAAGAAGAAACGTCAAAACGAAGAAAAATTCCGAGGACAGGAGGTGTGTAAAACCTGAAATTTGCAAGAGAAATTTATGAGTATGGACTGCCTCACAGGGCAGTTGCGGTGTACATGTATCTGTCCAATCGTGCAAACAAAAACAGGGAGTGCTACCCGTCCGTCAGGACGATTGCAGAAGATCTGCATTTGTCGAAATCCACGGTGTTTCGTGCATTAAATGATCTGGAAACTGCGGGACTCATTACTCGTGAAAAGCGCTGGCGAACAAGCGGCGGACGCAGTTCTACGTTATATCAATTAAAGGAGTGTTGAAATGCATACAGAAAAAATGTGCAGCTGTTATCGTATTACAAAGCGGTATTTTCTGAAAACCAAACGGAAATGCCGCTGTTTTTATTGCCGTTCCAACCGGCAGTATGCGAACATGAAGCGGCTGTTATCGGCGGAAGAAAAACTAAGAGAATGGAGTGTGGGCGATGTTTGATTGGATCGGCGATGCACTGTCGTGGGTGGGCGATAAGTTTTCCGATGTAGGGACTGCCATTTCTGAAGCCGTCTGGGACGTGATGCTGGAGTGGCTGTTCAACACCATATACGGTGCAGTTGCTGAGTTTTTCGGTATGATGAATGGCATGGGTGCGGATATTTTCAGCCAGTCTTGGGTGAGCGCTTTTTTGCAGCTGTTTTCCCTGTTTGGTTGGACGCTGTTTGCCGCAGGGCTGGTAGTTGCAGTATTTGATACAGCAATCGAATATCAAACCGGACGGGCAAACATTCAGAGTACCTGTCTGAACGTGCTGAAAGGCTTTATGGCGGTCAGCTTGTTCACGAAAGTTCCGGTGGAGATGTACAAGTTTTGCATCACGCTGCAAACTACATTTTCAGGAGATCTAATCGGTTCATTTATCGGTGCAACTCGCGGAGATTTAGGCGCAACGGCAGAAGTGGTGCTAAAAAATATGGGCGGATATTCAGGGTTATTAGGACTGCTGACCATGATTGCGCTGGCCTACTGTGTGGTAAAGCTATTCTTTGTCAACATCAAGCGGGGCGGTATTTTGCTGTGCCAGATTGCGGTGGGAAGTCTGTATATGTTCTCCCTTCCAAGAGGCTATGCAGACGGATTCAATAGCTGGTGCAAGCAGATTTTTGCGTTGTGTCTGACAGCGTTTTTGCAGACAAGCCTGATGTTCTTAGGGCTGCTGACATGGCAGACCAATATGCTGCTGGGACTTGGCATCATGCTTGCAGCAAATGAAGTGCCGAGAATTGCGCAGCAGTTCGGGCTGGATACCAGCGTGCGAGTCAACATGATGAGCGTAACCCATACGGTAAATTCTGCGATTCATGCAGGAAAATTTGTGGCGAAAAAATTGGCATAGGGGGTGCATTATGAAAACATATATTTATCCGCAAAACTTGAAAGCGACCTCCAGACTGTGGCTCTGGAGTATTCGGGACTTTCTGATGATTTGTCTCGGACTGATTCTGTCAGTAGTAATTTTAACGCAGCTATGGACGTTTCTGCCCTTTGCCATTACGGCGGTGTTTGCATTTCTGAGCATTCGATTGGAGGAAACGACGGTAATCGATTACATGGCCTGTGCGTTTCGGTTTTTCGTGACCGCACAGCAGTTATTTTATTGGAAGTGAGGATGATTATGAAGAACAAAAAATCAACGCAGAACCTGTTTGGACTGCGGACATTCGGTAAATACAGTTTGCAGACGGACAAGGCTGAACTTGCTTTTTTCAGTGTGCAGCCCACCAATATTTCTGTGCTGTCGGCTGAGAATATTGATGTGAAAATCTATCATCTGATGATGCTGCTCAGCATGATTCCGGAACTGGAAATCATTTGTCTGGACAGCTGCGAATGTTTTGACGGGAACAAGGTGCATATCAAGAACCGCTTGAAATCTGAGGGAAATCCAAATGTGAGAAAGCTGTTGAAACAGGATGCGGCATTTCTGGACGATATTCAGGTTGAGATGTCTACGGCAAGGCAGTTTCTGTTTTGCATTCGTTTCAAGGACAAGAAGGAAGAACAGGTGTTTCAGCAGATCAATCGTGTTTCCAAAGTGATTTCGGAGCATGGATTTGACGTGCGGCGCATGGAAAAATCTGACGTCAAGCGGATGCTGGCGATTTATTTGGAAGCGTCCATGCACGGAGAGGAAATTTCCGATATTGAGGGAGAAAATTACTTAGAGACAGCGTAAAAACGGAGGTATTGAAATTGAAAATGTTTCAGAAAAAGAAGAAAATGCTCACGCCAGAACAGGCGGAAGAAATCCGGATTCAGGAATTTTTTGACCGTATTGTGCCCAGTACAGTACGGTTTTTTACGGATCATTTTATCTGCGGCAATAGCTACAAATGTGTGTGGGCAGTGCGGGAATGGCCAACCACAACCGAAGAACAAGCGATTCTGGCACACCTTGCAGACAGAAATTCTGTGACGCTCCGCATTTACAACAGACTTGTGGACAGTGCGGAGCAGCGGCAAATTATTCAGCACGCTACCCGGCGGAACAAACTGATGTCCACCACCAACGACGTGACGGAATCCCTGACAGCGGAGAGTAATTTGCAGGATGTAGTGCAGCTGATTGCTGACCTGAGACGAAACAAAGAACCGCTGCTGCACTGTGCTGTCTTTATCGAATTAAAGGCAAATTCCGAGGACAAGCTGAAAGAATTGCAATCGGATATTTTAATGGAATTGACACGTTCCAAAATTACAGTAGACAGGTTGATTCTGCGTCAAAAAGAGGGCATGATTTCGGCTTTGCCCTTTGGATACAATGCGTTTGGAAGCCTGTATGAACGTGTGCTTCCGGCGAGTTCTGTGGCAAATCTCTATCCGCTGAATTATTCCGGCAAAACGGATGAAAAAGGTTTTTATATCGGTCGGGATAAGTTTGGCACGAACATTCTGGTGGATTTTGACAAGCGCAGTGATGATAAAACCAACGCAAACGTGCTGATTCTGGGCAACAGCGGTCAGGGGAAATCTTATCTTATGAAACTGTTGTTGACAAATTTGCGTGAAAGCGGCAAGAGTGTGATTGTTCTGGATGCGGAACAGGAATATGCCGATCTGACGAATAATCTCGGCGGTACTTATCTGGATTTCATGTCGGGAGAATATATGATCAACCCACTGGAACCAAAAAGTTTTGGCGAAGCAGAGCGTGATGAAACTTCACCGGAGCCGTTCCGGAAAGTGACAAGGCTTAGTCAGCATATCTCTTATCTCAAGGACTTTTTCCGAGCTTACAAGGGTTTTTCCGACAGTGAGATCGACACCATTGAAATTATGCTGATGAAGCTGTATGCGCGGTTTGACATTGACGATCTGACGGATTTTAACAAGCTGAAACCAACGGATTATCCGGTGATGCAGGATTTATATGATCTCATTGAAAAAGAGTTTATGATCTTTGATCATGAGAAAAAGCACTTATACACAGAGGAAACTTTGCAGAATATTTGCCTGGGACTGCACTCTATGTGTAAAGGTGCGGAGTCGAAATATTTTAATGGGCATACGAACATTAAGGATTCGCAGTTTCTGTGCTTCGGTGTGAAAGGTTTGATGGATACCAACAAACGGCTGAAAGATACGCTGTTGTTTAACATTCTCAGCTATATGAGCAATCAGCTTTTGGGGGTTGGAAATACCGTTGCAGCAATTGACGAATTGTATTTGTTCCTCACAAATCTGACGGCAATCGAGTACATCCGCAATGCCATGAAGCGTGTGCGCAAAAAGGAGTCGGCGATGGTGATCGCAAGTCAGAATGTGGATGACTTTTTGATTCCGGAGGTACGGGAGTTGACCAAACCGCTGTTTGCGATTCCAACCCATCAGTTCTTGTTCAATGCTGGAAACATCGAGCCAAAGGCGTATACGGATACTTTGCAATTGGAGATGTCGGAGTTTTCGCTGATTCGATATCCGGAGAGAGGGTCTTGTTTGTATCGGTGTGGAAATGAGCGGTATTTACTTCAGGTGCATGCGCCGGTTTACAAAGAAAAGCTGTTTGGAAAGGCAGGGGGAAGATGAGCGTCACAGTCGCTGCTGCTGCCAAAAAAATTGCTGTCTACCTTGCCACGGATAAGCGGACATGGAAAGTGGTTGGTACGACTATTGGCATTGTGATTGTAATCATTTTGTTGCCAGTCATGCTTCTGTTGGCAGTGGGGAATCAGTTTTCCAACGCAGATGCACAGCAAATCGACTACAGTCAATTTGTGCAGAGTCTTTCTATGGAACAGCAAACGCAGCTGTTTCTGATGGAATCGGACGGAACAGCCATTGCGGATGCACTGACAAAGCTGAACCTAAAAAATCAAATCGTAAAAGCGCAGATGCTCTATCTCACCTATTTTGACAGTGTTCAAAAGGGTGAGAATTTTTTTGCAGAATACGCCAATTGTTTCAAGGAAAGCGATGATAAAAAGCTGATTGACAGCTTAAATCAGAAGTACGGACTGGGCATTGATTATACGGAATTTATGCGTTCCTATGCTGTAATTTCTAATGTCAGCATTGATGAAAATTGGTTCTTAAATTTGGATGTGAAGAACAACATTGATCTGGCACGCTGGGCAGAAAATGCCTATGAAACCTGGTGGGGATATGTTCCCTACAGCGATGGGAATGTGCTGTATGCAGATTTATATCAATCTTTGCTGGAGCAATATCCCGATGAGATTACAGAAGAATGTGACAAGTGGCGGAACCGCAGGGCTGTTGACAATTACAATCTGCTGCGGTCGTATCTGTGGTATGACGCAGAAAGCCGAGAGATTACAGTAGAGGGGTACAGTGAAACGGTGCAGGAACTGTATCAATCTGCATCTGTAAAAGGCAGTATGGACACGCTTCCCAAAACGGTCGGAACGGTGGTGATCTGCGGCAATATCATCGGCATTTTTGTCGGTGATAGCTATGTTGTGTACGCCAAATCCATTGCGGACGGCGTGGTAAAAGAGCCTATTTCGGAGGGGAACTGGACGGCTTGGTTTGAAATTCCTTGGATTCAGTACGGCGAGGAAAAGAGTTTTAGCAATAACATTCGGTTTGAAGAATATGACCCGGCTGTGAAAAACAACCTGGACTTGGTGCAGTGGGCGATTCAGGCACATGAAAACGGATGGGGTTATGTCTACGGCACTTACGGAAACGTGCTGACGGAATCATTGCTGCAGGACAGAGCGTCTGTGTTCGGCAGTCAGGTCACAAGTTACATGGATTTCATTCGTTCCAATTGGATGGGAAAACGAACTGCGGATTGTGTGGGTTTGATTAAAGGTTATGGTTGGTATGACTCTGTCAGTGGTGAAATTGTGGTAGGTTCCAACGGTATGATGGATGTGACTGCAAATGGTATGTTTGAAGCGGCGACTGTCAAAGGCACGATTGATACCATTCCGGAAGTGCCCGGACTTGCAGTATGGCATCAGGGGCATATCGGAATCTACATTGGCAATGGCGAGGTGATTGAAGCCATGAATACAACCCGTGGTGTGACCAGAACAAAACTTGCTGGGCGGTCTTGGACGCATTGGTTACAGATTCCGTACATCAGTTATGTGGAGGAAAAGGAAAATGAGAGTACACTTGAAAAATGATGGGTATGCGTTATCGGCAGAGTTCCCGATGACCGTTTTTGAAATGCAGGATGCACTGGACAAGCTACAAATTCCACCGGAAACCAGAGCTGTCACGTTTCAGATTTATGATTTTCGGAATATGAATCTGCTGTCAGAACTATGTGAAAAGGATTTTACAGCGGATATTTTCAGGCTGAATCTGTTCGCAGATCGGTTTGAAAAACTGGAACATCCGGAGATGGCAGCGCTGAAAAGTCTGCTGCAAACTTATCCGGAAAGCGATTTTGAGGACATGCTTTTGATGACCTACGGGTTGGATTCTGTAATGGTTTATCCCTGTGAGGACTGCCGTGAACTGGGCGAAACGGTCATTGAAAACGAATTGCTGCCGGAATTGGAGAGCTGTTCCGATGAGATTCTGGAGTTGCTTGACCGTGAAAAGGTCGGGAAAATGATGCAAGAATGTGAGAGTGGTGTGTTTGTGGATGGACATTATTGTGTGACATCAGGTTACGAACCGCCCGACATTCATTTTGAATTTGGAGAACCAGAGCAATGTTTTTTTCGTCTGCTGATTGCGCCGGATGCGCAGAAAACAGCGCAGGCACAGTGGATTTCCATGCCCTGTAATGCGGAAACACTGCTTGAAGTTTATGATCAGACTTGCTGTGAATTGCAGTCATCACTGCCGTGGATTACGTCAGACAGTCTGAAAAATATGCATCAGATCGACATACTGAATGTCTTGGCAGAACGGATGTCGGAACTTTCTCACAATGATTTTGTGAAGCTGAAAGCGGTTATGGACAGCGAACGGATTCGTGAGATTCCAGATGTGCTGGTGTGTATGGAGCATTTGCCTGAGTATGAATGGGATCGGTCTGTTCGGGATTGCAGTGAGTTTGGTCGGGCGTATCTGGCGAAAAATCTGCCTACCAATTTTGATATTTCTCTTCTGAAAAGTGGAGATTTTTATGATTTTGGCAGTCAGATTATGAAGCAAACAGGCAGTGCCGTGACATCTTACGGTGTGATTTCCGGCAGGGGTCAGAGCCTGTATTCTGCGCTGACAATGCAGCCGGAGCAGCAGCTTGAGGAGGACTTGGAAGAAGATTTTGAAATGAAAATTGGAGGTCTGAGCTTATGAAAAAATCAGTCACAGTAAGCGTTGATTCTGAAAAATTGTCTGCGCTGGAGATGTATCTGGGGCAGAAAAATATGAAGCTGTCGGAGGAACTTGAAAAGTTTGCAGAGCAGCTTTATCAGAAATATGTGCCGTCCAATGTGCGTGAATTTATTGAGTTGACGACGGTGAAGAAGCCATCTCTCAGGACGAAAAAGGATGCGTCTATGGAATCTGAAAATCAGTCGGAGCAGTAATGCACACCAGTTTGCGCCACGTTGCCTTGTGTGTCGTTTTCATGGCATGGGTGGGAAACTTATCCCCCTGAGATAGTCAAGGCGAATCTTGGGCGCTTGTGGCGGCGTTTGAAGATGGTTGGATTCAGCGGAATCTGGGTGGGTTCAGTGGGTTTATTTCATTGCAAGTTAAAGCAGCAGGGTTGCCGCAGTCACAGCGGACGGCAAAGCCGACCGCAATTCGGGGCTTTTTGAGGATTTCGCTCAGGGGTTGTGAAATCGGACTTTTGAGAAATTCGGGGTTGTATTCGCAGAAAATCAGGGGATTTTGGTCATTTTTAAGGAGTTGGTCAAGTGAGTTTTGCAAATAAGGTGAAATTTGCGCTGTGGGTATATCCGCAGACGATGAAAGATGTGGAGGTACATTTTAAAGGCGATAATTGTAAATCGCAGAGTGAATTTATTGAAAAGGCAATTAAGTTCTACATTGGTTATCTGGACGAAGAAAAAAGTGTGAATTACATTTCGCCCATGATTACCGAAACGGTCAAAGCGCAGATCAAAGGTACGGAACAGAGGCTTGCTCGTTTGCTTTTCAAGGTTGCGGTGGAGCTTGGAAAGCTGTCGCATATGCTTGCAGCGGCGAATGATGTGGACGATGAAACGCTGCGGCAGCTTCATATTATGTGTGTGAATGAGGTTCGTAAAATTAATGGCATTATTGATTACGAGGACGCTGTAGAATACCAGAGGGAGTGATCAGATGCCAAAAATTATTGTTACAAGCCGCTATCTGAAAAGCGGCAGCAGAAACAGAAAGCAGCTATATCGCTACGTCAAATATATTGCAACTCGTGAGGGATCGGTTGCAGTTACCATAAAAGATGAAAAGGCTCCTGCTACGAAAAAGCAGCAGGAGCTTATTTCATCTCTACTGAAAGATTTCTCCGACAGCAAAGAGTTGTTTGAATACACGGACTATATGCAAAATCCAAATCAGAAAACAGCTTCGGAGTTTATCTCAGCAGTCATCGACAGGAACATGGACAGACTGACAAACCGTGAAAATTATGTGGGTTATCTTGCGAACCGTCCCGGCGCAGTTAAGTTTGGTGCGCACGGTTTGTTTTCACAGTCGGATGAACCAATTGATCTGGAAAGGACTGCAAAAGAAATTGCAAATCACGGTGGCAATGTGTGGACGCATGTCGTATCATTAAGACGTGACAATGCTCAAGCAATGGGATATGACAATTTAACTGTGTGGCGTGATCTTGTCATAAGGCAAATCTCGAACATTGCAAAGCATCAGAAAATTGATCTGGCAAATTTCAAGTGGTATGCAGCTTTTCATGATAAGGAAACCAATCCTCATGTGCATATCATCATATATTCCAAAAACGAGCGTGAAGGATTTCTGATGAATCATGGCATCGAAAAAATTCGCAGCGGCTTTGCAAATGATATTTATCAGGATGAATTGCATCATCTGTATCAGCAGCAAACGGACTTGCGGAATCTCTTGAAAAAGGAATCAGCGGAGTTGGTACAGAAGCTTGCATCTGACATTTCATCCAGTGATTTTTCAGATGCAGAATTATTGCGTCTGGTTGCAAAACTGCATGAACAGCTGGTAACTGCAAAAGGCAAGAAAACTTATGGATACTTAGAGCCTGTTCAGTATCTTTACACCAAGTTCTAAAAGAAGTATAATAAAAAG
>NZ_DXUU01000068.1 GCF_019417665.1 Ruminococcus sp.
TTATGGCAAAGAGGTTCCACCCGTTCCCATTCCGAACACGGCAGTTAAGCTCTTTCGCGCCTACGATACTTGGTCTTCTCGACCTGGGAAAATTGGTCAATGCCGGCTCTCTCTATTGGGCGCAATCTCCTCGATTGCGCCTTTTCTTGTTTTAAGGTCTCTCTGATTTGGGGAGACCTTTTTTGTTTGTGGGCTTGTCAAGTGTATGGAATTATGCTATAATGAAAGCAATAAAGCTTCAAAAAGGAAGGCTATTCAATGAATATTATTTTTTTAATAAAGCCAAAATGTGACACTGCTTTTTTATATACAGATGATTCCATTCGACAAGGTTTGGAAAAAATACATTATCACAAATATACCGCGATTCCGGTGATTGATCATGAGGGAATTTATCATGGAACGATTACAGAGGGAGATTTTTTATGGCATATTTTGGGACGTGATGTACAGGGGGCATCCTTGTCTTGTGATATCCGCACGACGGAGCATGAATTGGTTACCAATTTGCTGCGTCCGATGTTCAATCCGCCAGTGAATATTTATGCGACAATGGATGATTTGTTACAACGAGTCATGGATCAGAATTTTGTGCCAGTTGTGGATGATCGAGGTGTTTTTGTGGGCATCATTACCCGAAAAGATGTCATTGGATATTTTGTAGGGTTGAATAAACCAGTTGATCCTGCCGAATAATTCAACTGCATAAAACCAATTTTTCTTGGAATGCTAATGGTATTTCGAAAGGAGGCTAGGAAGGGTGAATCACTTATATGATGCTATTATTGTAGGTGGAGGTCCTGCCGGACTTGCGGCTGCTATTTATCTGGCACGTGCCAAGTATCGAACTCTTTTGTTGGAAAAGGAGAAAATCGGCGGACAAATCGCCATTACTTCAGATGTAGAAAATTATCCGGGCATTTTGCACATTAGCGGTTCTTCGCTTATGCAGAATATGCAGCGCCAGGCGATGCAATTCGGTGCGGAGATTCGGACAGCTCAGGTGCTCCGATTGTCGTGTAGTGGACTTTTCAAGGAAGTTGTGACTGAAAAAGGGACATTTCACTCCCTAGGACTTATCTTGGCAACAGGCGCTGTACCTCGGATGGCTGGATTCCAGGGTGAAGCAGAATTTCGGGGACGGGGCATCTCCTATTGTGCCACATGCGATGGTGCTTTATTTCAAGATATGGAAGTTTTCGTCATTGGCGGCGGATATTCGGCAGCTCAAGAAGCATTATTTCTTGCAAAATATGCCAGAAAGGTGATCATGTGCATTCGCCGGGATCAATTTTCCTGTGCAAAATCTCTTGCGGAACAAGTGCTGGCACATCCCAACATTGAAGTGCGGTTTCAGACGGAACTGGTAGCTGTGCAGGGTGACCAGATGCTACGTTCTGCGCTGCTCCGTCATTGCGTCACGGGAGAAACAGTGGAGTATACGCCGGCGGATGGGAATTCTTTTGGTGTATTTGTGTTTATCGGGTATATGCCGGAAACATCGCTCTTCCGGGAACAATTGGAATTGTCAGAGGGTGGATATCTGAAAACGGATATTCATCAGAAAACCAGCTGTGACGGCGTTTATGGTGCAGGGGATGTCTGTGAGAAAAGCCTGCGGCAGATCGTCACAGCGGTTTCAGATGGTGCAGTTGCGGCGAATGCACTGGAACATGTGCTCACTGCACGACATGAAATGTATCATATTCCAGCATTTCCTATGCCGCAAAAGAAAATTAATACTGAAACGCATCCTGTTCCTGAAAAAAAGGTCGATTCATCGAACTTTTTACCCATTGAAACACGAGGGCAGCTGGAGCAGCTGTTTCGTACGCTGAAAAAGCCCTTGTGTATCCGGCTGCATATGGGCAGCGGTGCGCTTTCTCAAAAGGCGCAGCGTTTTGTTCAGGAAGTTTGTGAGTTATCCGATTTTCTGCAATGGGAAACGGTGCCTCTGTCAAAAAAGGTAGAAAATCAATGTCCTGTACTGGAATTCTGTCAGGGAAACGGTACTTCTTATGGACTTTTTTTCCATGGGATTCCGGGCGGTCACGAGATGCAGTCTTTTGCCATGATGATCTACAATGTTGCCGGCAAAGGACTGCCATTAGATGCAGAGGTTCGTGCAGCAATTGCTGCACTTCCGGCGCTGCATCTGGAAATCGCAGTGACATTATCCTGCACTATGTGTCCCGATACGGTCATTGCCGCAAGCCGATTTGCTCTGTTGAATCCACGAGTGCGAACGGATGTCTATGTGCTCCAGTGGCATGAAAAATTTCAGAAACAGCATGGAATCCTCAGTGTACCGTGTATTTTATGCCAGGGAAAGGTCATTGGTTTTGGAAAACGATCGGAACGGGAATTGTTGGAATTGATCCAAAAACAGGGATAATTCCGACTCATATTGATCAGATAAAATATATACAATCAACATAACAAACCGGACGCACCACAATGTGATACGTCCGGTTTGTTATATATCAAGGTAATTCCGCAGAAGCTAGTTTGGATGTTTTACTGCAAATCGCTCAGTGCAATTGCCGGAGAGCCGATGTTCAGTATGTTCAGATACAGATTGTCCATTTTGTCTGCATCTACTAAAAATGCAAGAGTGACTTCAGCAGATTCGCCTGGCGCAAGATCTGTCAGATTGTTTTTATGGTTGCTGTGACTGGTGGAAAAGCTGAATGCCATGTTGTCAGCTTTTAGGTGTATGCTGCTGTCGGTGGAATATGTGTCGCCAGTATCCCAGTCATAGATAACCTTTTCACCTTCGATCCAAAACAGAGACGGGCACACGCATTCTTCTACCGTTTCAGAGCCTATGTTGGTGTAGGTCAGGTGCATTACCAAAACTTTCTGAGGAATAGTTTCCTCTCGTATCTTTTCATCCAGCGTATTGACACCGTCTCCCATAGTGTACCATGTGCGGATATTGTCAGCCACAGTGCCGTCTGCTTTGGTGTAATCAGCATAGTTTGCTGGATTACCGCAGCCGTCTGTGGTGATGCCGTCGAAGGTGTCTTGTACACTGACACTGTCCACAGAGACAGAAACGGCACTTTCGGTTTCATAAAAATCGCTGTTTATAATCGTATCTCCGATCTGGTAAATCTGGATGTCTTCCGGGGCAGGGTTGACGTCTTCGATCCCGGCCGGTTCCTCTTTTTCAGTATCCTCTGTCCATACTGTAGCAGTTTCTGTGTCTGCCGGCGTCAGGGATAGCTGAGCGGCAATTTGCTTTACTTCGTCTTCTGTGATATCTGAAGTGACGTACATTTCAACGGCATAAGGCGAATCCGGGAAAGCGATCCAGATCTCACGGTCAAACACCTTGCCGCTCATGCCGGTGGTGTCATGTTTGGCGCAAAGAACGGTATTTTCACCGCAGGTATAGGTTTCCTGAGAAACAGTATAGGAAATCTGATGGGTGAGGGCTTCGCTTTCACTGCTCATCTTCCAGTATAGCATGGTAACGCCTCGATCCTGTGCATCCCGGTACTTGCCGTCTTTTTCTATATATTCCATGCCTTCAGGCATCCAGCCCACAGACAGCGCCATTGGCTGCGTGGATGCATTTGTTTCACTGCCGTTTTCGATGATCACATTCTGCTGATAAGCGCCTGTTTCTTGGAAATATGCGCTGAAGTGGCTGACAGCAAGGGCAGTGGACGGAACGAGTACCACAGCAGCGGCAATGGCAACAGTTGCGGTAAGGGGCTTTTTCATACGGAAATTGTGCTTTTTCATCTTTGTGACCTCCATTTGGGTATTCATCCGGCTTTTTTTCTGCTGGTACTGTTCGGAAAAGACGTGGGTCTCTGCATCTGGTGCGAAAGCATCCTCCACGATTCGTTCCCATTCTCTGTCATGATACGGAAAAGAGTTGCGTTTCATAGTATATGTCCCCCTTTTGTTTTCGGATGGTTTTCTTGGCACGTTCGAATCGTTTTCGGGCAGTTGCCTCCTGCATGGACAATTGAGATGCGATCTCCCGGAAGGACAATTCCTCCTGACAGCGCATCAGAACAATCTGCCGGTCTGTTTCGCTCAAAGGCTCTAGGAGTGCTGCAATGGCTTCTTCTTGTACGACATTTGCCAGGAGTTGTTCGATGTCATCTCTTTTATCCGGGATCTGCATGATCTTGTCATCCCATGCTGCCCACCGTGCAGATTCCTTCTGATTCTTACGGTATTGGTTGATGGCAGTGCTGCGGATGATACGAATGATGTAGCGTTTTGTCTGTTCACTGTCCACGTCGCCAATCTTGCGCAGATTCTGTATGATACGCAGAAAAGCGTCTGATACAGCATCCTCTGCCTGCTGTGTGTGGTGCAGGATGGCATAGGCAATGCGATACATGGGCTGTTCGTAGATATTGTAAAGATGGTTGAGTTTTTCTTGTTCTTCTGGTGTTGTCATATGCTCACCTCTTTTCTTGGACGTCCTGTCTATTATAACAGATTTGCAGATAAATTTGTGACATATCATTCAAAGTTTTTTTGTGAAATGACAGAGCTTGCGATATACGGATGATTTGTGCAGTTCGGACGTCCGATTATAATAACCATTTGGAATAGCCTTTTGTGACATCTGCACGTTTCGTTGGGTATGGTAAATTATATTAAAAATTGAGGAATATTTTTACACAAAATATATAAAAATATGTTATAATAGAAATATCAATTTTCAGAAAACTGGAGGAATGGAAGGATGAAGATCAGAAAGAAAATGGTTGCTGCGTTCTCCGGGGCATTGATTGCGGCGGTATCTTGTATGTGTTTCAGTTTGCAGGCGAATGCAGAGCTGGCACTGGTGGGCTATCGTGGAGACGTGAACCAGGATGGAACGCTTTCCGCTGCGGATATGGTGCAGCTGCAAAAATATCTGCTGGGAGAGGCTGCTTTTTCCACGGAAACGGAGTGGAGATACGGCGGCGATCTGAATGCAGACAATGCGGTCAACGGCATTGATCTTGGAATCCTGCGGCAGTGCCTGACAGGTACGTCCGAGTGGATCGGAATCTATGAGGAACGGGAAGACCCCACAGAACCCACGGAGCCGCTGGAAACGACAGTGACAACGGAAACGACCGTTCTCACAGAAACAACCACCACAGAGACGACAGCTGCAACGGAAATCACAACGGAAACTGTCGATGAATCGCCCTTCCTGGTTGCACCTATTGCAGATATTGACGCTTCGCTGCCGTCTCAGGGAGAAGCAAGCCTGGTGATCTTCTACATTGATTTCCCGGACTGTACCTATTCCAACAAGCTGTCCGCAGAAGAATTGCAGGAAATCGCTTTTGGACCGGAGAATACTTCGTCAGAGAATTATCCTTTTGAAAGCATGTCTGCATTCTATGCACGCTCTTCCAAGGGTGCTATGGAACTGAATGGACAGGTGTTCTCCTACACGGCGAAAAATTCCATCTCTGCTTACGGCACTGATAAGGTTGCTCTGGCAAAAGAATGTTTTGAGGCATTCAAGGACAGCGTGGATTTCAGCCAGTATGACAGTGATGGAGACGGTAAGATCGATGCCACATTGTTTACCGTTCCAGAAACTGCGGATAATGACAACTGGTGGCCATGTGCCGGCGGTTTCGGTGATGGGGAGTATACCGTGGACGGCGTGAAGGTGGGACATATCATCACCGGCAACGCTGATTCGGTGAGCATCACCAATTTTAACAGCAGTTATCTTCACGAAATGGGACACTGCATGGGTCTGCCGGACTATTATTTGTATTATTCCGATGACGGAGAGGGTATGCACGGTTCTGCCGGAACAGAACTGATGGATATGGACGCCTATTCGGATTTCAGTGCCTTTTCCAAGCTCATGCTGGGCTGGTATCGGGAAGATCAGATCTCGGTCTATGATCCCTCTCAGGGCGCTCAGACATTCCAACTGAAAAGTGCACAGACAGGGGATGGCAATTGTGTGATCATTCCCTATGGCAAATTGGATGAAAAGTATTTCTCCGAGTATTTCATTCTGGAATATTCTACAGTAGACGGAAATAACAGTGGTGTTGCATCCCAGTGGTGGACAGAAATTGACAGTGGTGTGCGAATCCAGCACATTCAGGCAGAGAAATATTCGGATTACTGGTGGACATATTTCAAGTATCAGAACGGTTCGGAATTTACCAACAATGACGATGACGGTATTCGGCTCATTCGGCTGGTCAATGACGGCGGCGGTGTTTTCAAGACCGGTGCTGCTATCGACAGTAATACTTCCGGCTTTGGGTGGTATGATGCCAATGAGGCAGAGACCATCGATCCGGGTGTGACTATTACAGTGGGTGCGCTGGAAGATGGTTCCTATACGGTGACCATTGCGCCGAAATCGTGATCGATTTGACAAATTTCGCTATTTAGCGCATTGTAGGCAGGCATGTTGTATTTTACGGGAATAGAAATAGTTCCTGAAAGAATGCAGTGTGCCTGCTTTTTGTTTTCGAGATTTCTTTTCGGTAATATCATACGAGGATCATACAGTAAGGCCTTTAGAAAATCTGTCACCAGATTGTAAGAAGATCGATCTATAATAGAAGTATCAAATCAAAAGGAGTGACTGTAATGAGTATTCTGACATCACAGGATCTATGTAAATACTATGGGACAGGCGAAAATATGGTCAGAGCATTGGATCATGTTTCTATTGCCATAGAGGAGGGGGAGTTTATCTCAATCATTGGTACTTCGGGCAGTGGTAAGTCTACATTGCTGAACATGTTGGGTGGGTTGGACAGACCAACTTCCGGTGAAGTGATGGTTTCGGGCAAAAAGCTGTCCCGGATGAATGATGAGGAACTGACGATCTTTCGCCGCCGGAATATCGGCTTTGTATTTCAAAATTACAATCTGGTGCCGGTGCTGAATGTGTATGAGAACATCGTTTTGCCCATTGAACTGGATGGGGCAGAGGTGGACAAAAACTATGTCCATACCATTGTGGAAACGCTGGGACTGGAGAAGAAGCTGAAAGCCATGCCCAACCAGCTTTCCGGGGGACAGCAGCAGCGTGTTGCCATTGCCCGTGCACTGTCTGCGAAGCCTGCTATGATCCTGGCGGACGAACCCACTGGAAACCTGGACAGCAAAACGGGTATGGACGTTATCTCTTTGCTGAAAGTTACCAGTCGGGAATTCAACCAGACTATTGTCATGATCACCCATAATGAAGAGATCGCACTTATGGCAGATGGGATGATCCGCATTGAAGACGGCAAGGTGGTGTGAGCCATGCTAAAAAATAACAATCAAGGCGCAGTAAAACGCATTGCAGCCCGTTCTATGAAACAGAACCGGATGCGGAATTTGTTTGCTGTACTGGCGATTATTCTGACTACCTTCATGTTTACCACGGTGTTCAGCATTGGTTTTAGTCTGGGTAAAAATCTCAATACGATGATGCTTCGGGAGCAGGGAACAAAGGCTGCTGTGTTTCTGGATTCGCCCACAGAAACACAGATCGCACAGGCGAAGCAGTGTGACCACCTGAATGCTGCCGGACTTCAAATAGAAGCCGGAAGTGCACAGAAACCCGAAAATTCGGGAACGAAAATCGCCTTGCGGTATTATGATAAGACTGAATGGGAAGAAAATTTTCTTCCGGCTGTTAGTGATGTGACCGGAAATTATCCTACGAACAAAATGGAAATCATGCTGTCCAAAGCGGCGCTGGATGCGCTGGAGATTTCTCAGCCGAAAAGCCAGATGGACATCACTGTCACAGTGGACGGAGAACAACAGACATTTCAGCTTTCCGGATGGTTTACGGATTATTGTTATACTGCCGGAGGCTTTCAGGGATTTGTCTCCAAGGCCTATACAGACAGTTTGGGACTCACCGTGGAAGAAAACGGTACGCTCTCCATGTCGGCAAAGGTGGGTGCACAGCGTGTACTGCTGGAAGAACTAGACAGGCAGGTGACGCTCGAAAAGGGACAGGAGATCGATTCTACCTATGATGTACAGGACGAAAACGGTTCTAATGTCCTGGTGGCTGTGGTTTGCATGGCGCTTGTGGGACTGATCATTGTATTCAGCGGTTATCTGCTGATCTACAATGTCATGTATATTTCGGTAACAAAGGATATCCGCTTTTACGGTATGCTCAAAACCATCGGTACATCGCCGAAGCAGATTCGGAAAATGGTACGGATACAGGCATTCCGGCTGTCTGCGGTGGGAATTCCTGCGGGCATTTTGCTGGGAACACTGGTTTCCTTTGTCGCTGTTCCCTATGCGATGAAGCTGTTCGGCATAAATGGCGTTATGCCGACGGACATCAGTTTCAATCCCTTTATTTACATGGGAACGATTTTGTTCGGTATTTTCACTGTTGCTGTCAGCTGCCGGAAACCGGCGAAGTTGGCGAGTCGGGTCTCTCCTGTAGAAGCCTTGAAGTATAATGGGCAGAACACAGAGAAAATCAAGCCGAAAAAATCTACGGATGGCGGGAAACTGCATAAAATGGCATACCGCAATGTGTTCCGGGAAAAGAAACGTGCAGTTCTGGTGTTTGCCTCATTGTTTATGGGTACTATGGCGTTTCTTTCCACAAATACTTTTATTGGAAGTATGAAGCTGGAAAACTATGTGGACTACTACCTGCCGAATGACTATACCATTTATACAAATTGTGACGGCGATAAATTGTCGAACGATGAACTGCCGGAAGAAAAGGTACAGGAAAATGTGGATGCGGTGCTGAAGATGGCAGAGGAAATCGCTGCGATCGATGGTGTCAAGAATGTCAGCGTGAATCGTTCGTTGGATGCAGATATTGTCTTTGATCAGGAATTGTTCCGCCCGTTTCTGGAAAATCAAGGTGCAGATGAAGCGCAGATCCAGTACATGATCGATTATTATCAGGAAAATGCCTATTCTGCACCGGTGATCAGCGTCAGCACAGAAATGATGGAACTGTACAATCAGAAAGCGAAACAAAAGATCGACATTGAACGATTTGAAAAGGGAGAGATCTGTTTTGTGGGCTATGTGAACTCCCAGGAACAGGCGGAGCAGGTGAAGGGCAAGACCATTACTCTGACAGATCCTGACAGCGGAAAATCGGTTTCCCTGGACGTAGGCAGTTGTCCTACAATGGATGATGACCACGGCATTAACGTGGGATATTATTGGGAGATGGCGGGTGCGCCATCCTGTGTGTTGATCAGTGATGCTGCGATGGAACAGCTGACAGATTCTCCCTCGGTGGACAATGTTATCATTGACTGTGACCCAAAAGCGGAGAGTTATGTGACTGCTCGGATCAAGGAATTGACGAAGGTCAATCCAGCTGTACAGGCTGTGGAGATCAAATCGGAAAGTATCGAGGACTTTCAGTCCAGTATGACGGCAATGAATATTCTTACTGCTGGTATTTCTATTGTGCTGATCCTCATTGGTGTCATTAACTTTATCAATGTGATGCTCACTGGTGTGTTTACCAGACGGAAAGAGCTTGCAGTGCTGGAGAGCGTGGGCATGACGAAGAAGCAGGTGCGGAAAATGCTCATGTTTGAGGGCGTGTATTATGGATTGATTACGATTGTTTTGATTCTTACTGTTGGAAACGTGATTGTTTATGCAGTTGCGAAGATGGCACAGAGAATAACAGATTATGCTGTATTCCACTATCCATGGATATTAATGCTAGCGATTGCAGCGGTAATTCTCTTGATTTGTATTGTTGTGCCAGCTTTGGTTTACCGGACGATTTCAAAGGACAGCGTGACGGAACGGTTGAGAAACGGTGAATAAGTAAGGGCAGCGCTGCTTCTGCGAAAACATGCTCTAGGGAAAATGATGCTGACAAAAACTGCGTACTTTACGGTGCGCAGTTTTTGTGGTATAATGAAGTGTAAGAGGGTGCGCCAGTTCGGTGCAGATAAAATAGTTCGGTGAAAGTCCGAACCCG
>NZ_DXUU01000069.1 GCF_019417665.1 Ruminococcus sp.
CGATGCCGAAAAGGGCGATTACCTGACGGTCACCGGACGGTTTCTTGCCTGTCTGTTGGAACGGCGGATCATCTATCCCACCATCACTGCAAACGGCAGCTATGCAGACATTGTCAGCAAGGTGCTGTCTCGCAATGTGATTTCTGCCGGAATCCGCAATCTGCCCGGTTTTTCCATGGGAACGGTTTCCGGTAACTGCTGGCAGAACACCGCACGAATGCAGGTCAGCTATGACAACATCTTGGAATGGCTGTACAGCCTCTGTGAAACCATTGGCGGTTCGGCAAATGTGCGGCTGGATGGAAACGCACTGAAATGCGACCTGTTTTCCGGAACAGACCGCAGCCTTTTGCAGGACGACAATCCTCACATTGTGTTCTCCGATGCGTACAACAATCTGCTGTCCTTTTCCTATGCGGCAGACGATGCCGTGCAGAAAAACTTTGCCTATGTGCTGGGCTGCGGCGAAGGCAATGCCAGAAAGCGAACGACATTCTGTATCGGTACAGAGCCGACCTATCTTGACCGCTATGAGATCTATGTGGACGAGCGAAACACCGCACAGGAAGAAGATGTGACGGATGCGGAATATCTGGAAATTTTGAAAAGCAGCGGTGCGGAGCATCTGGTGCAGCCAATGACGGCATCGGAATCCGCCATCGCTGCATTTTCCACCCAGTATCAGTACAACAAGGATTACTTTGTGGGCGACTATGTGACGGTCGAACAGAAACGCTTTGGTTTGATTCAGCCTCGAATTCAGCTGATCGGCATGGTGGAGAGTTTCGATCAGAACGGCAGAAGTCTGACACCGACTTTCAAAGAAACGGAGTGATATTCATATGTCTTTTTCCTATGGATTTTTTAACGCACAAAACCTTGACCGGGTGTATACTGCAGAGGATTTTACTGCATATCTGTCCAGCCTGATCTGCAACGGGATTCTGGATACGTACCGGCAGTGTTTTGCACCAACAATCAAAAATTTAGCCGTCACATTCGGCACAGGCAAGGCGTGGATCAACGGGCATTATCTCATCAGTGACACGCTGCATACGGTTGACTGTGCTTCCTATGTAGATGAATCGCTGGATCGCTATGTGGTCATTGCCTTGTTCTGCGACCTTTCCACACGAACCTGCGGCATTCGCATTCAGCCTGGAATTGCTGCCGCCGAACCTGTCATTCCCTCGTTCACCAACAACAATGTGACGACTTATCTGACTCTGGCAGCTGTTCGGCTGCGAGCCGGTGCAACAGAACTGACCGCAGAGGATGTGATCGATTATCGGGAGGATGAAAGCAAATGCGGCTACTGCAAGTGCATTCTTGGTAAGTGTAGAGTGACAGAGATGCTCGCTGAAATGGCAAAGACAAATGCCACACTGGACGAACTGCAAAAGCGTCTGGATGCAATGAGCAGTCAGATTTCCGAACTGCAAACCAAGGTGGATGATTTGACCGCAGGCGAAATCCTAGCGACCGGACAGTGCGGTGAAAACATTTACTATGTTCTCTACGACAACGGCAAACTGCTGCTGCGTGGCACGGGTGCAACCTACGATTATACCTCTCATGATTCTGTGTTCTATCAAAACGACCAGATCAAGGAGATTGTACTCAGCAATGGCATTACTGGTCTGGGTGACCGTTTGTTCTATCATTGTGCCAATGCGAAAACGGTATCTCTTCCGGCAACACTGACCAGCATTGGTGATTCTGCTTTTGCACAGGAAGATGCCATAATCAATGATACCGCTGGTCTGACTTCTGTTACCATTCCGCAGGCAGTTACTGCGATTCAGTCATACGCCTTTTATCATACCGCCATTGCAGAAGTCACTGTGCCTGCCAGCGTGAAAACGTGGGGAAAGTATGCTTTCAGCGACTGTGCAAAGCTGAAGGCTGCTCGTGTTGCGTGTGATTCCATTGGTGCTTTTGCGTTTACAAGATGCACAGCATTGTCCAATCTTACGATTTCGGCAAATTGCAAGACATTCGGACAAAATATACTGACGTATTGCGAGAGCCTAAAAAGCATCACCTATGAAGGTACGATTACGCAGTGGAACGCCATCACCAAACCGGTCAACTGGATGTCCTCCGGAGAACATTCTTACAACAATTATCTGAAAAAGATCCAGTGTGTAGATGGCTATCTGGAATATGATTCTGAGAATTATGGATGGAACGAGGTGAAAAACGGATGATGAAATTTTTAGTAAAAAATCAAAGGCTGGAGGCAATAGAGCGAGAGGTCATTGCTTCTGACCAGATCGCATTTGTTTCGGTTCGATTTGCATTTGATGGGGCTTGGAAAGTCCTGCACAAAGTGGTGCAGTTCACGCAGTGCGAAGAAACATATAATTTGGTGCTTGGCATAGAGGGAACGACTTGCTTGCTGCCGTCTGAGCTGCATCCTGGTGCAGTAAAGATGAGTTTATTTGGCTACGATGCAGAAAGCGATACTACACTGCGTGCGACAACTGTACCGGTAACACTTCACATTCGACCGTCCGGTTTTGTCACAGACGGGGATACGCCAATTCCGCCTACGCCGGATTTGTATACGCAGCTTTTGAAAAAACTTTCCGAAATGCAAACTGGAGCAAATGGAAAGGACGGCCGTTCTGCTTACGAGATCACCAAAGAAAATGGTTTTGTGGGAACAGCTGCAGAATGGCTGGAGAGTTTGAAAGGCAGGGATGGTATTGATGGCAAGGATGGCTTACCGGGGAAAGATGGTAGAGATGGGCGTGATGGAAAGGACGGCGTTTCTCCGGATTTGACAAATTATCCGGATACCGATGCTGTGAAAACACTGATTCAAGTTGTTGTTCAGCCACTTTTACAGCAGGCACACGTTCATGAGAATCTGGATATCTTAAATGCTTTGACGGATACAGAACTTACTTTGCTCCATGAACTTCAGGCATTCGAGGATGATACAACTTACAATATCCAAACATTCCGGGATGCCGTTGCAGCACTGAATAAAAAAGCACATACCCACGAAAATCAATCTGCATTGGATCAGATCACTTCCGCTAAAATCGCACAATGGGATGGTTTCGGTACACAAATCAACGGGCTTAGCACAAAGGTTACAGTCTATTCGGAAAAAACAGAACGCACTTTGGAGAGCCTGCAAAAGCAGATCGATAACCTGGCAAGCGGCAGAAATTACACCGTCCTGTTTCAGTCCGGGCAGAATGCCATTTCGACCTATGCATCAAATCTCAGTATGATTCTGGACGGCAGGTATCAGACCATGACGGATTTTCTGGCTGCCTATCCGCAGTTTTGCAGTGCAGCAAATGATTTTGTGCTGTCCTACTCGCAAACGTGTTTTAACTGGGATAAGTCGGTCTTGACCGTTTGTGCAAAGTCTCTGTCCTTGACGAAAAACGCTGAAATCGTGATGTCCTATCAGTCGGGTTCCAGCGAAGCCGGAAGTCTGTATCTGGTGCCGAAACCGCAGAAGATTGACATTCCCATTGGTGTGTATGTGAACACACAGATTGACTTAAATCGTGCAGTTTCTTTGGATTTTCAATGGCTGCAGTCGGACACCTTTATCACCACCATCACAGAATGCACCGGCATTTCTGACGGCGAATATTACCTTGCATGGGTGGGCAGAAGCAACAACTCCCACCCGAAGATCCGAGCTCTGAAAGTACTGGAGGGTTAAAAATATGATGAAAGATACCATTTGCGTGGCTGTCGGCTTGGTCGGCGGCTTTTTTACTGCCATTTTTGGCGGCTGGGACTCCGCTCTGGTGACACTGGTCGTCTTTATGGCAATCGACTTCTTCACCGGCATCATCACCGCCATGATGAAAAAGTCCAAACACACGAAAAGCGGCGGACTTTCTTCCAAAGCTGGCTGGTTCGGTCTGGCGAAAAAGGTCTGCACTTTGATGCTGATCGTTGTTGCAGTCCGGATGGATATTCTGCTGAATACCAACTATATTCGAGATGCAGCCTGCATCAGTTTTTGCCTGAACGAACTGCTTTCCATCGTGGAAAATACAAGTTTAATGGGAATCCCTTATCCACCTGCAATCCAAAAAGCAATCGATGTTCTGCAAACAAAAATCGGCAGAACCGAAGAAACCACCGACAAGGAGGAAAAGTAATATGGCTATTTTAAGACCGGATACAACAACGACATTTGGCGGTGTTACCGTCAACGAATATTTGCTCACCAAACACAATCCCAACAGAATCGATATGCCCTCTGTTTCAATGGAGGGCAAAGTTATCGGAGTGACTGTTCATAACACCGATTGGATTTCGGTAGCAAGCGGCACGACCCCTGCGGAACAGTACACAAGGGCAACGGTCAATAACAACATGAAGGACGTGCGAGTTCATTACTATGTGGATAACGTGTGTGCATGGCAGAATCTGCCCCACAGCCTGAGTGGCTGGCACGCCGCTGATGGCAATGGCAATGGAAATCGCAGAACCATCGCTATCGAGTGTATTATGTCCTCTGCATACAATTCTGCCGATCAAAAATCGGAGGACAATGCAGTGAAACTTGCCGCAGCGTTATTAAAACAGTATGGATTGGACATCAATCATCTCTACACCCATACCCACTGGCTCAATGTTCGTGACGGACGAAACGGAACGATTGACCAATTGAACACCATGTACAATCGGTACAAAATGTGTCCGGCGTACATTTTGCCTCATTGGGCGGAGTTCAAGAAAAAGGTACAGTCTTATTTGAATGCAGGTTCCTCTGCTGCACCTTCCACAAAGCAGCTTTACCGGGTGAGAAAGTCTTGGGCAGATGCAAAGTCGCAGCTTGGTGCGTACTCTTCTTTGGAGAATGCGAAAAAAGCCTGCAAGGTTGGATATTCTGTATTTGATGCATCTGGAAGTGCGGTCTACACCAATGGCGGCAAGTTCACCAAGGGACAGAAGGTTACTATTCGTGCCAACACGCCGCTGTTCGCCAGTGCAGAAACTACTGCTGTAACCAGAAGAATCAGTGGCACTTACTATCTCTATGACGGCATTGCCTGCAAGAACGGTCGTTATCGGATCACCACAAAGCCGGAGTTCTGCGGAAAGACACCGGTGGGACAGTTTGTGACTGGGTATGTTTCTTGGGATAATTTTGGGGTGATCGGATGAATGCAGAACAAAAAGACCAGATCCGACAGCTGCATAGCAGCGGCCTTGGCTACAAGAAAATCGCAGCCCAATTAGGGCTGTCTGTCAACACTGTGGCTTCTTTCTGCAAACGGCAGAGAGGAAGCGAATCCTGCCCACACTGTCCGCAGTGTGGGCGTTCTGTTGTGCAGACACCGCACCGAAAACCGAAACGATTCTGTTCCACACAATGCCACAATACTTGGTGGAATCATCATGCTGTATCGGGGGACGGCAAATTACAGCAGCGCTGCCCTATCTGCAAGAAGTCTTTTTTTGCCTATCCCAGTTCGCACCGAAAATATTGTTCCCGTCTTTGCTATGGGAAGTACAGAAAGGAAATGGCTCATGGAAAAAGAACATTACCATAAGATCATTACGTATCAAACCACAGTTTCGATTTTGAAAAACTGGATGTGTGCTGGATTAGTCACACCGGAGGAATTCCAAAAAATCAACACCATAATTGCCGAACGTTCCGGCATATCTTTGTGCAGTATATTCCTTGACTCCTGCCCGATCGTACGGTAATATGTCATCGGAAAGGGGGAGATTATCACGGCACGAGTGATACAAAAAGTTGCATTTCCACAGAAAAAGCCGTTCCTGTTGAAACGGACGGCAGCCTATGCCAGAGTGTCCAGCGGAAAGGATGCCATGCTCCATTCTCTGTCGGCACAGGTCAGCTATTACAATCAGCTGATCCAGAGCAATCCGGAGTGGCTGTTCTGCGGTGTTTATGCAGATGAGGCATTGACGGGAACAAAAGAAAATCGGGCGGAATTTCAAAAGCTGCTGAACCGGTGCCGGCAGGGAGAAATCGACTTGATTCTGACAAAGTCCATTTCCCGTTTTGCACGAAACACGGTTACCTTGTTGGAAACGGTACGGGAACTGAAAACACTGGGCGTTGATGTCTATTTCGAGGAACAGCGGATTCATTCCATGAGTTCAGAAGGCGAGCTGATGCTTTCCATTCTGGCATCTTACGCACAGGAGGAAAGCTATTCTGCCAGCGAGAACAAAAAGTGGCAGATGCGAAAGGACTTTGAACAGGGAAAAGTCGGGAGTATGCGAATGCTGGGTTATCGGCGAACCAAGTCCGGAAAACTGGAAATCGTACCAGAGGAGGTTGAAATCGTTAGAATGATTTTTCTATATTATCTGTCTGGTATGGGTAAGCTGGCAATTGCCAAGAAACTGAATGAACAGCAGATATGCACGGTGCGTGGCTGTGCATGGACGACGGAGGACGTAAGACGAACGCTCCGCAATGAAAAGTACACCGGAAATTTGCTGCTGCAAAAAAGTTTTCGGGAAAATCACATTACCAAGAAAAAGGTGGCTAACATCGGACAGCTTCCGCAATATTTCGTTACCGGTTCGCATGAAGCCATCATTTCGCAGGAACAGTTTGATGCGGTGCAGAAACAAATGGCGGAACGGCAGAAAAAATATGCCGGTTCCTGTACAACAAACCGATATCCATTTACGCAGAAAATACGGTGTGCCTGCTGCGGCAAGTATTACCGCAGAAAAACGACAGTGACCGGTGTGGTCTGGATTTGTTCCACTTACAACACCAAAGGGAAAAAATACTGTCCAACAGCAAAACAGATTCCGGAAAATACGCTGCTCTCTGCCTGCTGTGATGTTTTGGAAATACCAGAATTTGATGCGGAGCAATTTGCGGAACGAATTGAACAGATTCAGATCCCTGCACCCAATGAACTGCAATTTTGCTTTTCGGACGGAACGGAACAAACCGTATTTTGGAAAGACCGTTCCCGTTCGGAAAGCTGGACAGCGGAAATGCGAGAGAAAGCGAGGCAGAAAAAATGGCGACAGTCCTAAAAATACCGGCAAAGTTTCACCCCATAACGCATTTGCCGGAAACCAAGGTTCAGAAACGCAGAGTGGCAGCCTATGCCAGAGTTTCCACGGATTCTGAGGAACAGCAGACCTCTTATGCTGCACAGGTGGATCGCTACACTAAGTACATTCAGGAACGGGCAGACTGGGAGTTTGTTGCAGTCTATACCGATGAGGGCATTTCAGCCCTGAATACCAAACATCGAGATGGCTTCAATCGCATGGTGGCGGATGCTCTGGATGGTAAGATTGATTTGATTGTCACCAAATCGGTCAGCCGGTTTGCACGAAACACCGTAGATTCTTTGACAACTGTGCGGAAGCTGAAAGAAAAAGGCGTGGAGGTGTTTTTCGAGAAAGAAAACATCTACACGCTGGATTCCAAAGGTGAACTGCTGATTACCATCATGTCCAGTCTGGCACAGGAGGAGAGCCGTTCTATTTCAGAGAATGTAACTTGGGGACAGCGAAAGCGAATGGCGGACGGCAAGGTTAGCCTTCCATACAAGCATTTTCTGGGATATCGAAAAGGAGCAGATGGCTTGCCGGAAATTGTGCCGGAGGAGGCGGAGATTGTTCGGAATATCTATCGTTGGTTTATGGAGGGGAAAACGCCAACTAGCATTGCGAGAACATTGACAGAACAGAGCGTTCCGACACCTGCCGGCAAGGAGCAATGGCATTCCAGTACAGTGAAAAGCATCCTGACCAATGAAAAATACAAGGGTTCTGCTCTATTGCAAAAGAAATTCACCGTTGATTTTCTCACAAAAAAATCCAAAGTGAATGAAGGTGAAGTACCGCAATACTACATTGAGGAAAGTCACCCTGCCATCATAGTGCCGGAGGAGTTTGAACTGGTGCAGGCAGAATTGCTGCGGAGGCAAAACCTACGGCGGCAATACAATGGGAAAAGCGTATTTGCTGCCCGACTTGTCTGCGGCGACTGCGGAAATTTCTTCGGGGCAAAGGTCTGGCATTCCAACAGCAAGTATCGGCAGGTGATCTGGCAGTGCAATCACAAATTCCAAGGGGTGTGCAAATGCCAGACACCCCATTTGCAAGAGAGCGTCATACAGCAGCGGTTTCAGGCAGCCGTTCAGGAATTGCTGCAAAAGCGGAAAGCAGTTCTGGAAAACTGTCAGGTAATGCTGGAACTGCTTACGGACTGTACAGATTTAGAGCGTCAATTGCAGGAAATGGAAACGCAGAAAATGCGGATTTCGGAACAGGTGCAGGGATATGTTCGGGAGAATAGTGAAATCGTGCAGGATCAGGAAAAGTATGAGGAACGGTATCAGGCACTGGTGGGACAGTATGAACCGCTGCAGAAACAAGAAACCACTCTGCAGGAACGGCGAGCAGAGCGGTTGGCAAGACGGGAACAGATTCAGGGCTTTCAAAGAGCATTAAGCGGACAAAATGGGATGCTGCCGGAATTTGATACACAATTGTGGCTGGCTGCTGTAGAAAAAGCAGTGGTGCATCGAGATGGAAAAATCGTGTTTGTTTTGAAAGATGGGACGGAGTTGGTGCAAAAAATTTGAGGGGAGTGGGAGTGCAGTCTGAACTCCCTTTGCTTTGTGGGTGTGCATTGTATCATTTGTGACGTGTGTTTTCAAAAATCCTCGTAAATGCGTTATTTACGAGGATATTTTTTTGTCTATTTGAATAAAAATAGGATTCCATACCCTTATCGTACCCTTACGGGATTTTGATATGGCCTGGTTTTGATAGGTTTACAGAGATCTTTCGAGTGAGAAGAATATTTATTATAAATCAAATAAAATGCGGAGTTATATATGTAACTTCGCATTTTGTTGCTTATACAGGAAAAATATGATATAATAGAAGCAATCAGTAAAAATCCAAAGGAGCAGGAATATGATAAAAGAAATTGTAACAGACCCAATTTTTCTAAGCCAGAAGTCAGAACCGGCAACAAAAGATGACCAACAGACAATTCGAGATTTACTGGATACGATTGAGGCTAATGCAGAACGTTGCGTAGGTATGGCTGCCAACATGATTGGTGTTCGGAAAACCATTTTAGTAGCACAGATCGGCAAGGAATATCTGATTATTGTGAATCCAAAGATTGTAGACCATTCCAAATCGTGCTATGATGTGGAGGAAGGATGCTTGTCACTGCCTGGTCAGCGTCCGGCAAAACGTTATCCTATTATTGTAGTAGAATATTTTGATAAGAATTTCAAAAAGAAAAAGCAGACATTCAAAGACTTTGAGGCGCAGATTATTCAGCATGAGATGGATCATTTTGAGGGGGGTTAATTTAAATTAAAAATTATATATTGAATAAAAATAATCAAATGTAAATAATATATAGT
>NZ_DXUU01000007.1 GCF_019417665.1 Ruminococcus sp.
ACGACAAAATTATGCTCGAAAATCCGCACATAAAAAGATACTGAACAGGCTCTTAGAGGTGCCTTGCAATATGTATGCATAGAATGGTTTGGTATGGTGATATTCTGATAATTGAAAAAGACAAATCATGACAAAAGTAGGTATTTCACCCACTTTTTGAACAGGACTTGACTTTTTGCAAAATTCGTATTATAATAAACGGAGATTTTAAGAATGGAGGCTGTGTGATGCAATCAAATCGAAGGTATCGGATTTATGCTTTGGCATTGGGGATGTGTCTTTGTACAACGGGATGTGCTGCGAATCACGGTGAAAAAGAACCGGAAGAATCTGCGCTGACAGAATTGCCGCCGTTGGTAACGACTGCACAGACAGAAACGTTACAGACAACTGTTGAAACGACGCTTTCTGTAGAGACCGAGTTGCCGGAACCGGCATTTGAGGCAACGGTAGCAGCTTGGGAACTGCCGGAAGAGTTGGGAACATTGCAGACTGTTCGTGTGCACAATGGGGAAATCTATCTGCTTGGAATACAGCAGAGTGAAACGCAGCAGAAGAGTGTTCTGTTTCGGGCAACGGCAGAAGAGGAGCCGGAGTTCACACCGTTGTTTGATAGTGTGAATGAAATAAATTTCCTGGGATTGATGGATTTTGATGTATTGTCTGATGGAACGATCTGCGGTCTGGTGTGTGAAAATTCCAATGCAGTTCCCTATGAAGATCCGACTTTTGATCCGCAACAGTTTGACTGGGAATCCTATTATGAAAATTATGCTACCCAGTATCGCTTGGTATGGTATAACTCTGACGGAGAGATCACTCAGAAACTGGGACTTTCTACTCTGTTGGATCTGGATGAAGCAGCAAAGCAGACCATGGCATTTACCAGTGTCCGCAGCGATGCTTCGGATCATGTCTATCTGACTGCGACGATTGATGAACAGGAATGTCTCATGACCCTGGACGACTGCGGTAATCTTCTTCCCATTCAGGGAAACGACTCCAATATTCTGTCCTTGGAATCAGATTATCAATGGATTCGCTGCGGTTCTGACGGTATGCTTCTTCTGGAAAAGGATGCAGAAGAATTGCTGCAATTGTCTCATCTGGTGATCACAGACAATACACTCTGGAAGATGGAAATTTCTTCGTCTGAGCTTTTGGCTGTGGACTGTGCCCTTTTGGAAGAGGCAGAGGAAACGATCTGGTATGGTTTCTGGGATGAAAATGGAATGTATCGTGTTGCAGAAAAAAATGCAGAACCAGAACTGCTCTATACTTGGGGTGACCTGGGACTGGATGCAGCGGAAGTGGAACGTGTTTTGATCTTGCCGGAAACCAAGGCATTATTGACCACCTATACTTCCCAGGGGAATCTGACCATTCAACTGCTTACACCAGAAGTGGAGGAAACAGAGGCTAATACCGAGAAAATAACGGAAACTACAACGATACCTGCGAAGTTTGAAACAAAACCGGAGTCTACGTCTCCGCCTATAGCAACACCGGTAAACTTTTCATGATTTCCACAATGAAGCTTGCATTTTGTCGGAAAATATAGTATACTTAATAAGGTGATTTTCATGCGAATCTCTTCCGCTTCGGCAGACAAAAGCCTGCTGGAGTTTCGCACATGATTTAGAAGTACTCTTCAATTTGTAATGTTTTTACAGTTTGGAGAATCAGTATTAGAAAGAAGGAATTGAAACACGATGAATATGAATTTTATTCGGAAGCTCCCGATTCCGAAGGAACTGAAAAAACAGTTTTCTTTGTCAGAAAAGCTGGTAGAGGTAAAGGCAAAGCGAGATGCCGAGATCAAAAGCGTTTTCACCGGGGAATCCCAGAAAAAGCTTCTGATCATCGGACCGTGCTCTGCTGACCGGGAGGACGCTGTACTGGATTATACAGCACGTCTGGCAAAGGTGCAGGAGCAGGTAAAGGACAAGCTGATCATCATTCCCCGGATTTATACCAACAAGCCCCGGACGACTGGTGAGGGCTATAAGGGCATGGTACATCAGCCGGATCCGGAGAAGAAAGAGGATATGCTTCAGGGTCTGATTTCCATCCGTGAGCTGCACACCCGTGCCATTGAACAAACGGGCTTAACCTGTGCAGATGAAATGCTCTATCCGGAAAATCATCGGTATCTGTCAGATCTGTTGTCTTATGTGGCGGTGGGTGCACGTTCCGTAGAAAATCAGCAGCACCGCCTGACTGCAAGTGGTTTGGATATTCCCGTGGGTATGAAAAATCCTACTGGCGGCGATCTTTCTGTTATGATGAATTCCTTGGTTGCTGCACAAGCATCCCATGTATTTCTGTATCGTGGTTGGGAAGTACAGACTTCGGGAAATCCCTATGCTCATGCTATTCTGCGCGGCGCAGTGGATCCACTGGGCAGAACCATTCCCAATTATCACTATGAGGATCTGATTACCTTGTATGAGTTGTATCAGAAAAAGAACTTCCAGAATCCGGCTGTGATCGTGGATGCGAACCATGCGAACTCGGGCAAGAAATACCTGGAACAGATTCGTATCTGCAACGAAGTACTCCATAGTTGTCGCCATAGCAATGAAATTGTTTCTTTGGTGAAAGGCTTTATGATAGAAAGCTATATTGAGGACGGTGCACAGAAGATCGGAGAGGGCTGCTACGGCAAGTCCATTACAGATCCGTGCCTTGGCTGGGAAAAGTCTGAGCGGCTGATTTATGATATTGCTGACCAGCTTTAATATCTTTTTTAAGAACCTATAAAAGAGAACCGTGCGGTGAAAGGAGCAGTATTATGGCATCCATGAGTCAATTGACAATGGCAATGATCACATTGTACAGCGGAGACCCCAAGCGGATCCAGCATTTTATGAAGGTGTATGCGTTTGCAAAAATGATTGCCGAAGAAGAACAACTCGGCTCAAAGCAGCGCGAGGTGATCGAAGTGGCAGCGCTGGTGCATGACATTGGGATTCATGCGGCAGAAAAAAAATATCGTTCTGCTGCCGGTGAGTATCAGGAGATCGAGGGACCGCCCATTGCACGTGCTATGCTGATGGCATTGGAATTCCAACCGGCTCTTATTAACCGGGTCTGTGAACTGGTAGCACACCATCATACCTATGACCAGATTGATGATGTAAGCCTGCAAATACTGGTAGAAGCTGATTTTATGGTGAATGCCTATGAAGATGGACTGCCCAAACGCAACATCAAGGCATTTCGGGATAAAATCTTTCGAACGGAAACAGGGATACATTATTTGAACGAATTGTTCTCTTTGACTTGATAAAAACCGGATACTGAGGATAGATTTCCTCAGTATCCGGTTTTTTTGGATTTATCGGAGTACACGATCCAGTACCACAAAATTATTCTCTCGTGCTGTCAGACGGATCTCATCACCTGGACGGATCTCACTGTGCAGCATTTTGTCTGCCAGAGGATTTTCTACAGTCTGCGCCAGGTAGTGTTTCATGGGACGAGCGCCGTATTGTGCAGTTTTCGGCGCATGTGCCAGAAGTTGCACAGCTTCCGGCGTAAATTCCATGGCAATTTCCATGCGTGCCAGCCGCTGCTGCAATCCTTGGAGCATTCTTTTTGCGATCTGTTCCAGGCTGTTGGGCTGCAATTTATGGAACCAAAGTACACCATCCAGTCTGCCCAGAAATTCCGGGGAAAAATGCTGTTTTAAGGCATTCTGTGCTGCTTCGTTGTGCATGCTGGAGTGAGATGTTGTAAATCCTAACTGCTCTCCAGTACGCATAGCTTCACCGCCGATATTGGAGGTAAGAATCAGCAGGGCGTGGCGAAAGCTGGTTTTTCTGCCGCAGGAGTCGGTGAGGACACCATCTTCCATGATTTGCAGCAAAATATTGCAAACATCCGGGTGCGCTTTTTCGATCTCATCAAACAAAATAACACAATAGGGTCTGCTGCGCACTCGTTCACACAGCATTCCGCCGTCTTCAAAGCCTACATATCCGGGAGGAGCACCGATAAGCTTGGAGACAGCGTGCTTTTCCATAAACTCGGACATGTCAATGCGAATGAGACTCTCCTTGTCGTCAAACAGATGTTCCGCTAAGGCGCTTGCCAGAGCAGTTTTTCCTACGCCTGTTGGTCCGGCGAAGAGGAAAGTGCCGATGGGACGAGCAGTTTCCTGTAGTCCGGTGCTGGCACGGAATAGTGTGGCTGTCAGCTCGTCAACTGCTTTGTCGTGTCCGATGACCTGACGTTTCAGAGTATCCCCAAGAGTCAGCAGTTTCTGACGCTGGGCTTCGGTGATTTTTTTCGTGGGGATGCCCGTACGTGCTGCTACAACCACGGCAATATCTTCTTCAGTTACTTCAGCAATTTCCGGCGCTTTTCGTGTCTGTTCCCAGCGAATTCGTGCCCGGGAACAAGCTTCGTCCAGGAGATCGATCGCCTTGTCCGGCAGAAAACGGTCGTGGAGATACCGATCAGCATATTGAATCGCCGTTTTCAGAACTGGGTCTGAAATGGTCACTTGATGAAATTCCGCATAGGTTTCCCTTAATCCCTGAAGCATGGCATAACATTGACGTTCGTCTGGCTCGTGGACTTGTACTGGCTGAAAACGGCGTTCCAGCGCACTGTCTTTTCCGATGGTAGTACGAAATTCATCAGGTGTAGTGGCACCAATGAGCCGGATTTCTCCTCGTGCAAGCTGGGGCTTTAGCATATTTGCCGCATCAATGGCACCCTCTGCCGCACCTGCACCTACAATGGTATGCAGTTCGTCAATGAATAAAATGATATTGCCGTGTTCGGCTGCTTCGGTCAGGCAGTTTTTCAGGCGTTCCTCAAAATCACCTCGGTATTTCGCTCCGGACAGCAGGGCAGGCAGATCCAGGGAAAACAGCTGCATATGTTGCAGGGATTCCGGCACATCGCCCTGTAGGATTTTTCGGGCAATTCCTTCTACAATGGCGGTTTTACCCACACCAGCTTCTCCGATGAGACAAGGATTGTTTTTGGTGCGTCGAGATAGGATGCGAACGATCTGTTGTAATTCTTTGTCCCGTCCCACCAGTGGATCATAACGGTATGGATTAGACGGATCGGTCATGAGCTTGCCGTACTGAAACAGCGCTGGGCAGGACTTCCGGGACAAGGTATCGATCTGCTGACGCTCCATCCGGACACCGTAGGTGGTATCACAATTGCAAAGGGTGCACAGCTGGTTCAGACTCACGCCCAACTTCTTGAGAATAGTCACAGCACTGCAACAGGGCGCATGAATGATTGCCAGGAGCAGATGTTCTGTTCCCGCAAGTGCCCGCCCGGCATCTCGTGCCCGTTCTTTGGCATCCTCCAGAATGGACACCAGTGACGGCGTCAGGCAGTCATCCCGGACTTGTGCAGGAATACCTCGCCCCACCAGATCAATGACGGCATGGCGCAGCTGTTTTGCGTCCATTTGTTGTGCTGCAAGCGCGCTTGCAGCTGCATTGCCGCCTTCCTCCACCAATCCCAACAGCAGATGTTCACTTCCGATGTACGTATGCCCTAGTTCCTCAGCAGCATGAATTGCTTCTTTCATGGCGAGAATTGCTTTTCCGGTAAATCCTTCTGTATATCGCATGGCTTTATCTGTCCTTTCCTCTGATTCAATGTGTACGGTTATAGTATGCCATAAACTTCCTGCAATATTTGTCGAAGGAGTCACACATTTTTCGCTTTGGCATACAATGTACTATGAAACAGACAAAAAACAGTTTGTTTCAAAAAAATCTGACATGAAGGAGATAGTGTATTATGTGTTTTGAAGGTAACGGTGGATGCTGCTGGATTATTATTCTGCTTGTGATTCTGTTCTGCTGCTGCGGTAATGGCAATGGCTTCGGCTGTGGCAATAACAATAACGGCTGTGGCTGTGGATGCTAAGAAATTTCTTCCAGCATATAATTCCAGCATAGTCTGAAAAAACGGGTGCAGTACCTTTTGTGGTACCTGCACCCGTTTTTTTGGGGGATAACATTATAATAATTTGCTCCATGCATCCAGCAGTCGTTTTGTTCCAACTGTTATTTCCTCTGGAGAAAGACAGGCATAGCCTAAGACAATACATGGGGATGTTTTTGATGTGCAGCTTGCCGTTCCATAATAGCCGGACAAGCCATATACTGTCACATGCACTTGTTCCGCCGTCCGGATCAGTTCCTCTTCTGTACATGGCAAATGCACCTTCAACAACAAGTGCAGCCCAGCTTCTTCACCGCTGACGGTGATAGATTTCGCTAGGGGATGAGAGCGAAGCACTGACAGCAATAAAATCTGACGCTGACGGTAGGTTTTTTTCATCCGGTTCAGATGGCGTTCCAGGTGACCTTCCTGCAAAAACTGCACCAAAGTATACTGTTCAAAGCTTGGCACGGTGGAAGAATAAAAGGAAAAATCCCGTTTAAATCGTTCCGCCAACTCAGGCGGCAGGACAACATAGCCAATACGCAGAGACGGTGCAAGTGTCCGGGCAAAGGTATTCATATAAATAACATGTCCTGTCTTGTCCAGACTGTACAGTGTCGGTAAGGGTTTTCCTTGAAACCGCAGTTCGCTGTCATAGTCATCTTCAATGATGTAGCGGTCAGGCTGGGCTGAGACCCATTGCAACAGCTCAGCACGTCGCCGTATGGGCATGATTATTCCCGTAGGGAACTGGTGGGACGGTGTCACGTGAACAATCGTTGCTCCCGATTGTTCCAGATCATTCAGCCGAAGCCCGGCATTGTCCATGGAAACGCCTATGACTGCTGCGCCGTTGCTATGAAGAATCTGTTTGCCCTTCTGATAACCGGGATCCTCAACTGCATACCGCCGGGATGCGCCCAGCAGCTGCACCAGGATTCCCAACAAATATTCCGTTCCTGCACCTACCAGAATCTGTTCCGGAGTAACATGAATATCCCGAAATGCCCGGAGATGGGCTGCAATTGCTTGACGCAATTCGTATATGCCCATGGAGGGCGTTGCCTGTAACAAAGCTTCCTGTTTTGAAGTCAGCACCTGCCGGGATAATTTTGCCCAAGTGGCAAAGGGGAATTGTTCCAGATCTACACCGCTGGTGGAAAAAATGATCTGATCCTTTGGTGTATCCGGTAAGGATGCAGCCGCATTATGCGCCGGCAATTTCTCTAGTTGAGGCGCATGTGCCAACAGTGTGGCATCCGGGTCTACATAATAGCCGGCACGGGGGCGGGAATAGAGATATCCTTCTGCCACAAGCTGCTCATATGCCGTTTGTACTGTGATCATACTAGTCTGCAAATGCGCCGAAAGTGCACGCCGGGACGGCAATTTTTCATGAGGTATAAGGACACCCTGAGCGATTTTCGTTTGGATTGCCTGACAGATCTGCCGATAGAGAGGTTCAGGACTGTTTGGGTTCAGTAGAATCGTCAGCATAGTGTTCCATCATTTCTGTGGAGTCGTTTTCCAGGATCTGCTGCATTTCCTGTATGGTCAGGCTCATTTCCATGTCCTGAGAAGTTGCATCATCGGAATTTGTATCGGATGGCTCAAAAATGGCTTCGATCTCACGCATGGACTGGCGTGTCTCTGGGTCAAATTCTGGTTCTTCAGGGACAGGTGCAGCAGGTGCTTCTTCTATAGTTTGTGACGCAGATTCCACAGGTTGTTCCGAGGCTGCCTTTGATGTGGTGAGAATATCCTGCTTCGGCGCAGATTTCTCTGGCGCTGTTAGTTCAGACTCTTCTGTAGGCATCTGTTCCGGCTGCTGGGGTGTTTCGGGTTCCGATGCAGGCGCAGGTATTTCTTCCGTCGGCTTCGGCGCTTCTGTAAAAGGGTGTTCCATATGCCATAGCATTGCCTCTGCATCCATGAAATCGGAATCAGTCGGATGAGTTGCTTTCTGCTGGCGGCGTGTGGCAGCGACGGTGGAGCGAATGTTGTTGGGGACAGAAAGCGTATCTGTCATACGAGGGTAAGATTCCGGAATTTCCAGTACATCCAGCTTAAATGAACCGCCGGTGAGAAAGATGCGCATTGTGTGTGTACCCTCCGGAAGCTGGTCAATAACCATACATGCCTGACGGGGCTGGCAGTCGGGAACAAAGAAATTTTCATACACGGTGTGTCCGTCAATGAGCACAGTGAACTCCGCATTCTGTGCTGTACCAATGACAGCGATCCCTGTACCGTCAAAGCTGCACGAGAATTCAGCCCCTGCTTTCGCTTCCATGGATGTACGATTATAGAAGAGGTAGCTCTCCATGGCGTGGATCTCCCAGTTTTCGTTGTAGAGAATACCATCCCCGAAGCAGTCTATCCGACGGACAAAGGGCGGCTGTACAGCAATCGGTTCAATGCGGATATTGCGGAACATATTCCAGGCATAATCGCTGCAAAGGCTGGCTCTGCCGCTGTTGACCATACATTGGGGTGTGTATTTGGTCAGGAAATTGCCGTTGATGAAGAAGAAGATGGAGTTGCCCAGCACGACTAGTTTTAGCTTGTTCCATTCTTGAGGATCCACATGGTGCAGAATTCCCTCTGCCGCAACACTTTCCATATCCATGAGTTTCCAACTGCCGTCGCCGTAGATTCGTCCGGTATAGCCGCACATGGAAGAAAATTCACAGGTGACAGCAGAATTATAGCGGATGCCGATGCCGGAAAAGTTGTGTTCTTCTAAATTGGCGAGGCGTACTTCAGCTTCGGCGCTATAGCTGCGCCATTTGTCGTCGCCAAAGCAGGTCAGCGGCAGAGGTGTTCCACGGAATCGCCAGTTTGTGGGCAGAATCTGCGGTGTGATTTTCTGACAGATGGCATAGCCGTCGTCCGCTTCTACCAACTCAAAGGCACCGCCCTGATCGGTCATATAGCGTGGTGCACAACCTCGTATGCGAATCTCTTCTGCTGTATATTTCAGATCATCATGATAGGGCAGTGCAAGACGGGTTGCCATAGGCGGTTGAATTGCCGGGAAGGTGTTCACACCGTTGACCCAACTGGTATCCAGCGTAGTTACTGTCATAATGGAGCGTGGGGGTACTTTGATGAGATATGTATCCTTGTGATTGCGGATCGGACGGAAATTCTTGCCCTTCTGGAACCAATTTGCATCATATGCCTGTCTGCCGGAAGGACCTTTTGTCACCACCGAGGAAAGTACGCCAGGTTCAAATGCCATATCCTTGATCTGCACAGAGTAAACACGCACTTCATCGCTTTCGTTGGTGAAGAACATGGACAGTTCCGTGCGATCTGGCGAGGTCAGGGTCATGACGTTGCTGGTGGTATTGGTGATGGCGTGATCTTCTACGCCGTCTCCATAACAGGCACCATTCACATACATCCAGCCTTTCTGGGAGAAACGACTGAAATGAAGCGCCATCCAAAAGCCGATGTCAATGACATAATACCCCGACCACGGTTCCCATGCTCGGATCAGTTGTTTCGGTGCATAGCAAGAACCATCATAATAAGAGGCAACCGCCGGTTGGAATTCGTACATGACCATTTTGCCGTTGTAATAGCTATTGATGATGCGATTTGCTACGTCAATGGGCCCGTTTTTGCCAATAAGTCCGGATTCATCCGCCTGTACCGTCAGCTCTGGCACATTGCAGGGAGCAATACCTTCGCTGTACCAAATTTCTTTCCCATATGCTTCATTGAGTAAGTTGGTGTAGGAATCGCCAAATGTGGTGTAGTGCAGGCCAATGACATCCACTGCATTGCGCAGGGCACTGTTGTCTACCATCTGCTCAGCAATGTTACGAGTGCCTACCTCATCAGAAGCAATGATCTTAATCTTGCTGTAATCATAAGGTGCATTTGTCTCATGATCCAGCCGATAGCGCAGATAGAGAATCCACGCCTCGTCGGGTGTGTCTGTTTCATTTTGGTCAGCGCTGATGTAGTCGAATTTCAGCCCGTACACGGCATAAGCGGCATCCAGCGTTTCCTTGTACCAGCGATAGCGTGCATTCAGACCATGCTCCTGGCTGATAGAAAAGGCACTTGTGACCCAGTTTGGCTCGCCCCAACGGAGAAAATCTATCGTAATATCCGGATTGATTGCCTTTGCGTCTGCGGCAAACTGAAAGCCTGCCCCACGTGTAACATCTGCCGGTTCGTTGGCAGAACGCTTGGTACACGGCTCTGTGCCGGAAGAGGAGTTGATATCTGCGCCCAGTTCGATTTTAATATGCGTCAGTCCAACGCCATAGTCCTTTTGAAACAGCAGCCGCATGATCTCTTCGTATGCCTGGGGATGTTCCACTTTATAGTCCAGCAGCAGCCGGGAAGAATTGTTTCCGGTGACGCAGCCAAATCCACGATAACTAGCTGCCGGATTCTCATTTGCCTGGGTGCCGTCTGCAATGATTTCCATGGGCGGCGCAGTATTTCGCTCTATGAGATTAGAAAAATATTGGTTCATGGATTTATGGTTCTTCGTTGTTAAGCCCATTGTTCTCGTTCCTTTCACTATATTGCAGCAGATGCCGGAGGGATTCTATCGGCACAGAGGGGTCTGGTTCGGCCTTGAGGAATTTGATCTTTTTTCCCATTTCGTCAAACATCTGTTCGTGTTCAGTCTCAAAATACCGCAGCGTTGGATCACTGTGGAGATCTCGTGTTATCGTTGTGATGCGGAATCCTGCCTCAGGAAAATATGCCAGAGATTCCTCAAACAGTTCGTCATCGTCTGTTTTGAACCAGATCTCTCCGTCCAGGAGCAGTCGATACTGCACCAGCTGACGCGGATGAGTGAGCCGACGTTTTTTATGCTTCCCTCTCGGCCAGGGGTTGCAGAAGTTGATATAGATCCGGTCGATACGGTCTGTTTCAGAAAAACAGTCCCGAAGATACATAATATTGTCAATACAAATGCGGACATTGTCCAAGGGCAGATCTGCCGCTGCATATGCTGTTTCCAGCTTGCGTTTGGCAAGAACCAGCATCTCATTTTTTATGTCAATGGCAAGGTAATTATAATTCGGATTTGACGGAGCTTCTTGTGCAATAAAGCCGCCTTTGCCGCAGCCGAGTTCCAGTCGAAGGGGCTGCTGCTTCGGAAATTGAGAAGCCCACTGTCCTTTGCAGGATTTCGGTTCCGAGATATAGAATGGGCAGGCCTCCAATTCCGGTCGTGCCCAGGGTTTACAGCGAATACGCATGGATCGTTTTCATCCTTTCGTGATAATGCACCGTTTCCGGGCGCATAATTTCTCTATTTTATTATAGCATATTTTGCAGAAAAACACAAAGGGAATTTGAAAAAAAGCGAAAAAAATCGAAAATAGGGATATTTCACAAAAACCAAAAGGCTTTTTTAGGCAAAAAAAACTCTCCCGAAAAACGGGAGAGCATTTTCTTGTGAAAAGTTATGCAGAATTAACAATGGTCAGAGCGTCAGTTCGATTGTCCGTTCTGTGTGATGATAAGGACGGCAAGTGACGCCGGTCAGCAGGAACATTCGCTGGGATGCCTTTGTGGCATCGGAATCTGCATATTTGTTGTCATAATAGATGATTTCACGAATACCGCTTTGAATGATCGCCTTTGCACACTCATTGCAGGGGAACAGAGTCACATAGAGCCGGCATCCCTGCAAGCTTCCTGCGCTGCGGTTGAGAATGGCATTCAGTTCTGCATGGCAGACAAAGGGATATTTCGTATCAAGAAAATCACCTTCCCGTTCCCATGGCATGTCGTCATCATTGCAGCCCGTAGGCATACCGTTGTAACCGACAGAGACGATTTTGTGCTCCTGGTTGACGATACAAGCGCCGACCTGTGTGTGATTGTCTTTGCTGCGCTGGGCGGAAAGCAGGGCGATTCCCATGAAATATTCATCCCAGGTGAGATAATCCTTACGTTTCATCGGCAACGACCTCACTGGGGAAATGCATCAATAGATTTGGAGAGCACCTGACGATAGAGTGCCAGGTCGATGCCGTTTACAGTACCGTCACCGTTGACATCACCTGCCCGGAAATTCCCGTCGCTGGTTTCCTGCCCCAGCAGGAATTTGAGAAGCTGGATAAGATCTGCCATATCCGTAGTGCCATCCTGTGTAATATCTCCGATGACAGCCGGTGTTTCCGATGTGGTTACGGTAGTAGTGGTTTCTTCCTTTGTGGTAGTGGAAACTCCTGTACCAGTTTCTACAGGTTTGGAGGAACTAGTTTTGCCATCCCAGATGGTGCCGCCGTCAAGGTTGCTTCCCTCTGTAGAAGCGTAGGAACTGTAGAAATCACTCAGAGAAATGCTGGAGCCGTTTGTGCCAAGTGCACGCTGGTGATCCAGGCTGATATATTTTCCAGTTTCCAGCGTCTGCCACAGAGATTCTTCAAACATGTTATATTTTTCATCATCCCATGTGATAAAATCGTATGCCAGCAGTCCGCCGGTATCACCGGAGTTGGGGTTCAGACCCCAGAAAGTATGATTGATGTGGTTGTCGATCATGTAGTTCCGAAGCAGCGTCATCCACTTTTCATTACTGCCGCCGTCCATATGACCGCCCCACTCGCCGATCAGCAGGGGAGCGATATCCTGGTCATTGATATATGCCCAGGTGTCATACCAATAGTCGTCCAGCAGAGTCTGGGTAGTGAAGTCCTTGTCAAACCAGGTCTGGTTATACACAGACGGGCCGTAGTCGTGAGGCGAGTAAACGATCTGGCTGGTACCGGAATCCGGTTTAATGGGATAATCCTTCACACCACGCAAATTTCCGCCCCACCATGCACCGTACCAGGGAGAAACATCCGCAGATGCCTGCCAGATGTCCGCTGTGTCATAAGTGTAGCCTTTTTCCGTCTTGGGATACTGTTCAACGCCTTCGATGAAGATCAGTGCATTGGGATTGACACTCAGCAAAGAATTGGCACATTCTGTTGCGGAATATGCCCAGTTATTCAGATCGGTAGAGTTGTCCCATTTTGCAATATCAGAGGGGCAAGTTGTCCCATTATAGCCGCGTTTTCCGTGAGGCTCATTTTTCAGATCGTAGCCGATGATGGTATCATCGCTGTTATATTTCTCCGCCAGCCAGGTAATGGAATCCTTCCACATGTCCCATGTGATCTGTTCAGAAGAAAAGGCACCTACTGCCATGTTATCTGCATCTGCTGCGGAACTTTCGTAGTACCACAAGTTATAGTTATGGCCGGAGTTATGAGAAGCCGGACTGTGGACGTCAATCATCACTTTCAGACCGTACTTTTTCATCTTCTGCATGATAATATCAAAAATTTCCATGCTGTTTTTCAGAGTTTTGCCGTCCTCCAGGACAAAATCCGGGTTTACTACGAAATACGGCGGATCGTTTCCGGCATTGACGCTGGAAACATCCAGCGGTTTACCGTCCATCCAGGATACCAGAAGCTCTGTGGAGATGGGCATACGGATCAGGTTAATGCCGTGGTTTGAAACATTTTCCAGGAAGTCATCAATATCAGCAGCATACAGTCCATGGGCACAGTTTTCCGTGCAGTTGAAGCCGAACCAGTTTGCGCCGGTGAGCCAAACCTCATGTCCCTCTGAGTCATAAAGACGGCTGCCCTCAGCGTGAAGCCAGTCATCATTGTTGTCATCTACAGCAGCAGCGCTCAAGCTTGTCTGCACCGCAGGAATGCTTGCGGAAAAACAGGTGACTGTCATCATCCCTGAGACAGCAAGCGCCATTAGTTTTTTTCGTATTCTCATAAATATACGAACTCCTTTCTGGTGAAAATACCGTCACCGACGATACCTTTTTATTTTTCTGTTGTAAACAGAATCTATTCTCTTTCATTATAGTATATTCTGTCTAAAAAGTCAAGGGATTTTGAAAAAAATCTGGGCAATTAGGCGCACAGTACCGCTTTTCTGAAAAACAAAAATTATTCCAAAAGCCTCCGTTCCTCCCGGAACACCAGAAGTATCATTATCAGCAGCATACAAGTAGGGAAAATCGGATTCCGTGAGACGATTGCTGTTGACATCACTGCCGCTGTTTCATCTGGAATATCTGGCAGAAAGTGCACACCCACAGCACAGCATCCGGCAGAGGATATGGCAGCCACGCACCGCCAAGAGATAAAGTGCTTCATGGGAACGACATCTCCAGTGACAGCTCGGATCTGCAATATGACGCAGAGACCGCCGAAAGAGAGCAGCGCTGCAAATATAGGAATCCGCAGGCGAAAGGGCAGGGACAATGCAGCGGCATTTGTGATTTCCAGGATGCATTTTGTTACGGCGGAAACAGGAAATGTCAGGGACAATTTCTGTGCAGACAGGGTCAGCAGTTGAAACAGCCCTAAGGCATTCAGAACTGCACAAACTGCGGAAAAACAAAGGATAATACCGCAGAGCTTCAGCAGTGTTCGTCCGGCGTCGGCAGTACACTGCACCAACAGAGAGGCATCTGCCGGGTAAATTGCCGTTTGCTCGTTTCGTTGAAGCCGTATGGGTTTACGTCGAAACAGCAGACATGCCAGCAGCAGGTTGGATAATACATTTGTTCCGAAAATCAGCAGAAACACTTGGGTTCGATGGGGGACATTGCCCAGGAGTCCCAGGAGAAATGCCGGACCGCTGCCGTAGCATACCCCGAGCAGTCTACCGGCATCCTCCCGGCGCAGGGTGCCGTTTTCCGTCAGGGTGCGGAGCATGCTTGCACCGATCGGATAACCTGCAAATTGGCTCAATAAGAATACTGCAAAACAGGCATCAGGCATACCAAACAGTTTCGGCGTGATCCGGCGCAGAGGTTTTGCCAGCACACGCCAGATTCCTGTAGTCACAAGCAGTTGAGACAGGATCATCATAGCATACAGAGATGGGATGATCACTGTCAGGCATCGGGTCAGCGCATTCTGCATTTCCAACCGGATCTCACTGGCAAAACAGACACAGAGGATCAGCAGGAGCAATATTCCAAAAGCAGAAGCATTGCGCCGTATAAAGAGAGAACGAACCATATCACAACCTCCGAAAAATACATCCAACGGGATCTCATGAATTTTTATGCCTATCAAGTTACCGAATATGTCTGAGATACTATTTTTCCATACCTGTGCATAGAATGCTGTGAGGTGATTCGCATGGGAAAACGTGTGGCAGAAGCCGGACGGCGGCTGCTCTGCCTGCAAACTTATCTTCAAATGAATGGGAACCGGGAGATTTATCTGGAAAATTGCCGCAGGATCCTGGAATATAACGATATCCGTATTGTAGTACAGACCACGGATCTGATTTTGGAGATCTGGGGTAAGGATCTCCAGGCTGACAGCCGTTCACCGGAAAGTCTGCTGATCCACGGGGAGATCCAGTCGATGACATTGACACCAAAGGGGGTGCGCCATGGAACAGCATCTGCGAGGTGAGTACCGGGCGGTGGCATCCGGCGGAAAGCTGTATTCCTTTCTCAATGCAATGCAGTCTGCCGGGATCTGCTGTCGGGGACAGCGTTGTCTGGGAGATACCTATCAGTTTCGGTTTTATGAGAAATATCGTACAGCCGTGGAAGAATTGGCGCAGCAATACGGCGTTACATTACAGTTGACTACCCGCCGCACTCTCCGGCAATTTCTACATCGCTACCGTTTCCGGTTCGGTATTCCATTAGGACTGCTGCTCACTGGCGGACTGTTGTTTTATGGTTCCAATATTGTCACGGAAATTGACGTGATCGGCAACGAAACTGCAACGACAGCGGAGATTACTGCAATTCTGGAGGAGTGCGGCGTGACACGGGGGCGCTGGATCCCGTCTATTGATTTTTCTATGTGTGAACATACTCTGCGTGCCGGGGTAGATGAACTGGCATGGGTGGGAATGCGCCATACGGGAAACCGTCTTGTAGTAGAGGTGATGGAACGTGATCCTGTGCCGAAAATGTTGGAGGATCGGGTGCCATCTAATATTGTTTCTGCACAAGACGGACAGATTGTTTCTGTATCTATTTATTGCGGACAGCTTATGAAACTGGTGGGAGAACCAGTGCAGAAAGGGGATCTTTTAGTCAGCGGCGTTGTCATAGATGAAACAGGACATTTGGGGATTCGCCATTCTCTGGGAAGTATTATCGGGCAGTATGAGCAGACAGAAACTTTTACTTGTTCTTATGAGCAGCAGCTGCGCACGCCAACAGGTGAAACAACACCAAGGAAATATCTGGATATTTTTACATGGCATATCCCCCTTGGAAATAAAGACGATCCCTATGAGGACAGCATCAAAACCACAGGCTACAGCTGGTTTTCCCTGCTTGGTGCAGAACTGCCTATTGGCATCTATCGGGAGACCTACCACGAATACCGATCGAAAACATTGACATTGACGCCGGAAGAGGCAAAACAAAATCTGGAGGAACAGGTACAACGATATGAAGATAATTTTTTGGATGAAGTGGAGATTCTGGACAAAAAAACAGCCGTCCTCGAAACCGAGGACGGCATACAATGGACGGTTACTTATACGCTCCAAGGGGAAATCGGGGTGCAGCAGGAGCTGTTTATACAAGATTAGTCCAGAAAATCCTTAACTTTTTTGCTGCGGCTGGGATGGCGCAGCTTGCGCAGTGCCTTTGCTTCGATCTGACGGATACGCTCACGGGTGACATCGAATTCCTTGCCCACTTCTTCCAGTGTCCGGGAACGTCCGTCCTCCAGACCGAAACGCAGACGAAGTACCTTTGCCTCACGGTCAGTCAGCGTTGCCAATACCTCGTTGAGCTGTTCTTTCAGCAGCATGAGAGAAGCTGCGTCTGCCGGAGCCGGCGCATCGTCATCCGGGATAAAATCGCCCAAATGGCTGTCTTCTTCCTCACCGATGGGTGTTTCCAGAGAAACGGGATCCTGTGCAATGCGCATGATCTCACGGACACGTTCCGGCGGCATCTCCAGCTTTTCTGCAATTTCTTCCGCAGACGGATCGTGACCTGTCTCGTGGAGCAGCTGGCTGGAAACTTTCTTTACCTTGGTGATGGTCTCTACCATGTGTACCGGGATACGGATCGTTCTTGCCTGGTCTGCAATGGCACGGGTGATTGCCTGACGGATCCACCATGTGGCATAGGTGGAGAATTTGAAGCCCTTTGTGTAGTCGAATTTCTCTACCGCTTTCAGAAGTCCCAGATTGCCCTCCTGGATCAGATCCAGGAACTGCATTCCTCTGCCTACATATTTTTTTGCAATGCTGACAACCAAACGCAGATTTGCCTCAGACAGGCGCTTTTTGGCATAGCTGTCGCCTTCCATCATGCGCTTTGCTAGTTCGGTTTCTTCATCCGGGGAAAGCAGGGGTACACGACCGATCTCTTTCAGATAAATTTTGACCGGGTCGTCAATGGCAATGCCTTCGGTAGACAGCGTCATTTCCAGATCGTCTACCAGATCTGCATCGCTGTTGCCGATGGATTCATCAATGGCGGTGTCGTCAATGATCTCAATATTCAGCTGTTCGCAGCTGTTGATGATGGAAGCAAGCTGGTCGGTGTCGAAATCCAGCTCATCCAGAACATCGGTGATCTCTTTTGTGGTAAGCTTTCCGTTTGCCTTGCCCTGTTCCATCAAAGCGTCAATGGTCATTTTTTTCTGTTCCATGGCATATTTTCCTTTCTATCTGAATTCTCAGTGGAGAACCGTTTTCATATATGTATCAGACTTTCGGATGCTGTTTTTTTTGAATCAGAGAGAGCAGATCATCGTCTGTTTCCACAGCTGTATGCTGTTCTTCCTGCAAAATACGGACACAGTCTGTTATTTCTTCCCGTGTGACAGGAATATCTCGATGTCGTGCAGGAATCCCGCTTATTTTACCCATTTCGTCGTCAGATAATACGCCTCCCAGGTAAGAAAGCGAAAACGCAGTTTCATTTTTGCGGCATTCTTGAAAAGCTGAAAAGACCCGGCGGTACAAAGGAATGACAAACTGTTCCGCCGTCAGTGTATCTGCGATCCATGCTGCATCTGTCGGGTTTACTAGCAGATAACAGAGAATTCGTTCTTCTGCACGGCTTTCCCGGAGGTGGACACTGGATTGAGGCTGCTGCGGTTCAGGCCGTACCGTGTGTTCCATAATGCCTTTCCATTCCTTTGTTTTTTCCAGGTGTTTTTTGCTGCGCAACTGGCGTTCCACCTGCTGTTCCAGCACGTTCTTGGAAATTTCCCATTTGTTTGCTGTCCGGGAGAGATAGACCTCCCGTTCCAGAGGATTCTGTATCTCCGTCAGTACAGATACCACACGTTTTAACAGCTGCACCTTTCCTGCTTCTGTGTTGGGATCCAGTCCCTGTTCGCAGCGGTCCAACCGGAAATTGATGGCATCTCCTGCCTGTTCCAGCAGCAGTCGGAATCGCTCTGAACCAAATTTTTTGATAAATTCGTCTGGGTCTTTTGCGCCGGACATGTGCAGGATCCGTGTGGGCATTCCCACTTCGCTGAACCGGTTGATCGCCTTTTGCGTTGCCTGCTGCCCGGCACCATCGCTGTCATAGGCAATAATCATTTCCTTGGCATATTGGGTGAGCTTCCGTGCCTGTTCCGGCGTAATGGCGGTACCTAGAGTTGCCACCACATTGGGAAAACCGGCCTGGTTGATGGCAATGACATCCATATAGCCCTCGGCGAGGATCATGTAAGTGGAACTGCTGTCCTTGGCAAAATTCAGGGAAAACAGATTGCGCCCCTTATCAAAGACAGGCGTCTTGGCAGTGTTCAGATATTTCGGCTGGCTGTCGTCCATGACTCTGCCGCCAAATCCAATAACAGCGCCTCGTGTGTCCACGATGGGAAACATAACACGGCAGCGGAATGCGTCGTATAGATTACCTTTATTGGAACGATGCGCCACGTTTGCCGCCAGGAGTTCTTCTTCTGTAAAGCCTTTTTTCAGCAGGTGGTCTGTCAGCACATTCCACGCATCCGGTGCATAGCCCAGACCGTATTTCCGGATGGTTTCCGGCTTTAGCTGGCGAGAGACCAGATATTGCAGTCCTCGTTTGTCATTGCCGGCGGTGAGGTTTCGGAAATAAAAATTGGCGGTCTCACGGTTGATGGCAAAGATCCTCGTGCGCAGCTGTGCGCGGCGGTCGGCTTCCCGGTCATTGGGTACCTGGAGACCGCTTTTTTCTGCCAGTTGCTTTACAGCATCTGCGAACTCCAGATTTTCCATGCGCCGCACCCAGGTGATGACATCGCCGCCTGCACCGCAGCCAAAGCAGTAAAAGCTTTGCGTATCTGGAAATATTGTGCAGGATGGGGATTTTTCTGAGTGAAAGGGACAGTTGCACACATAATGTCTGCCCCGGCGGATCAGATTCACATAATTTCCAGCAATGGTCTCCATGGGACAGGCAGCCCGGATCTGTTCTAAAAAGTCGTCGCTATAAGTCATAGGATCACCGCCTTTTCACAAATTGTATGCTTATTCCCAGCCCTTCGGAATAAACAGATCCTTGTACAGATCCACGGCATAGCCGTCGCTCATGCCGGAAATATAGTCACAGACTGCCCGGTGGATATCCTCTTTTTCCGCAATAGCGAGGTATTGCGCCGGTAATAATGAAGCGTGGGAAATAAAATGAGTATACAATGTTTCAATGAGTAGCTTCGCCTTGTTTTCTTCCTGCTTGGCAATGGGGTTGTAATACACTCGTTCAAAGAGAAAAGCGTGAAGCTTGTCATGCATGGCTTGGATCTCCGGCGCCATGCCGATCTGTTCCGTGCCGTGTTCTACAACAGCCCCTACCAGCTTGGTGATCCGTTTTGTTTTGGTATCTCCCAGTGCTTCCACCACATCCGAAGGCAAATCTTCTTTCCGAAGGATACCGGCACGGATGGCATCCTCAATGTCGTGGTTCATATAGGCGATTCGGTCAGCAATACGTACGACATTCCCCTCTTTTGTGTCAGCGATCCGGTTGGTGTGACAGAGAATGCCGTTGCGTACCTCTTCGGTCAGATTCAGCCCTGCACCGTTTTTTTCGATGATATCTACCACCCGCAGGCTTTGTTCATAGTGGCGGTAGCCGTGAGGGCAAATGCTGTTGAGGATGGACTCGCCGCTGTGTCCGAAAGGGGAATGTCCCAGATCGTGTCCTAGGGCAATGGCTTCGGTAAGATCCTCGTTCAGCCCCATGGCACGGGAAATGGTTCGTGCGATTTGAGCCACCTCTAGCGTATGAGTCAGTCGGGTGCGGTAGTGGTCACCGGCAGGGGAGAGGAATACCTGCGTTTTTCGTTTCAGCCGCCGGAACGAATTACAGTGCAGGATTCGATCCCGATCCCGTTGGAATTCCGTTCGGTAGGGACATGACTCTTCCGGCCGCATTCGCTGGGCATGTCCCAGATTGGGGCAGGCATTCGGTGACAGAAATTGTAACTCCTGCTGCTCCAACTGTTCTCGAATGGTCATGAGGCTTCCTCCTTCACATATGTATAAATATGTCACTGTCTATAAATACGCTTCAGATATCAAAAAGTCCTTTATTTTTACAGTGCTTTTTTGTACTTATTTTTTGTTACTTCTGGAAAAGTCTGCATACTGCAATTCGCCCACGTTTACGGAGATCTGGTTTCCGGTCAGGTCAATGAGTTCTTTTTGCAATGACGCCCAGAGTGTATCCCGCACCAGCAGTTTCAACTGCACCTGATCTTCAAACACAGTGTCCAGCTGTATTAGATCTGTCTGGGGCAGGTTATAGATGATCTTGCCGTAAAGGGAATAGTCTGACTGGATGGTGACTGGATAGCAGGGGAGCATGATCTGTACCTGTGCCTGTTCTACTGCAAGAGCTGCGCTATGGGAATAAGCACGGACGAGTCCGTTGGCACCCAGCAGCACACCGCCGAAATACCGTGTTACCACGCAGCAGACATCCGTCAGTCCGTTCTTTTGCAGCACATCCAGAATGGGCATTCCGGCTGTGCCTTGAGGTTCGCCGTCGTCTGAATAGCGAGAGGCATTGCCCTCACGAAGCAGATAGGCATAGACATTGTGCCTGGCTCTCCGATGTTCCCGCCGCACATTGTCAATGACCTGGGCAGCTTCTTCCTGGGTATGTATTGGTGCTAGATATGCGATAAACTCTGACTTTTTCTCTACAAAGGATGCCGCCACAGGTGCGGCAACAGTGCGATAGTCTGTCATTTCATTAACCTCCAGGTAGACAAAAAAGGACGGTAAGAAATATACCGTCCTTTTCCATTGTAATTGTTCCGGAAATTAGTCCAGATTGAAACGCTTCTTGAAACGATCAACACGTCCGCCGGTATCAACCAGCTTCTGCTTACCAGTGAAGAACGGGTGGCACTTTGCACAGATTTCCACCTTGATATCCTTCTTTGTGGACATTGTCTCCATAACGTTGCCGCAGTGGCATGTGATGGTGGTCTTTTCAAATGTCGGATGAATGCCTTCTCTCATGGGGTTTCACCTCCTGAATCTGTTGTATCTATCTACAGCAGCCCATCGGCCATTGCGCCGACAGTAGTCCTGAGAATTCTAATGATTTTGCAGCAGAGCCGCTACAGTTTTTTATTATATCACACTTTTCAGGGCTTGTCAATACCTTTTTTCAATTTTTTTGAGAAGGATCTTCAATTTTTTTGAGAAGGATCAACATTTTCTGCATACAGCCGGGCGTAGAGGGCATCGGGTGAAAGCTCCTGCTTTGTTTCCAGCAAAAGTTCCAGCCGTTCCATATTATCTCCGTCATATTCCACTTCTTTGACAAACAACTGCCAAATGCGCAGACGTTCCGGTTGTGTGCGAATGTCCAGCCGATGGATCATAGTGCAGACAGCACACACGAAAAATGCTGCCAGTTGTACTGGAAACAGGGAACTATCGTCAAATACCGTGCGCAGATAGTGTCGATACAGCACATCTATGGCAAAGAGGCGAATCTCCCTGTCAAACGCTTCGTTCATTTCCAAAGCATATGTCGGTACAAGCGCAGCCTGTTCCAGCATATGCTGCCAGTCTGGAGTAAGAATTTCGCAGGAACGCAGGAATTCCAGACAAACATTTTCTGAGCAAATGACATCCTTCTGCATTTGCGGATGAGCAATTTGTTCCCAATCCAGCTGCATGGAAAGGCATTCTGCCATCTGAACCAATGCCGGGCGGGATGTATCCCTGAGCGTTTTGAACAGCTGTGATCGTTGGCGCTGCAATTGCGACATGCGTATCGGATCATATTCTGGCGCATCTCCGGGCAGTTCTGGGTGATTCTCTTCTGTCAGACTCCATGTATCCAAAGGCATGGTCAGCAGTATCCGTGCCGCTTCCGGGCAGGCAATGGAGAGGTCATATTCCGCAAAATCCCCATAATCTTGAACCAGCCGGGGAAACTGGCGGCAAGTTTCGCATAATGCAGTTTCGCCGAGCTGCATCTGGATATCACAGAGATGCTGTGCATTCCAGAATGGACAGCGGCTGTCCTTTTCTTGAAAGATAACATCGCCATCCGCATCAAAAATCATAGTTTTTCGGAGTCGTTTTCCCAATTCACCGGGAATAGTACGGTAAAAAGCTTCGGTTTTCTCATCCAGTACAATTTCCCAGTCTGTACAGCAACTGTCCGGACAGGCTCCGGCAATGCAGCGAAATGTTCTGTATTCTGGCGTCATAATTTGTTTCATTTATATCACTTCCGTTCTTTTTCAGTATAGCACAGGACAGAGCCAGTGTCAAATGCAAAAGCGCCTCACTGGGAAAACCAGTCAGACGCTTTTGCGTTTTAGAATTGCATATATGTGAATGATGAAATTACACGTCGTGTTTTGCCACCCATTGGCGCAGGATCGTCAGATCCATGCCATTGACTTTGCCATCATCGTTCAGGTCGGCGTTGTCATGTCCACGCTTGGTCAATTCTGCATTGCCCAGCAGATACTTTGAGAAGTACACGATATCGGCAACATTGACGGTATCATCGTCATTAACATCGCCCAACAGCCAATAGTCAATGCTAACGGAAGTGGTCGTATCCGTTGTTTGCACAGGAGTTGTTCCTGTCGTGAGCGTTGACTCACCCAGGGCAACGATCTTGGTATAAGTGCATTCGCCGCCGGTCGTCTTGACGCAGATGGAACCGATGGTGGAAATATCGCCGCCCCATGCCTTTGCAATATCCTCAGAACTGTAGTAAGCAATGCCCTTTTCCTCGTCTACGCTGTATGCGCCGACTTCGGTCCAGTTGCCCCAGGAGCTGTCCATAAAGGCAATGACAGGCTTGCTGCCGCTGGTGTATACAACAGCGATCTCACCCTTTGTCAGCTGATCTTTCGTAATAGGCACAGCGCTGGATGCCTCTGTGATAGAATTTTCGCCTTCCCAGATCACATCGCCTGTGCTCAGATCTGCATGCTCATAGATAGGAAGATGCTTTTCACTGCCCCAGGCTATGCCATTGTCGTCAATAACTGCCATCATAGCGTCAACTACCGGTTCAGAGGCCTCATACCAGGTGTTGTTGCTGCGATTAAGATAGCCGTGCGCTTCAGAAGCAGAGAGACTGTTGGTGATGGCATTGTTATCCCAGAGTACGCAGGGGATACCCAGCTTCTTCGTCCAGGTCAGATAATAGGTTGCCCAATCGCAGCGGGCGTCGGTATTGTCGAAGTTGGATGCACTGAATTCGCCCAGTACAACGGGAATGTCCTTGTCGGTGAAATAATACTGGATATCCGAGAAGAGAGAATCCAGATCGCTCTTATAATTGTCAGAGAAAACGGTATGGTCACCGTCACCCATCGCGAAATTATAAGGGGTGTATGCGTGCAGGGAAACTGCCACATAGTCATCTTCCGGAATCTCCAGAGAGGAGTAGCTGCTGGCATATGCCGAAGCCGCATAGGACGGGATCATCAGCAGACGGTTGTCCTTGTAAGGGGAATCAATGGAACGCACGGTGTTCACAAAATCTGCATTGAGCTTGTTTACCACTGCATAGCAATCTGCGTTGCCCTGCCATTCATAGAGCACGCCTGTCTGACGGGGTTCGTTCATGCCCTCGAAAATCAGGTGCTGGTCGTAATCCTTGAAATATGCTGCGATCTGTTCCCACATCTGAATCAGACGAGGAGACATTTCATCGTAGGCAGTGGGGAAGTCCGAACGGTTGATCCACTCCTCGTGGTGCAGGTTCAGAATCACATACATGCCCTGATTATATGCATAGTCCACGACTTCCTTGACACGTGCCAGCCAGTCCGGATTGATGGTATAAACCGGATTACCGTTTTCATCGGTGCTCTGAGTGACATTTCTGTACCAGGTTGTGGGAACACGGATGGTGTTGAACCCCTTTGCCTTGACAGCATCGATGAGTTCCTGTGTAATGACCGGGTTGCCCCAGCTTGTCTCCTGGGAAAGACCGCCGCCGTTGGCATCCATGGAGTTACCGATATTCCAGCCGATGGTCATGCCTTCGGTGATATCGTCCGCCGTCATGGTACCTTCCGCAGAAACTGAACCAGGGAAAATGGTCAATGTCGAAAACAGCATAGCTGCTGCCACGCCGGCAGAGAGCAATTTGTGCAAGTGCTTTTTCATAAAATTCCTCCTGTTTGTTATTCACTTCAAAAAAACCAAAAGATTGGAACATATTGTTTTTATTATAACACCGATTTGGCTATATGTCAACCAATTTCTTTCCATTCGGGGGAGTGATTTTGTACAAACTTAACCATTGATCTTTGGCGGTTTTGCCTCGAAAATCAGCCCTGATTTTCCTTCTCGATCAGGCAATCGCCGCAGTACATTTTCCGCAGCTTTGGCTTTTCGATCTTTCCGGTGGCATTTCGGGGGACAGGTGCAAAAATGATCTTCCGGGGACGCTTATAACGAGGCATACCCAGACAGAATTCGTTGATTTCTTCTTCGGTGCATTCCACACCCTGCTTCAGTTCCACAATAGCAGTGGCAATTTCACCCAGGCGCTTGTCCGGAAGTCCGATCACGGCAACATCCTTGATTTTCTCGAATTTACTCATGAAATTCTCAATTTCAACAGGGTAGATATTCTCGCCGCCGCTGATGACCACGTCCTTTTTTCGGTCTACCAAAAAATAGAAGCCATCCTCATCCTGCCGTGCCATATCACCGGTATAGAGCCAGCCGTCGTGGAGCACCTCTGCAGAAGCTTCGGGATTATTATAGTAGCACTTCATGACGCCGGGACCTTTGACTGCCAGTTCGCCAACACCGCCCTGAGGCACATCCTGTCCGTTTTCGTCGATGATCTTTACTTCCCAGCCGTAGCCCGGTACACCGATGGCACCGACCTTGTGGATATTCTCCAGCCCCAGATGTACACAGCCTGGACCGATGGATTCGCTGAGTCCGTAGTTGGTATCGTACTGGTGGCATGGGAAATATTCCTTCCAACGCTTAATGAGACTCTGAGGAACAGGCTGTGCACCGATGTGCATGAGCCGCCATTGGCTCAGCTCATAATCCTCCAGACGGACAGAGCCGTTGTCCAACGCTTCCAGAATATCCAACGCCCAGGGCACCAGCAGCCAGACGATGGTACACTTTTCCCGGGAAACAGTCTGCAAGATGGTTTCAGGATTGACGCCTTTCAGCAGCACCGCACGACTGCCGCTCAGCAAGCTGCCGAACCAGTGCATTTTTGCACCTGTGTGGTATAGGGGCGGAATGCAGAGAAATACGTCGTCTTTGGTCTGATGGTGATGATTCTGTTCTACTTTGCACGAATGCATGAGACTACGGTGGGAATGCAGAATGGCCTTGGGGAATCCTGTTGTTCCTGAAGAGAAATAAATGGCTGCATCGTCCTCATCCTGGATGGAAATGCCGGGGGAAATGCTGGCGCAGTTGGAGGTCAACTTGTCATAGTCTTCGGCAAAAGACGGACAGTCACCGCCGACATAAAAGAGCAGTCGGTTCTTGCTGATGGATTCGACAATGGTTTCAATACGCCCAATAAATTCGGGACCGAACACCAGTACATCCACATCCGCCAGATCCAGACAATACTGGATTTCCTCTGCGCTGTAGCGAAAATTCATAGGTACTGCAAGGGCGCCGGTTTTCAGAATGCCGAAATAAATGGGCAGCCATTCCAGACAGTTCATGAGCAGAATGGCAACCTTGTCGCCCTTTTTGACGCCGCGGCTGATGAGCAGCTGGGCGAAACGGTTTGCCTTTTCGTCAAAGACATGCCAAGTGATCTCCCGGCGGTACCAGAATGATGAGGTGGGCTGGATCAGATCGTAATCCTTCCAGAGCATGCGGCGTTTTTCCTGGATCTGGGGATTGACCTCCACCAGACAAACATCATCGCCGTATTTCCGGGCGTTTTCTTCTAAAAGTTCCGTAATTGGCATAATATTTACTCCTGTCCTTCCGCTGTGTGATCACCGGTGTAGTTGTAGCCGGTCAGGAATGCGGTCTGATTGATGGAAACGGTTTTGGGCGGCACAGTATCTGCAATGACATCCAGCCATTCTTCCTTGGAAAACTCCATTTTCTGTGCAGCAACGCCGAGGATAATGGTGTTGAATACACGAGGATTGCCTAGTTTCAGAGCTTCTGCGGTGGCATCTACTGCCAGTACTTTATAGGACTGTCGGAGCGTATCCAGAATACCCTCCGGATATTCCGCTGCACCGATGACAACAGGCATGGGGTCGATGCGAGTGTCGTTGACAATAATTGCGCCCTCTGGTTTTAAGAAGTGGGCATAGCGCAGGGCTTCCAGCCGTTCAAAAGCGATGAGAATATCTGCCTGTCCCTCTTCTACAATCGGTTCAGCCACAGTTTCGCCATAGCGCACAAAGGTGACAACACTGCCGCCGCGCTGTGCCATGCCATGTACCTCAGACAGCTTTACATCATAGCCGCCAGTCAGAGCAATCTTGCCCAGCACACGGCTGGTGAGGAGCGTACCCTGTCCGCCTACACCTACGATCATAATATTTTTGGACTGCATTATGCTTTGCCTCCTTTTTCCCTTGGAATCAGTTCAATGGCATCGAATTTACACCGCTTTGCGCATAGTTCGCAGCCGTTGCACATTGCCGGGTTGATCTTCGGCACGCCGTTTGCCTGCTTGATCATTGCCGGACATCCCGGCGCAAGGCACTGACCGCACTTTTTGCAGGCATCTTCGTGGACAATACACTTGCCCTTGGGAATGAATTCTTTCAAAAGAGCGCAAGGAGACTTTGTGATGATCACAGAAAGTGCATTGCGCTTTGTTTCCCGTTTCAGCAACGCCTCCAGTCCTTCAATGTCAAAAGCGTCGATCTCATAGACATGCTCAATGCCCATAGCCTGACAAAGGTGGTAGATATTGATCGCATAGGTCGGTTCGCCCTGGAGTGTTTTTCCTGTTGCCGCATGATCCTGATGCCCAGTCATACCGGTGGTGGTGTTATCCAGGATGATAACCGTTCCCGTTGCCTTGTTGTACACCATATTCATCAGGGAATTGACGCCGGTGTGCAGGAATGTAGAGTCACCAATCAGTGCTACCCAATCCTGGACATATTCTTTGCCCTTTGCCTTTTCCATGCCGTGGAGGGTGGAAATGCTGGCACCCATGCAGACGTTGAAGTCCAACACGCCCAGAGGTGCAACTGCCCCCAGAGTATAACAGCCGATATCGCCTGCGCCATGGAGTTTCAGTTTTTTCATAACGGAAAAAACGCTGCGGTGAGGACATCCTGGGCAGAGAATGGGCGGACGCTGAGGTGCTTCTGCCGGAGGTGTCAACTGTACATCCTCGTGGAGAATAGCACGGCGCAGCATGTTGGCGCTGTATTCGCCTTGTACTGTGAAGATTTCCTTACCAATAACAGGAATGCCCCAGGAACGGATCTGCTCTTCCATGACTGGTTCCAGTTCTTCTACAACATAGAGTGTCTCCACGTTTGCGGCAAATTCTTCGATCAATTTTTTCGGCAGGGGATGCACCAGACCTAGTTTCAAAACAGAGGCATCCGGCAGAGCTTCCCGGACATACTGATAGGGGATACCGCTGGTAATGACGCCGATCTTCTTGTCCCGGTATTCGATGCGGTTGATATCAAATGTGCAGGCGTCCTCTGCCATCTGCTTCATGCGCTGTTCCACGATCACGTGGCGCTTTCTGGCGTTTGCCGGCATAAGAACATTCTTCTCAATGTTGCGTACATAAGGCTTGTCCGGTACTTCTTCCCGTGCCTCCGGGTGTACAATTCCCTGAGAGTGGGAGAGCCGTGTGGTGGTGCGGACGATTACAGGAGTATCATACTGTTCACTATATGTAAAAGCAAGCTTTGTGAAAATACGGGCTTCTTCGCTGTCTGACGGCTCTAGCACCGGAACCATAGCGGCACGTGCTACCATCCGGGTGTCCTGTTCGTTCTGGGAGCTGTAAATGCCCGGGTCGTCTGCGGCAACCAGTACCAGACCGCCGTTGACGCCAGCATAGGCGGTGGAGTACAGGGGATCGGATGCTACGTTGACACCCACAAGCTTCATAGAAGCCATGGCACGGACGCCAGCAATGGATGCACCAATGGCGACTTCCATGGCAACTTTTTCATTAGGAGACCATTCGGCATAGATCTCGGGATATTTTGCAATACATTCGCTGATTTCTGTGCTGGGCGTACCCGGATAAGCAGCGGAAACTTTTACGCCGGCTTCGTAGGCACCCTGCGCAATGGCAGCGTTCCCCAGCATAATTCTGGAATTGTTCAACAGATTCCCTTCTTTCGATGGATTTGGTCTGTCAGGATACTGACAGTGAAAAGGAGACACCGCTTCAAACAGTGCCTCCTTATTATTGTAATACATTTTTCGATAAATCACAAGACATTTTGCAACTTTTGTACATTCTGTATAGATGTAAGACAAATTCTTGTGCAGTTTCACGGTGCAAGCATTTTGCGAAAGGTGATTTTATGAGATCTTATCATTGAAGACTCCATTCAAATATTGATAAAAATTATCTGCAACGGGATGCATCAGCGCAGTGAGCTGTTCTCGTGGAATTAGTATGTCTGTCTCTTCTGCATCATACTGTAAATCAAAAAATAGTTCGTGGTCAATTTCAACTATTGGACACGTTTCCTCATCCGGCATGTTGGAAAGATCGATGCATCGGATAAAAATACTTTCGCTGTCCCACGCAAATGAAAGATATCCATTCTGTGCTAGTTGATGCGTATAATTGGTTTTCATTGACCAGAATAGATTCCTGATGTCATTATATCCTATAGGATCACCGAATCTATGATGGTATACTGAAAGAAAAGCTTTGATACATTCCGGTAGCTTCAAGTGATATGTTTCTTCAAACTGCTTCAGATCATTCTCAGAGACAGTGGAGGGGATCAGTTTCCATATGCTGTATTCCTCACCCCACTTCGATTTCTCATCTGATTGCATCTCCGGTGCAATTTTCACACCTGTGATGAGAATGGAATCTTTTCCTTGGTTTTTTCTCTTTTTATAATAACGTTCAAAGAAATCTTTTATGAACGCTCTGTTTTCCTCTCTGGTCATTTCAGTACTCCTTGTAATTGCGCTTGTAGGGACGAACATCGCTCTCCTGCAGGTTCACCATTCGTGAACAACACGGGAAAATGATATCCGTCCCTACAATAATGTACCAGCTAGCAAGATTACATCCGAAAAGATTTTTTATTCAAAAGAATCCAGATTCAGTCCGGCGAGCAGATCTTTCAGGGATGCTACTTCATCTGCGGTGAGCGTCACACCCTTGCCCATTTTGCTGTGATCCGGTGCCCAGTCACGAAGGTCATATTTCGGTTCCCGGTCGTTCCAGCTGACCAGGTTCAGTTCCTTGTTCCAGCCACGTGCGTTTTCGCCGATGATGCCGATGTGCTCGACGATCTCATACTTCAATTCTGCCATGTTGATTGCTCCTCTTTTATTGATAAAGTCTGGCGCAGGCGGTCTGCGCTTTTTTTATTATATAGGATAACGCAGGAAAAAGCAACGGGGAAAAATGGCGTTTTTTCCAGAATCGGTGAATTCACCAAAAACATTAAGATTATTTCAAGCATTCTGTTCTATAATGACTATACCATCGAAAATACGGTTCGATTGATTCGCATGATAACCTAAGAGCTTGTTCAGCATCTTTTCGCACGCATCTTGCTTGCATCTTTTCTGGGAAATTTTGCGAAAATACTCGGAAATCCACAAAGGATTTCCTCCGTTTTTCACTTCATCTCCCAAAAAATCTGACTGCGCAATTTGCGTACGCCCAGATACTGAACAAACTCTAAAGAAAGGAGGAACCTGTACCGGCATGACCGGATACAGGGCGGGCTATGGCAGCAATTCAGACATTTGCACGGAAAGAGATCAAGTTTCTTCTGACCAATCAGCAGTATCGAGATATCCTGCCTCTTCTGACGGAGTACATGAATCCGGACAAATTCTGCGTGGATGGCAGGGAATATGGCATCTATAATATTTATTATGATACGCCAGACGATTTTTTGATCCGGGAATCCCTTGCAAAGCCTTACTATAAAGAGAAGATCCGGCTCCGGAGCTATCTCTCTCCAGCAAATCCCGATGATATTGTTTTTCTGGAGATTAAGAAAAAAATCGGAGGAATTGTCAATAAGCGGCGTGTGACTATGACACTGGCACAGGCTGAAGCATACATGGAAAAGAATATCTACCTGGACTTTGGCGGAAATTACATTCAGGAACAGGTGATGGATGAGATCGATGTATTTCGCCGGCGGTATGATGTTCATCCGAAACAGTACATCAGCTATCAGCGTGCAGCTTATTTTGGAAAGAACGACCCGGATTTCCGATTGACCTTTGACCGGGCACTGACCGGACGGCGCAGTGATGTGACCCTGACTCAGAAAAGCTATGGGGACTTGTTGATTCCGGAAGATTCCCGGCTCATGGAGGTCAAAATTGCCGATTCTATGCCTATATGGCTGGCGGAGGAACTGGCGAAATTGCAAGTCTATAAGACTAGTTTTTCCAAGTACGGCCATGCCTATGAAATGTATATCAAACATCAGCTGGAGTGGACTCGTCCTCAGCTGCAAGTAGAAAAAAGGAGAAATTACGACTATGCTTAATTCAATTTCCAACATGTTTGCCGCCGCAAATGCGGATCTTTCCTCTTTGATGTCTACCGTGAGCAGTGCAACGGGTCAAGCCGTTTCTGTGAAAGACATGCTGTTTGCGCTATTGCTGGGCGTTGTCATGGGCTTCTTGATCAGCCTGGTGTACATCATCACTCATCGCAAATCTGGTTATACCCAAAGCTATGTGTTGACCCTGCTCATGCTGCCGCCGATTGTGGCAATTGTTCTGGTCATGATCAATTCTATGGCAAGTGCCCTGAGTCTTGCAGGTGTGTTCACCCTTTGCCGTTATCGAACCGTCCCCGGTGACCCGAAGGATATCACCTATGTTTTCTTTGCTATGGCGACCGGCGTTATTTGTGGCATTAATAGCGGCAGCCATGTTTGGTTTGTTTTCGTATTCTTTGCCATTGTGGCAGCGGTGCTCATTCTTGTGGAATTCCTGCACTATGGTGTCTGCAAGACCAGCAGCATGACTCTGAAGATCACCATTCCGGAAAACCTCAATTATGTGGGACTTTTTGACGAACTGCTGGACAAAAATACTACTAGCTGGCATCTGAAGCGTGTGAAAACCACCAATTTCGGATCTCTATTTGAACTGGTCTACAGCCTGGAATTGAAAAACGATGTGGATCAGAAACAGTTCATTGACGATCTGAGAAAGCTGAACGGTAACCTGACTGTAATTCTTTCCCTCTATCGCTTTGAAGATCAGATCTATGAACAGAAGTGATTCTTCTTGTTTGATAAAGCAAGTAAATTTGTATTATTCTCTGTGTATAGTTGAAATTTTTCGAAAAAACCGTAGGGTTATCCTGCGGTTTTCTTTTATAATCAAAAATATGCAAACTGAGTTATATAATTAGCTTGACAAATTATGAAAACGTGGTATAATAAAAATAACGATAGACACGGAGGTGAGTGGATGAAACGAAGCACATACAGCCTGATCCTTATGGACGATGTGGTTACGGCAATTGACCGGCTGGCGGCACAGCAGGGGACGAGTCGTTCTAATCTCATCAATCAGATCTTGGCGGAGCATGTGAGCTGTACCACGCCGGAACAGCAGATGCGGCAGGTGTTTTCCTATATGATGCAGCAGATGGATTCTGCGTTTCGCATACAGGAACAAGGATCTGACGCCATGCTTTCTGTTTTCGGGTCGGTGCAGTACAAGTATCGCCCCACCATTCGCTACAGTGTAGAGCTGCTGCGGGATCTGCGCCGTGAGGAGATCGGACAGCTGAAAATTTCCTGCCGCACCCAAAGCCGGACGCTGTTGGATGCCATGCAGTCCTTCTTTCAATTCTGGGTGCAGCTGGAACAAGTATATGACCCAAAAGGTGCATGTGCCCAAGGATTGTATGAGATTGCACCAGGCCGTATGACACGAGTGCTGCTGCGTCATGGAATTCAGGAAGATGATGCCCTGGGAACGGCTGTGGGAGAGTATATCCGTATGTTCCACGCTGTGCTGCAATCCTATTTTACCGGATTACAGCAGGAACTGCCGGGAACTGTTTTACAGCATACGCTGGAGCAGCAGTATTTGGCGATCCGCCGGAAACAGGCATATCAATTGTAGTAAAGGCAACACTACACCAAGGAATAGGCAATAAATCGTCTGAAATTGTATAGGAGGTATGGGCTATGAATGCACAAAAACTGACGCAAAAATCCATAGAAGCGATTCAGGCAGCCAATGGATTGGCAGTGGAAAATCAGAATCAACAGATTGAACAAGTGCATCTGATGCTTGCGCTGTTGGAACAGGACGGTGGTCTGATTCCCCAGCTGTTCGAAAAAATGGGCGTATCTGTGGATAATGTTCAGATACAGTTGAAAAATGCCATTGACGCTCTGCCGGCTGTGACAGGCAGTGGACGTAAGGCAGACGAAGTTTATGTTTCCCAGGATGTAGACCGTGCGCTTCGGGAGGCAGAAAAAGAAGCCAGTCGCATGAAGGATGAGTACATTTCCGTAGAGCATCTGATGCTGGGTTTATTTGATGCTATGGGAAAGGCACTGACCAATGTGTTGAAACCTTTCTCTGTGACAAAGGATGCATTCCTTGCCGCATTGATGAAAGTACGCGGAAACCAGCGTGTGATGGATCAGAACCCGGAGGAAACTTATGATGTGCTGACAAAGTACGGACAGGATTTGGTGGAGCGCGCTCGTGAGGGAAAGCTGGATCCTGTCATTGGACGAGACAACGAGATTCGGAATGTGATCCGGATTCTTTCCAGAAAGACGAAAAACAATCCTGTGCTCATTGGTGAGCCTGGTGTTGGTAAAACGGCAATTGCCGAAGGACTGGCGCTGCGGATCGTTCGGGGCGATGTGCCGGATAATTTGAAAGATCGGAAGATATTCTCCCTGGATCTGGGTGCACTGATTGCCGGTGCGAAATATCGGGGCGAATTTGAGGAACGTCTTAAGGCTGTCTTGAACGAAGTAAAAAAGAGTGAAGGCGGCATTATCCTGTTTATTGATGAACTGCATACCATTGTAGGCGCTGGAAAGTCGGACGGTGCCATGGATGCTGGCAATCTGCTGAAACCGATGTTGGCACGTGGTGAGCTGCACTGTATCGGTGCTACGACCCTGAATGAATACCGCCAGTATATTGAAAAGGATGCCGCATTGGAACGCCGGTTCCAACCGGTGCAGGTAGATGAACCGACTGTGGAGGATACGATCTCCATTCTGCGTGGTTTGAAAGAACGCTATGAGGTATTCCACGGTGTCAAGATCCAGGATCAGGCACTGATTGCAGCGGCGACTCTGTCTGACCGGTATATCACAGACCGTTTCCTGCCGGATAAGGCCATTGACCTGGTGGACGAAGCATGTGCTATGATCCGGACGGAGATGGATTCCATGCCCACAGAGCTGGATGAGATTCGCCGAAAGATCATGCAGCATGAAATTGAGGAAGCCGCATTGAAAAAAGAGGATGATAAGCTGTCAAAGGCGCATTTGCAGGAAGTACAGCGAGAATTGTCCGAAATGCGGGATCAGTTCCACGAAATGAAAGCAAAGTGGGAGAATGAAAAGGACGCTATTTCCAAAGTGCAGAAGCTGCGTGAGGAATTGGAGCAGATCAATGCTGAGATCGAACGTGCTGAGCGTGACTATGATCTGAACAAGGCAGCCGAGTTGAAATACGGCAGGTTGCCAGTACTGCAAAAGCAGTTGGAAGAGGAAGAAGCTTTGGCAGAACAGCAGAAAGAAAATAAGAACTCTCTGCTGCGTGATAAAGTTACGGAAGAGGAAATCGCCCGGATCGTCGGTCGCTGGACAGGTATTCCGGTTTCAAAACTCATGGAAGGCGAACGAGAGAAGCTGCTGCACATGGAAGATGTGCTTCACCGCCGTGTTATCGGACAGGACGAGGCTGTGGAAAAAGTCAGCGAAGCTATTCTGCGTTCCCGCGCCGGCATCCAGGATCCGAATCGTCCTCTGGGATCGTTCCTGTTTCTCGGTCCTACAGGTGTGGGCAAAACCGAGTTGGCGAAAGCACTTGCCGAAGCCTTGTTCGATGATGAAAATAACATTGTCCGCATTGACATGAGCGAATATATGGAGAAATTCAGTGTGAGCCGTCTCATTGGAGCGCCTCCGGGATATGTGGGTTATGAGGAAGGCGGTCAGCTGACTGAGGCTGTTCGCCGGAAGCCTTATTCCGTGGTACTACTGGATGAAGTAGAGAAGGCACATCCGGATGTCTTCAATATTCTGCTGCAAGTCCTGGATGATGGACGAATCACCGATTCGCAGGGGAGGACAGTGGATTTTAAGAATACCATTATTATCCTGACCTCTAACCTGGGGTCGCTCAACATTTTGGAAGGAATCAATGCAGACGGCAATATCTCCGAACAGGCGAGAGCGGAAGTGGATGCACTGCTGAAGCAGCAGTTCCGTCCGGAATTCCTGAATCGTCTGGACGAGATCGTATTCTACAAGCCTTTGAACCGGACAGAGATCTTCCGCATTGTAGATCTGCTGTTGGGTAAACTGCACAAACGTTTGGAAGAGAAACAACTGGAGTTATCTGTCTCTGATGCAGCAAAGGATTTTATCGTGGCACAGGGCTATGATATCAACTACGGTGCACGTCCTCTGAAACGGTTGATCCAGTCCAAGTTGGAGACGCTGGTCGCCAGAAAGATCATTGCGGATGATCCGGCACCGGGAACAGAGATTCAGATTGACTATGACGGAACAAAACTGACCTGTCAGTAAATGGAACGAGTAAACAATAGACGAACGGGCGGTGCTGCACGAAAAATGTGCGGTGCCGCCGTTTTATTTCTGCTTGTGATCTGAAATGCTCCTGAATACGGCGAATGGACTGTGAATACACGTATTGCATTTTTTAAAGTATTTTTTATGTGTTTTTTCATAAAAAACACACCCAAAACTGGCGAAAATCCGTGCAAATGTCATTTTTCCGAGAAGTTCTTGACAAATGAAAAAGAATAGTATATAATTCGTAGTAGATTAAACTTTGAAGGAGTATGAAATATGACAAAAACTGATCTGATCGAAAAATTGCACGAGGAGAATTACTGCACAAAGAAAGATGCAGAAGCACTTGTCAATGCAGTTTTTGATGCAATTCGTGAAGCACTGGTTTCCGGTGATAAGGTAACCATTTCTAAGTTTGGCACATTTGAAGTACGGGAACGCAGCGCAAAGGAATGTAAAAATCCTCGTACCGGTGAGACGGTTCAGGTCGCAGCTTCCAAGGCACCGGTATTTAAGGCAAGTAAGAACCTGAAAGAATCTGTCAACGCATAAGAATGCAGGAGGAATGAACTATGCCGAGAACAACCAAGAAAACAGAAGACGCCAAGACGCCGGCTGTTGCAGAAAAGAAAACTGCTGCTGCAAAAAAGACAGCAGCAAAGGCTGAAACAACTGCCGCACCGAAGACAACACGAACACGCAAAACGGTCAGCATAAGCCTGCAGTACGGCGGTGCCGAGTGGAACACTGATGTTTTGACGGAACGTGCCATTGTGGCATGGGCTGCGGAACACAGCCAGAAGAAAACAGCGGCAAAAGATATCCAGTTGTATGTAAAGCCGGAGGAGAGTATGGTGTACTATGTGATCAATGGAGATTCCGGTTCGTTTACGCTCTAAAAAACATAAGGGTCAAAAAATATCCGCACAGTCAGGTGGGCTGTGCGGATATTTTTGCTTTAAAAAGAAAAACACACGGAATGTTTTCCGTGTGCCTTAGTTTTACGAAAAAAAGTTATTCAGAAATTGCCATTTCGATGGAGTCACTGCAATCCTCGCCGACTACTGCATCTACGACTTCCAGTGCATTTGCATCATACTTGAAGCGGAAGATCAGTGCAACGATACCAGGATTGTCCGACATATCAAAGCGAACTGTGACTTCATCGCCTTGGTTGCCCTTTGCTGTGCCGGAAGTGATAGTAAATTTACCGCTTTCTGGAGTACCAGCTTCTTTCTGCGAAGCACTTCCTACGGCGATGTCACCCTCAACGAAAGCGACACTTACACTTTCTGCATCCCAGTTTGCAAAGTCGTTTGCACCAGCTGTGATAGCATAGTTGCCATCTGGAGCGTCTTCTTTGATCTTAAAGGTAACATCCAGGAAATCGCCGTTGCAGACAACGTCACCGCCGGAGGACATGTCCAGCCAGTATGCCTGGAAAGTCTTATAATTAGCGGTATACGTATCCCCGTTTCCAGAAGTATTATTGCTTCCAGAGCTATTGTTGCCGCCGACAGTAGAACTCTCATTGGAATTTCCGTTGGGACTGCTGCTGTTTTCACCGCTGACAACTTCTGTCACAGTGTTGCCGTTTTCGTCGACAACCGGCTGACCAGCATCATCAGTGACAACAACATAAGTATCCCCATCAGAATTGTTTCCGCTTTGGTTATTGACCCCCTGGTTTACAGGGACATCTGCGTTCCCGGAGGATTCGCCGTCCTCTTCAATGGCATAATTAAAGATCATTTCCTGCTTCTGCATCTTTTCCAGATCTTCTGAAGCCATCGTGCCAACGCTGTTTTCTTCAACGCTATTGCTATTCGAATCTTCATTTTTCTTGCCGCATGCACCGCACGTTACCCCAATCGCACAAACCAGCAGGCAGGCAATCCATCTTGCTCGAGTTGATTTCATAGAACAAGTTCCTTTCTAAATTAGTTGATACGTCTTATTATACACGCTTCAGGGGGAAATGTCAAGTGCTTTTGTAAAAATGTCATAAACAGGCACAAATAGGGGTTGCAATTTTCGTAAAATCGGGGTATACTGTTATTGAAAGCAATGATATGACACACTGAAAAAAATTACGGGAGCGATTCTGTATGAAGAAGAACACAAAACGAACGGTTTCCTGGCGGACGATCCTTATGCTGCTGGCTATAGCGGCTGTCTGTATTGCAGCTTGTGTTGCAATGCTGCCTCTGATAAGACTGCTTTCCAGCGATGAGGGACAAGCTGTTATTATTGAAAAGATGCAGGATTTTGGCATTTTTGCACCATTGCTATTTGTTTTGCTCCAGGTGGTTCAGGTGGTGATTGCTGTCATTCCCGGTGGCCCGGTGCCCATGATCGGCGGTGTACTCTTCGGGGAATGGGGTGCTCTGGCACTGTCTCTGGCAGGTTTTTTTCTGGGGACGGTGCTGGTGTATTATCTGGTGCAGTGGATCGGTAAACCTTTGGTTGACCGATTCGTGTCGGAAAAGCATTTCCAGAAATTTGATTTTCTTCTGGAGGGAAAGCGTACAGAGCTTCTGATTTTTTTGGTATTCCTTCTGCCTGGACTGCCGAAGGATGTGCTCACTTATCTTGTTTCATTTAATTCCAGAATCAAGCCCATGCATCTGTTTCTGCTGACCACGTTGGGCAGAACGCCTGCCACGATCCTGACTGTTTTTCTGGGCGGCAGCCTTTGGGACGGCAATTATATTCTGACTATCGTTCTGACCGGCGTTATTCTGCTCCTGGCATTTGCTGGCTGGATGATCAAGAAACATGTGGATAAGCGCGCAGAACGGAAAACGAAAAAATCAGAAACGCAAACCCATTGAGAAAGGAACCGCATTATGCAGCACAACAATTTGCAAGCCTCTCTGGCGTATCTTGATACGCTGTATCATACATACGCATCTCAAGGGATCCAGGTGACCGGCAGCCAAATGTCCCTTTTCGAATATGCCGGATTTGCCAACCTGAAATACCTGTTGTTTCTGGCAAATCAGGATCGGGTGATCACGGATGCCGAGACAGAATACATCAATACTTGTTTGCACCAGTCCATGACAACACCTATGCTGGAGCGCTTTTTGCAGCAAAATGCCATTTCCTTTTCCGGCACAGTGGATTCTCTTTTGGTGCTTTTGTCTGCCCTGATCCGTGCAGATCTGAACGGGAACGGCACAGACGGCAGCGTATCTCTTCTTTGGCTGCAAACGCTGGAACAGCTTGGCAATCAGTTTTCCATTAAAACTGCTGGCAGCGTGGATCCGCAGCAGCAGATCGTCCAGCGTTCTATTTTACAGCAACTGACGAATTACCGTACAGCGGCAATGGCAAAGTGCAAGCGCAGTGATCGGGAACGTCCTGCCACTGTTCCGAAAGAATTCGGGCAGGATCTGCCGCCGGTGCCTCTTTCTAAAGAGCCGGTAGTAACAGAAGTGGCAGTTACTGATGCGCCTACAGAAACCCTGGAAGAACTGCTGGAACAGCTTCATGCTCTGATCGGTTTGCAAAGCGTCAAGGAAGAGTTGGATAGTCTGATCAATCTGCTGAAAATCCGTAGTCTTCGTCAGCAGCGTGGTTTGCCTTTGCCTCAGACATCTTTGCACATGGTCTTTTCCGGTAATCCCGGCACGGGCAAAACGACTGTGGCACGGCTTCTTGCAAAGATCTATGCACGGCTGGGCATTCTGAAAAAAGGGCATCTGGTGGAAGCTGACCGTGCTACACTTGTCAGCGGCTATGTGGGACAGACTGCCATCAAGACCAAAAAAGTGATTGATCAGGCCATGGGCGGCGTGCTTTTTATTGATGAAGCCTATACTCTCACCAGTTCCTCTGGTGGAAATGACTTTGGCACAGAGGCAGTGAATACGCTGCTCAAAGAAATGGAAGATCACCGGGACGATCTGATTGTCATTGTTGCCGGCTATCCCGATGAAATGGAACAATTCCTGGATGTGAATCCGGGTCTGCGTTCCCGGTTTCGCCAGGTTATTGTCTTTGCAGACTATACGCCGGAGGAACTCATGGAGATATTTTCGGATATCTGTGACAGCTACTGCCTAAAAATGACTCCGGAGACCTATGCCTATGTGCAGGAATATTTCCGGAAACGCAGTGCAGATGCCGGAAAGAATTTTGCCAATGCCCGTGATGTCCGCAATTTCTTCGAATTTGCACTTACCAATCAGGCAGATCGTCTGGCGCAGATCCAGGGGACGATATCAGATGAGACCCTGCTGACGCTTATGCCGGAGGATGTGGAGAGTATCGCTTTGATATAAAGGGCAACATCCAGGTATTTTCGCTTGATTTCATCCCTGGGAATGACAATTTCGTTTTTGTTCACAGATGATATATTTATATTTCATAAATTTCTTGTATACTAATAGCATGAGGAAGAATCCGGCAAAGAAGGATTTATTTCGAATACGGACAATGGCGTCCCGTACAGCACAATCGCTGCACGAGGCGCTTTTTTGTGCCCTCCAGTGATTGTTTCGAATGGCGGAAACAAAGGCGTTGCTGCTTGGACTTCTGCATTGTAGCGGTGATTCCTTGGCGTGGAAACATTTTAAGATATCATTTGGTTTGGAGGACAAAATTATTATGGATTCTGGAAATATTGCATTTGTGATGATATGTGCAGCCATGGTGTTCTTTATGACACCGGGTCTGTCCTGCTTTTACGGCGGTCTGGTGCGCCGGAAAAACGCCGTGAACACGATGTTTGCTTCAGTCTTTACCATTGGTACCGGAATTGTCATGTGGGTACTGTTCGGCTATTCGCTTTCGTTCGGAACAGATCATTTTGGCGTTATCGGCGATTTCAGCTGGTTTGGTCTGGAGGGCGTATCTCTGACAGAGCCTTATGTGGAAGGGCAGCAGATCCCCAATATGGTATTCTGCCTGTTTCAGATGATGTTCGCTGTCATTACACCGGCACTGATCACTGGCTCTGTTGCTGGAAGAATGCGGTTTAAGTCTTTGTTTGTATTTCTGGTTCTGTGGAGTCTGGTGGTCTATTATCCCATGGCGCACATGGTCTGGGCAGACGGTGGATTCCTGGCGGAGATCGGTTCGATAGACTTTGCCGGCGGTAACGTAGTGCATATCAGCTCCGGTGTGACGGCTTTGGTACTCTGCATTCTGCTGGGCAAGCGGTATGATTATTCCCGTGCCAACTATAAGATCCACAGCATTCCCATGGTTGCACTTGGCGCATTTATCCTGCTGTTCGGCTGGTTTGGTTTTAATGCAGGTTCTGCTCTGGCAGCAGATGGTCTGGCAGCACATGCCTTTGTCACAACGGCAGTCTCCTCGGCAGCTGCCATGCTCTCCTGGATGCTGTGTGATGTTCTGGTAAACAAGAAGGCAACTTTTGTAGGCGCCTGCACAGGCATGGTTGCCGGTCTGGTAGGCATTACGCCGGGCGCAGGCTTTGTACCCATCTGGGCAGCCGTTCTCATTGGTCTGACCACCTCACCTATCTGCTTCTTCATGATTTCTTGGGCAAAGAAAAAGTTCGGCTATGACGATGCACTGGATGCCTTTGGCTGCCATGGCGTCGGTGGTATATGGGGCGGTATCTGCACCGGATTGTTCACAAAGGTTTCGATCAATGATATCGGTCAGGGCAACGGCTTATTCTTCGGTGATACAAAGTTGTTCTTCATGCAGTTGGCTAGTATCGGTATTACCATTGTAGTAGCAGTTGTGGGTACGCTGATTTGCTATGGCATTACCCGGTTGCTCACCGGTCAGATTCGTGTCAGCGAACGGGATGAGCGTATCGGTCTGGATCGCTCGCAGCATGGCGAATCGGCATATCCGTCGTTTAACGGCTTAGACTAATTATAGGAGGAGAGACAGAGATGATTATTAAAGTGGAAGCAATTATCCGGGAAGAAAAGCTGGAGGATGTGCTGGATGCACTGGCAGCACTGGATGTGCACGGTGTGACCTGCTATCAGGTCATGGGCTGCGGTACCCAGCGTGGTCTGAAAGAATATGCCTATGTGCGTGGCCATCAGCAGGTGGAGATCCAGATGCTCCCGAAGATCAAGCTGGAGGTGCTTGTTTCCTCGGAGGAGTGGGAGCAGAAAACCATTGACACCATTCAGAAGGCAGCATATACCGGCAATATTGGCGATGGAAAGATCTTTAGTTACGATGTCCGGGAAGCGATGCGCATTCGTACTAAGGAGACTGGCTATGATGCCATTCAGCCGGAGTAAACGGTTTCATTAAGATAAGAAAAAAGGCGGCGTTCCGTGGGGGAATGCTGCCTTTTTCATGTATATGGGTGTTATGTGTTTGCAAAGCTTATGTCATTGGGCGGATTCATGGATTGTAAAATCAGAATTCACCTTTTCGGCAAACTGGAAATCGTTAAACTCCTAAAATATAAAATCCATTATAATTTTTAGCATCTTCCAACCATTTCAGTAAAACAAGGTAATCTTCTGGCTTTTTATTTTTTATTTTAGAAATTATCATATCAACTAATTCGGGCTTATAGTAATTTATACCATAAATATCTACAGTACCATTTTGCATATTGCTATATATTCCACAATCAAAAATGTTCCCATATATCATACTGAAATCTTCATATTCGTTTATATATAATGAATCGAGTTCCCAATTTTTAATATTATCAACTGTTACAATTGATTCTATTTTAGAATTCAAAGGCATCTTACAGAACTGCAATTCTACATAACTCGAATCACCATATTCACGTCTTTTCTCTTGAGAATCGAAGCTTAAAAACATATTTTTTCCTCACAAATTCCGATTTATCTGACCTTTCACTCCACCTCAAAAGCCGGAATATACCCCGCAGCCGCTGCCGACCGTTCCTGTCCATAGCCATTAAGCCCCAATTCCACCGCATGTTCCCGGACGGATTCATATTCAAAAGTTGCCGCCCGGCGGTTCAGATGCTTGTCCGGCAGCGGCATATCCGGCGGCGTATATTGCCCCATGAGACTGAGCAGAAACTGTTCCTTCGGTAGTGCCTCCGCCAGCCAGTCCAGCAGCGCCATGGATTCTTTCCGGTGTCCAGGCAGCACCAGATGCCGGACGATCAATCCACGCTCTAGCAGTGTCCCATTCCATTGCAGTGCGCCCACCTGTTGGAACATGGTCATGATCGCCTTGGATGCTGTCTCAAAATAATCCGGACAGTTGGCATATGCCTTTGCTGTCTCCGGACTGTAAAATTTCAGGTCAGGCAGGTAGATATCCACCAGTCCGTCCAGCATTGCCAAAATCTCCGGGGATTCGTAGCCGCCGCAGTTCCATACCACGGGAATTTTCAGCTGTGGTTTTGCCAGTTCCAGCGCCTGTACGATCCACGGCGTATAGTGACTGCCGGTGACAAGATTGATATTGCACGCCTGTTCCGCCTGAAGCCGCAGAAACGTATCCGCTAGCTGTTCCACGGTCAGGACTTTTCCCACGGCAGAACGGCTGATCTCCCGGTTCTGGCAGAAGCAGCAGCCCAGAGTGCATCCGGCGAAAAATACTGTCCCCGAACCAGTCTCTCCGGAAATACACGGTTCTTCCCAGGGATGCAGTGCTGCACGTGCCACACGGATTTCCGTGCCGCAGTGACAATATCCCACAGTTTTTGTCCGGTCTGCACCGCATTGCCGGGGACAGAGGGTGCAGTGGGTCACATCGAAACTCATGACAGCCGCCTCTCAAAATCCCGATAGCCGAATCGCTTCACCAGTTCCATTGTGCCGTCCTCGTGATACAAGAGAATATCCGGCAGGGGAATGCCGTTGAAAGTGTTATTCTTCACCATGGAATAAATCGCCATGTCACAGAAAACCAGCTTGTCGCCGGGCTGCAGAGGATGGTCAAAGGAATAATCCCCGATGACGTCCCCGGCAAGGCAGGTATTTCCGGCAAGGCGGTAGGTATGTTTTTTTTCGCCGGCAGTGCCACTGCCGATAATATGCGGACGATAAGGCATTTCCAGTACATCTGGCATGTGGCATGCAGCAGAGGCATCCAGAATGGCAATGTCCATGCCGTTGTGCACAATATCCAGCACCGATGCTACAAGATATCCGGCATTCAGAGCTACAGCTTCTCCCGGTTCCAGATAGACCTGCACGCCATATTCCGACTGCACTCGGTCAATGCACCGCAGAAGACAGTCAATGTCGTAATCCTCCCGGGTGATATGATGACCGCCGCCGAAGTTTACCCATTTGCACTGTCTCAGCCATAAGTCGAACTTGGGCAGCAAATGGTTAAGTGTACGTTCCAGTACATCGGAATTCTGCTCACACATGGTGTGGAAATGAATGCCCTCCAGACCGTTCAGGTCTTCCATCTGTTCCAGAGGAACACCCATCCGAGAGCCGGGGATGCAGGGGTTATACAGGTCAGTCTCCACCTCGGCATAGCCGGGATTGATGCGGATGCCGCAGGAAATGTGTCGAGGTGCAGATCCCACCTGGGCACGGTATTTGTGCCACTGTCCGAAAGAGTTGAATACAATGTGGTCAGCAATGTCCAACAGCTGGGTGAAGTCCTCCTGGGTGTAGGCAGGGGAGAATACGTGTACCTCCTTTCCGAAGCGTTCCCGTCCCAGTTTCGCCTCAAAAAGTCCGCTTGCCGTAGTGCCTGCCAGGTCATCCCGGATCAGGGGATAGGCGGAGAACATGGAAAATGCCTTTTGTGCCAGCAGAATCTTACAGCCGGTCTGTTCCTGGATACGGCACAGCAGAGCAGTGTTCTTTTTCAGCAGGCGTGCGTCCGTGATGTAGCACGGCGTGGAGAGATCGTTGATCGAAATATCAAACAGAGATGCAAAGTTCATGGGTAACTCCTTTCTTTGTGTATGAAAGAAGCGTTCTGCGTAATGCGGAACGCTTTCTTGATTTAGATTTCGTTTTGATCGGGGAAATACCGAAGGGGCAGCATTTCCTCTCGTGTAGATGAATCGCCGAGGCATTTTTCCAATTCCTTTTCAGAAAGTCCGAAACGATTTTGAAAAATTCTGGAATACACTTCCTGCACATCATCCTCTATATTATCAGATTGAAAGCAATCCAGATAATCCACGATAGAGCAATGTACTGTGTCGCCATACATATTTTTGCGTTGGGGTTCGATCATCCGGCTGACGTAGTTCTCTGCCTTTTGATAAGCCGCATCAAAAGAGTCGGCATCAACCTGCAAAATGGATTCCTCGTAGAAAATCTGTTCCCGGATGGTGTATTTGAGAAGTAGTTTTACGTGGTACATTATTACGATCCGTTCACTGTTTTTAAATCACAACTTTGTTATTGTCCTCACGCCATTTCAGATATTCTTTTACATCTGACTCCACTAATTTCCAACACGCAGCAACTACGGCAGCATCATCAAAATAGCCAATAACCGGGATGCTGTCAGGTACAAGATCAATCGGAGATACAAAATAGAGCAAAGCACTGGTAATTGCGATGATAGTTCCCAATGGTAAATCAGTGTATTCCTTTTCGATGTAGCTTTTTAACAATGAAACCATCGCAGGAATATAAGATAACTTCTCACCTAAAACAGGAATTGATTTCAGCTTCTTTTCAAGCCTTTGTAAGAATCGTTCCATTTTTTCTCGATTCTTCAAAATTTTCTCAGCTTTTTTATATCCTTTCTCCAATTCTTCCTGCGCTTTTTTTTCATCGAAAACTTGTTCGATGTTCTCATATATTTTAGGATTTTTTTCTTGACTTTCAGGAACATTTTCATCCACCAGCACCGGATCAAAATTCTCCGTCCAGGGCAGACCCCACTTGTTCAGTGCTTCCATAAACGGATCAGGATCGAATTCCTCCACATTATACACGCCCGGCTTTTTCCACTTGCCGGTCATGACCATCATTGCCCCGATCATTGCCGGAACACCTGTGGTATAGGAGACAGCCTGAGAGCCGACTTCCTTGTAGCATTCCTGATGGTCGCAGACGTTATACACATAGTAATTCACAGGCTTACCGTCCTTGACACCCTGACAGATACAGCCGATATTGGTCTTGCCCACCGTGCGGGGACCCAGGGATGCCGGATCGGGGAGTACTGCCTTCAGGAACTGCAGAGGAACAATTTCTTTGCCCTCGTACAGGATGGGTTCAATGGAAGTCATGCCCACATTTTCCAGACACTTCAGATGCGTCAGGTAGCTCTGACCGAAGGTCATAAAGAACCGGATGCGTTTGATGCCGTGGATATTCAGCGCCAGGGACTCCAGTTCCTCGTGATGCAGCAGGTACATATCCTTTTCGCCAACCTGATCGAAGTCATACACACGCTTGATCTCCATGGGCTCTGTTTCCACCCACTGACCGTTTTCGATATAGCTGCCCTTTGCGGAAACCTCACGGATATTGATTTCCGGGTTGAAGTTGGTGGCAAAGGGATAGCCATGATCGCCGCCGTTGCAGTCCAGAATGTCAATATAGTGAATCTCATCGAAATAATGCTTCTGTGCATAAGCGCAGAATACGCCGGTTACACCCGGATCAAAGCCGCTGCCCAGCAGTGCGGTAATGCCGGCTTTTTCGAATTTTTCCCGGTATGCCCACTGCCATTTGTATTCGAACTTTGCCGTATCCTCCGGCTCATAGTTGGCAGTGTCCACATAGTCCGTCTTTGTGGCAAGGCAGGCATCCATAATGGTCAGATCCTGATAGGGAAGTGCCACGTTAATGACGATATCCGGCTTTTCCTGTTCGATCAGAGCGATAAGCTGGTTCACGTCGTTGGCATCCACCTGTGCCGTAGTGATCTTTGTGGAAGTCTTATCCTGCAATTCTTCCTTGAACTTATCGCACTTGGATTTGGTACGGCTGGCAATGCAGATCTCCGTGAATACCTCGCTGTTCTGACAGCACTTGTGAATGACTACTCCGGCAACGCCGCCGGCTCCGATAATCAATGCTTTTCCCATGATTATACCTCCAAATTATATTTAACAACAATCCCAGTTATAAATCACATCGCTGAAATCACAGCGTCTGAGATTTTCCCGATTGATAAAGAAATTGCAGATGCCGGCATCGCCCCATAAGATCTTGTCCTCGCCGTCTCCGAATTCGCTGTCCAGCTGGAACAGCAGCACTTCATGGCTGTCGTCCTCACTGCGGGGATCCCACTGAGTGAATCCAGGATAACCGCCGATCTTGTGACCGAAACCGTTTTTGTCCTCATCTTCAAAATCTGTCGGATCGTCCAGCAAGTCTTCTGCTTCGTCTGGGTAATATTTTTGTACCAGTTTTGTGATACGACTGTCGAAATGGCAATCGCAGACAGAAATTGTATCTGTTTCCGCAGAAAATGCTAGTCCATAACAGTCAAACACCGGAAAATAACAATCGTCGTCCGAAGTATCACTGTGCATTTTCCCACGCACCTTGTCCTCGGTGACAGTTCTGTCCACATCTTTGTAATAAAGCACCCGAAAGGTGTTCTGCCTGGTGTTATCTTCAAAATCCAGTCCGTAGACATCATTGTTCAAGATCCAGAATTGCAGCAGACCCTGGTGGGGAAAATCTTCCAATGTAATTTTTGTGCAGTCGATCTGTGCCAGAAGCTGCAATTCCTTGCCCTCACTGTCTTGAGGAATCTGCCCGTCATGAGGCACATAGCCAATTCCGCCCACCTTGCTGTCTAACAATCCTGGCTTGGTATCCGTCAGTTTCAGCATCATACAATGCACTGCCGTCTTTTGCAGGATTTCGTCCCGGATGTCATCGACGGTATGAAGACCGGCTTTGTGAATGGCTTCCAGTTCTTTCATTTCCTTTGCCACATCGTTTTTTTTCTTGAAAAAATCAAATAAGCCCATGGCTTTCTCCTTATGTCAGTTTCGGCCTGTCGCTTCCCGCAGTGCATCCCGGACATTATTCGGGATGGCAAAGCAGCCCTGATGCAGGATGGTGTTATAATACCGTGTTTTCAGTCCCAGACTATTCCACCAGTCCGCTTGCAAATCCTGACGTGGGTCAAACTTTTTGGATGCAAAGCCAAAGAGCCAATGCCCGGAAGGATATGTGGGGATATGCGCCTGATAGACCAGGGCGATGGGGAAGAAGTGCTTGATACGGCTGTGGGCACGCTTCATGGCGTTGGAATAGGACGTGTAAAAGGTACTCTCGTGCTGGTTGACCAGAATGCCGTCAGGGGAGAGTGCCTTGTAGCAGTTGCCGTAAAATTCCTTGGTGAACAGTCCCTCGCCTACGCCGAAGGGGTCGGTGGAATCTACGATAATGAGGTCATAGGCGTTTTCCATTTTGCGGACAAACCGCAGACCGTCCTGGTAGTAGATATGCACTCGTGGGTCGTCCAGGCTGCACGCTGTAAAGGGCAGGTATTCCTTTGCCAGATGCACCACCATTTCGTCGATTTCCACCATGTCGATGTGCTCGATAGTGGAATACCGGCAAAGTTCCCGGACGGTGCCGCCGTCTCCTGCGCCGATAACCAGTACCCGCTTGATGTCCGGGTTGGTTGCCATGGGGATGTGGGTGATCATTTCGTGGTAGATGTACTCGTCCTTTTCCGTCACCATGAGCAGTCCGTCCAGCGTCATGATACGGCCGAATTCTACGGAATCAAATACGTCGATTCGCTGGAATTCGCTTTGCACGCTTGCGAGTTGTTTGTCGATGCGGATGGACAGCCGCACGTTTTCGGTGTGATTTTCGGTGTACCAAATGTCCATGGGGATCTCCTTTCTGTTTGGGGTGGGGGAGATAAATTGGAAGTTATGCTATTTACTTCTTGTATTCATACGGTATATCAAAACACTACCCATAGCTGAAATGAAATAGAACACAAAACTTATTATATTGTTATTTACTATTTTAGGTATAAAGTTTTCAAGCGTAATCTTTATAATAAGTATTATAATAATCAACAAAGCACATTCTCCAACGATAATAAATCCTTTTTTCATAGTCAACCTCCATGACTAATTTTATCACTTTTAAAAATTTCGATTTGCCGTTTTACACACTCAACTGTTTCCAATATCTCTCCTTGATATCCTCAAACTGCTGTTCCTTCATTTACTCGATCTTTTTCTTTCGCTTGATCTGCAAAATACATCGGTATCTGCATCACAAATAAAATTGAAAGTACGCTTTCTTGTACTTTGGTTTTTGGCGTCATTTCACCACATTCAGCTTTGTAATCTCCATATCCTGCGACCCCGTCAGGGAACAGCCCTTTTCCTTGGCATATTGAATGTAATCCACAATGTCCGCCGTGATGCGCTCGCCCGGTGCCAGAATGGGTATTCCTGGAGGATAGCACATGACAAACTCACTGCAAATCTCGCCCACGCTCTGTTCCAGGGCAACTGCCTTTTTCTCTGCATAAAACGCCTGCTGGGGCGGCAGTGCCACATCCGGCGCTAAGTATTCGCTCTGGAGCATTCCCGTGGGATCGCCACCGTACAGCCGTTTAATTTCCGACAATGCAGAAATGAGCCGCTCGATCTCCAGGGCACGGTCTCCAGCAGTGACGATGGCAAGGATATTGCCGATGTCGCCGAACTCGATCTGGATGCCGTATTCGTCTCGGAGCAGGTCGTATACCTCAATGCCTGCAAGCCCAGTGTTTCTCGTGTGAATGGACAGCTTCGTCCGATCAAAGGCATAGAATGAATCGCCGTTGCAAAGCTCATCACCGTAGACATAATAGCCGCCGATGCGGTTGATCTCTTCTCTGGCATAATCCACGTACTGCACCGCTTTCCGGTACATTTCCCGTCCGTTCAGCGCCAGATTCCGCCGTGCAATATCCAGGGATACCATGAGCAGATAGGATGCACTGGTGGTCTGGGTCAGGTTAATGACCTGGCGTACATAGTCGGCATTGACGCTCTCTGCGCACAGAAGCATGGCACTCTGGGTCAAAGAACCGCCGGTCTTGTGAATGCTCACTGAAGCCATATCCGCACCTGCTGCCATGGCAGAGCAGGGGAGATTTTCCCCGAAATAGAAGTGGGTTCCGTGTGCCTCGTCAGCTAAGAGCAGCATTCCATGGTCATGCGCCAGCTTTGCAATGCGCCGGATATCCGGACAGACGCCGTAATAGGTGGGATTGTTCACCAACACTGCCTTGGCATCCGGATTTTCCAAAATCGCCTTTTCCACAGCTTTCACGGACATGCCTAAGGGAATACCCAGATCTTTGTTTTCGTCTGGATCTACATAAACCGGAACAGCGCCGTTCACAACCAAAGCATTGATGGCACTCCGGTGGACATTCCGGGGCATGATCAGTTTTTCCCCGGCTTTGCAGGCGGACATGATCATTGCCTGTGATGCACCTGTTGCGCCATTGATAATAAAAAAGGCATTTGCTGCACCGAATGCCTCTGCTGCCAGTGCCTGGGCGTTTCGGAGTACCGACACGGGATGGCATAGATTGTCCAAATTCTTCATAGAATTCACATCGATCTGCACACAGCGGTCTCCCAGAAAGTCCGCCAGTTCCCGGTTTCCTCTGCCGCCCTTATGTCCGGGAACATCAAACCGCACCACACGGTTCATGAGATGTTCTTTCAGCGCATCCATCAGGGGTGCATCCTGTTGTGTCAAATCCATACCGCAAGTCTCCTCAATAAATATTTCTCCCGCTGAAGATCTCGATCATTTCCCGACGCAGACGATTGGTAATATCCAGCCGTACCCGGGGGTCTAATTCGTAGGCGTCGGTTTTAAAGAGATAATTCTGTAGTTCTAGTTCCTTGATCAGCATCCGGGTGTGGAAAATGTTGGACTGATATACGTTGACGTCCTGTGCGTCATAGCGCAGCAGGATCTCTTCGCTGATAAAGTCCTGGATGGAAGTCATATCGTGATCCATGAAGAATTTCTTGCCGTTGATATCTCGTGTGAATCCACGGACACGATAGTCAATGGTAATAATATCTGAATCGAAGCTGCGGATGAGATAATCCAGCGTATTCAAAGGGGAAATTTCGCCGCAGGTGGATACGTCAATGTCTACTCGGAAGGTGGTGACTTCGTTGCCTGGATGGCTTTCCGGGAACGTATGCACGGTCACGTGGCTTTTGTCCAGATGAGCGTGGATATCCCGGCGTTTCAAGAATTCTGTTCCCTGATTGCAGGAGGCGTCCATGCTCTCCGGCGTAACCTCGCCTTCGGCAATGAGTACATTCACCGAAGCGCCCTGAGGTTCATAGTCCTGCTTAGAAATATTGAGTACGGTTGCACCGATCATTTCTGTCACGTCGCAGAGAATATTGGTCAGACGCTCGGAATTGTACTGCTCATCAATATAGCGGATATAGTCCCGCTTTTCCCGTTCTGACTTTGCATAGCATACATCAAAAATGTTAAAGCTCAGCGTTTTCGTGAGGTTATTAAATCCATATAAGGTCAGCTTTTTCTCCAACCCTATCATCACAGCCTTCCTGGTAAATTTGAATTGCGCAGGGCAGTTCCGCAGAGGGCGCCGTTACGCATGAAACAATTTATCATAATCAAAGATAATTGTACCATAGTTTGCAAAAAAAAGCAATGGGATTTACAAAACTTTTTGAAAAACTGATGCACAAATAAAACAATGCCTGGTACAATTGAAAAACATGTTCTGTTTTTGCAACAGAACTTTGAATTTTCAGGACTTACCACTTGCAAAATCATACGAAGTATAGTATAATAGAACAAATTGATTCTGATCGTGTCGGTGCTGTTGGGATTCCGGCGGACAGAGGTCACGGCGGTGAAGGGAATGAACCGTTACCTGATACGGCGTCGTTACGAAAAATGAGAATAAGCTCTCAATCGCAGGAATAGACGCAGAAAGGAAAACAGAGAATATGAACAATCAATTGGAAGAAATAACGATACAAAAACTGCCTCTTGTTGTCATGCGCGGCACGGTATTATTTCCGGGCATGACGATGCATTTTGATTTGGCGCGGGAACCTTTTGTTCGTGCGCTGCAGGCTGGTATGGATGCAGACCGCCGTGTGGTTCTGGTGAGTCAGCGTGATCCTCTGGTGGAAGAACCCACGCAGAAGGATCTGTATTCTATGGGCGTCATCGCAGAGATTCGCCAGGTGCTCCGTACGCCCGATGGGGTCATACGTGTTCTGGCAGAGGGCAAGACACGGGTCACCATCGAAACTGCTTATCTAGAGCTCGGAGAAGATATGACATATCCTCAGGCAGATTGTGCGGTGCGGGAAGAAATTCTTCCGGATGCAGAAAAACGTACAGAGCGCACAGCTGTGGGGCGCTGCATTAAGGATGCTTTTCAGCAGTATGCCGAGCTGCTGCCTCGGATGCCCCGGGAGCTTGTGGCTTCAGTGGTCTGCGAACATGATGAGGCAAAACTCTTTGAGCATATTGTATTTAATATCGCTTTGGATTATCCCGAAAAACAGCTGCTCCTGGAAGAGGATGACTGGAACGAACGACTGAAAATGCTCCTGCAGATCCTGGCAGATGAAATTGATGTCCTGCATATGGAACGTAAATTGCAGGAGGATACCCAGGCAAACCTTGACCGTTCCCAGCGGGAATATTATCTGCGGGAGCAGATGCATCTCATTGCAGAACAGCTGGGCGAAGGAGAGGACCCTGCCTCGGAACTTGAGGAATATCAGGATCAGATCCAAAGCCTGCCTCTGGACGACGCCAGCCGGGAAAAGCTGGAGAAAGAAGCAGAACGGCTGTCACGGCTGCCTATGGCATCTCAGGAGGCATTTGTGATCCGGAATTATCTGGACACTGTGCTGGCGCTGCCGTGGAATGTTTCCACCCACACCAAGGTGAACCTGAAACGGGCGCAGGGTGTGCTGGAACGGGATCATTACGGGCTACAGAAAGTGAAGGAACGTATCCTGGAAATCTTTGCCGTCCGCTCCCTGCTGCCGGAGGCAACGGGACAGATCCTCTGCTTTGTTGGCCCGCCAGGTGTGGGTAAAACTTCCATCGGGAAGTCCATTGCAAAGGCACTGGGACGGAAATATGAGCGTGTGTCCTTGGGCGGCGTACGGGATGAATCAGACATCCGGGGACACCGGAAAACCTACATCGGCGCAATGCCTGGACGTATCATGGATGCCATGACACGTGCCGGCTCCAATAATCCGCTGATCCTGCTGGACGAAGTGGACAAAATGAGCAATGACTTCCGGGGTGACCCATCGGCGGCATTGCTGGAAGTGCTGGACAGCGAACAGAACAAGGCGTTCCGGGATCATTATATTGAGGTGCCTTTTGACCTGAGCCGGGTATTATTCGTTGCAACGGCAAATTCCCTGGATCCCATTCCCGCACCCCTGCTGGACCGTATGGAAGTTATTGAGCTGAGCAGCTATACCCGGGAGGAAAAGTTCCACATTGCACGGGAGCATCTGGTCAAGAAGCAGCTTGCCAAGCACGGACTGAAAGGTACCCAGTGCCGGATCCCTGACGAAGTGATCTACGCTGTGATTGACGGCTATACCCGGGAGGCAGGTGTCCGTGAACTGGAGCGTATGATTGGAACTCTGTGCCGGAAGGCAGCAAAAAAGATCGTCAGCGGTGAATGCAAAAAGGTGACATTTTCCGCCGACAATCTCGGGGAATATCTAGGTATCCAGAAATTCCGCCCCGATGCCCAGAGCCATGAGGACACGGTGGGCGTGGTAAACGGTCTGGCATGGACTTCGGTGGGCGGCGTGCTCATGCCCATGGAGGTATTGGTCATGCCGGGAAAGGGTGCTGTGGAATACACCGGTTCCCTGGGCAATGTCATGCGGGAAAGCGCAAAGATCGCAGTCAGCTATACCCGTAGCGTGGCGAAGCAATATGGCATTCCTGAGGATTTCTACACCAACCGTGATCTGCATATCCATGCGCCGGAGGGTGCTGTGCCGAAGGACGGTCCCTCTGCCGGGGTCACAATGGCAACGGCACTGATCTCCGCTTTGTCCGGCAGAGCAGTCCGGGGCGATGTTGCTATGACCGGTGAGATCACGCTTCACGGAAAGGTGCTGCCTATCGGCGGTCTCCGGGAAAAATCCATGGCTGCCTACAAAGCAGGTATTCAGACTGTAATTATTCCAGAGGAAAACCTGCCGGATCTGGAAGAAGTCGATACGGTAGTACGGGAACATGTGACATTTGTTCCGGCAAAGACTCTGGACACGGTGCTGGAGACAGCCCTTGTGCCTGAGAAAGTCGAAATATCCAATGTCACTGCTGTACAACCGGAAATGTGTCACGCTTAAAGGGAGGATGTATGCAGTTTCAGAATGCACAATTTGTTGCGTCATACGGCACTTTTTCTCAGATACCGCCCTGCAATTCCATGGAAATTGCCTTTGCGGGGCGATCGAATGTGGGAAAATCTACGCTGATCAACAAAATCTTTCAGCGGAAGTCGCTGGCTCGTGTCAGTGCCGTGCCAGGAAAAACAGCAACCATTAATTTTTACCGGTTAGATCCCCTGACCATTGTGGATCTGCCGGGCTATGGCTATGCCAAGGTGGCGAAATCAGAAAAGGAACGCTGGTCGGGGCTGATCTCCGGTTATCTGGGAGCAGATCGGGATCTGCGGCTGATCCTGCTGCTCATTGATATGCGCCATGCGCCGTCCAAGGATGATTTGCAGATGATCGACTTTTTGGTGGAGAGTGAGCTGCCTTTTTTGATCGTTCTCACCAAGGCGGACAAGCTGAACAAGACAGAACGAGCCAAACGGATGCAGGCGTTTGAGACAGAAATTCCGTATTTTTCACAAATTCATGTGATTCCCTTTTCCGCAGTCACACGGGAGGGCGTTACTGAAGTACAGGCGGTTTTAGAAGAGATCGCATTAGAGCCGGAGGAATAACGGTTTAAAAATGGAAAGGAAGTAAAAAAAATGTTTGTATCAGATAATCTGGATATCAATGCAAAGGGCAATCTTACCATCGGCGGTGTGGATACAGTGGCGCTGGCGAAAAAGTATGGTACACCTCTTTATGTTATGGATGAGGATATGATCCGCCGGGACTGTCAGACATTCCAGAAGAGCATTGAGAAATATTACGATGGTCAAGGAATGGTCTGCTATGCCAGCAAGGCGTTTTCCTGTAAGGAGATCTATCGTGTGATGCAGTCGGAAAATATGGGTATTGATGTAGTCTCCGGCGGCGAGCTGTACACCGCATTACAGGCTGGCTTTGACGTTTCTAAGGCGTGCTTCCACGGCAACAATAAGACTACGGAAGAGCTGAATATGGCGCTGGAATATAAGGTAGGCCGCATTGTGGTGGACAACATCTATGAGATGGAACAGCTGAACCAGCTGGCAGCAGATAAGAACGTCACCGCACCGATTCTGCTCCGCATCAAGCCCGGCGTAGACGCCCATACCCATAACTTCATCCGCACCGGACAGATCGACAGCAAGTTCGGCTTTGCTTTGGAGACCGGCGAGGCTTATGAGGCGGTACAAAAGGCAATGTCCTATCCCAATCTTCAGCTGCGTGGTCTGCACTGCCATATTGGTTCTCAAATTCTGGATACCCATGGCTTTACGGCAGCAGCAGAAGTCATGATGGAATTCATCGAAAAGCTGAAAAAAGAACTAGGCTTTGAGACAGAGGATCTGAATCTGGGCGGCGGTTTTGGCATCCGCTATACCGATGCAGATGATCCGCTGCCTTATGATGCGTACATGGAAGCAGTGGCAAAGGTCATCAACGGTTTCTGCGAAAGCCACGATGTAAAGCGTCCGTTTATTCTCATTGAGCCGGGACGTTCCATTGCGGCGCCGGCAGGCATTACGCTGTACACCGTTGGCGGCAAGAAGATCATCCCCAATATCCGCACCTATGTTTCCATTGACGGTGGTATGTGCGACAATCCACGCTATATTCTGTACCAGTCTGCCTATGATGCACTAGTGGCAAATAAGGCAGGGGAACCAAAGACAGAGACAGTGACCATTGCCGGAAAATGTTGCGAAAGCGGCGACCTCATCGGCGAAAATATGGCGCTCCAGTCCTGTGAGCCGGGAGATATTATTGCTGTTTGTGCAACAGGTGCTTATAACTATTCTATGGCATCCAACTACAATCGTCTCCAGAAACCGGCTGTTGTCTTTGTTAAGAATGGCGCAGACCGTCTGGCAGTAAAGCGTGAAACATTAGAAGATCTGGTACGGAACGATATCTGAGATAACCAATTATTCTGTTTATATAAGCAAAAAACGGAACTGTTCGTGCAGTTCCGTTTTTGTTTGTAATTTAGACCTCTGACCAGGTTGGGGTAGAAAAGCTTTAGAGCATGTTCGCATAAAATATTTGTGCGGATTTTCGAGTAGTTTTTTTACGCATACAAGGGAAAAATGTAGATAGGATTTCGCCTGGCAAGAATTTTTAACGCAGTAGGCATGAAATCTTAGATCGACCTATTAGTGGCGTTCCTGAGGTGATTCGAACACCCGACCTGCCGCTTAGGAGGCGGCCGCTCTATCCAGCTGAGCTACAGGAACATTTGCCGGGCGTGTGCTCGGCAATCTGCAATATGCACAGAATATGTATGAATGAATTAAGACACACCGTATTCCTTGCGGTATGCCAACATCGCATCCAGATGCTCCTGACCGGGTATAACACCATCACGGATCGCCTGGATAATATCTTCCATGGTAACGATAGCATAGACCGGAACGCCGTATTTTTCATAGACGGTCTGTACCGCAGACTGATTTCCCTCTAGCGCACATTCCATGCGGTCAACAGTAATGACCATGCCTGTAATGTCAACATCGGCGGCAGCCTTGAGTTTGGGATAAACCTCAGCCATTGCCTTTCCAGAAGTCATGACGTCCTCAATGATAACGACTTTTTCGCCGTCTGTGAGCTGCTTTCCTACAAACATGCCGCCCTCGCCATGATCTTTGACTTCCTTGCGGTCGAAACAGAAATTCACGGTTTTCTGGTATTTGTCCGCCAGAGCCACTGCCGCAGCTGCCGCCAGGGGAATGCCCTTATATGCAGGACCGAAGAGGGTCTCCACCGGGATATTGTGTTCTTCAATGCAGGCGGCATAGTACCGTCCCAGTTTCATGAGCTGGGAACCGTTGTGATAATTACCAGCATTGATGAAATAGGGTGCCTGTCTGCCGCTTTTCAGGGTAAAGCTGCCGAACGTCAACACACCGCAGTCCACCATAAACCGCAGAAATGATTCTTTGTATGTCATATGGATTCTCCTTTTTCGTTTCAGCCGCCGCAAATACATCCGGCTACTTTCTGTCTTTTATTATATCGTTTTTTTGGGGTGATGTCAAGAGGTAAATTCGGAACGTTCATGATATCAATCATATCGTTCGTCAATGACACGGGCGGTTTTCTTAGTGCTCCGGGGAAGAAGCCCAATTTCAACGACTTTTACAATAGGAGTAAATCCGATGCGGCTTTTTACCTTTTCGGCAATGCGCTTGCTCAGGTCTGTAAAATCCACTGAACCGGTGGTTTCCACATAGATGCGCATCGTGTCTTTTCCGTCCAGATGGGAGATGCGAATCTGGTATTCACTGGAGATCTCCGGGAATGTCCCCAGTACTTCTTCGATCTGACTAGGGAATACATTGACACCCTTGATCTTCATCATATCGTCAGTTCTTCCCAGGATCGTGTCAATTCTCGGGAATTTACTGCCGCAGGGACAGTCGCCGGGGATAATTCTGGACAGATCGTGGGTTCTGTAGCGGATGAGCGGTGCTCCCTCTTTCACCAAAGTGGTGATCACGATCTCGCCGATCTCGCCGTCGGGCAGATTCTTGCCGGTCACCGGATCGATGATCTCCAGATAGATGAAGTCATCCCAGTAGTGCATCCCGTGGTTTTCTGAACAGCTGATGCCGATGCCAGGGCCGTAGATCTCTGTCAGTCCGTAGATGTCGTACAGTTCAATGCCAAGCTCTGTGGAGATACGCTTCCGCATTTTCTCGCTCCAGCGTTCCGAACCGATGACGCCCTTTTTCAGGTGGATCTTATCCTTGATGCCACGCTTCTGGATCTCTTCCGCCAGGAGCAGAGCATAGGAGGAGGTGGAACAGAGCACAGTACTCTTCATATCCATCATCATCTGGAGCTGTTTGTCTGTATTGCCGGGACCCATGGGGATCACCATTGCCCCCAGCTTTTCTGCACCATTCTGGAAACCGATACCAGCTGTCCATAAACCGTAGCCCGGTGTTACCTGGATACGATCCATGGGGGTGATACCTGCCATTTCATAGCAGCGCTTGAACTGGATTGCCCAGTCGTCCACATCCTTTGCAGTGTAGGGAATAATGACCGGGGTACCCGTAGTGCCGGAGGAAGAATGGATGCGGACGATTTCCTCTTCTGGGGCAGTCATCAGTCCCAAGGGATAGGCGTCACGCAGATCTTTCTTTTCGGAAAAGGGAAGTTTTTCGAATTCTTCCGGGGAATGTATCGCAGAGACACCGGCATCCTCCAGCTTTTTTCCGTAGAAGCTGTTGGAACGAAGCAGTGCCTGAATACGGCCGTTGACAAGGGTCAATTGTTCATCCGTAATTTTCATAATAAATAAAGAGTCCTTTCTTGCACAAAAATCTAGAAAACGAACAGTATAAAGTATTTGAACAACAACGCACAAAAAAGAGTGCACTATCAAATCTCACAATTCTCACGAAACAAGAAACTGTTCCGCCGCATCCAACGCTTTGCAATTCAATGCATAAAATTGTGGCTTTCCGGTTTTCTGCACCGCTTCCTTGATATCCTTAAGAGAAAATGGCAGACAACCGCTCTGGATCGCAGCACCCAGCATAACCATATTCAACACTTTGGGCGAACCGATCTCCCGACAAGCCTTGTCTCCGTCCAGCATCACCAGATGCTTGACGTGGGCTTTCAGATAGGCGACCATTTCTGTGCCGTCATAGGTCTCACCGCCCAGTGCCGCTGTTACTGGCAGGATGGGGTGGGAATTCAAGATCACAGTACCATCAGACTTCAGATAGGGCAGCATGCGGACGGTTTCCGCCGGCTCAAAGCCGATCATGAGATCTGCCGTTCCCTCGGGGAACATAGGGCAGTAGAGCCCTTCGCCTGTGCGCAGAAAACTGAATACACTGCCGCCTTTTTGTGCCATACCAATGGTCTCGGCACTCATAACAGGGATATTCTTTGCCATAGAGGCAGCAGCAATCAGCTTCGAAGTCAGGACAATACCCTGACCGCCTACGCCGCAGAGGAGAATATTTTTATGCATGACAGTCACCTCCGATGGCATTTGTAGGACATACCTGTGTGCAGACGCCGCATCCCGTGCAAAGTGCCTGTTCGATCTGCACTTTGCCTTGACGCAGAATGATTCCCGGACAGCCCAGGGTGCGGATACATTTTTTGCACTGGATGCACTTGTCTTCATCTACAATCATAGGCGCAGCCGGCTTGATGAGTACAGCGCAGGGGGACTGGAAAATAATCGCCTTGACGCCGTCCTGCGCTGCTACACGTTTCACGCAGTCGATGGCTTCGGACAGATGCAGGGGGTTGACCGTTTCCACTGTTTTTACCCCGATACCCCGGAGCACCGCTTCCATGTTGACCTTTTCTACTATCTCACCCATCATGGTGCGTCCTGTGCCGGGATGGGGCTGGTGTCCTGTCATGGCTGTGGTGGAATTATCCAGAATGACCAGCGTCATATTCGCCTGGTTGTACACAGCGTTGACTACACCGGTAATGGCAGATGCGAAGAACGTGGAATCACCCACAAAGGCAAAACATGTGGTATCTGGTTCGATTTTCCCGATGCCCTGGGTCATATTCACCCCAGCACCCATGCAGAGACAGGTGTCTACCATATCCAGAGGCATGGCGTTCCCCAAGGTATAACAGCCGATATCACCGCAGAATACGGTCTTTTTTCCTTTCATCGCCTCTTTTACTGCAAAGAAAGATGCTCTATGAGGACATCCGGCACAGAGTACCGGCGGACGGACAGGCAGCTTGGGCGGTGCATCTGGTACAGCTGTTTCGGATTGTTCCCACCCCAGAAAGGCGGCGAGATTTTTTGTAACACTGCCGCAATTGTTCTCTCCGGCAGGCTGTACATCCTGAGTCAGCTTGCCGCGGATCCGAGTGGGCAGATGGTACTTGCCGCAGATATAGGTTAGTTCTCGTTCGATGACCGGATCCAGTTCCTCAATACACAGCACCTCGTCCAGTCCTTCCAGAAATGCCAGAGCTGCCTTTTCCGGAAAGGGGAAAGGTGTGGCGACTTTGAATATCCTGGGGGATTCCTTGTCTCGGAGGGATTCCATGGTGTAGGAATAGCTGATGCCATGAGTGGCAATGCCCTTTTTGCACGCTGGATCAGCCGCCGGAATGATTTGATTTCCGGCATAGGCGGAGAATACGTCAGACAGATCAACGTTGCGCTGTTCGATATGAATATGACTGTTGTAGGACAGTTTCGGAAAAATGACCCATTTGGAGGAATCCTTTATAAAGCCCTCTGGTGCATTGACCAGATATTCCACCGGATCCTTGACCTGAATCGAAGTGTAGCCGTGACAGACTCTTGTGGTGGGACGGAACAGCACCGGGGTGTGGTACTGCTCCGAGTAGGTGAAAGCGTCCTGGATCATGTCATACGCCTCCTGCACGCCGGATGGGTCAAAGCAGGGAAGCTTGGAAAATGCGGCAAAATGCCGGGTGTCCTGTTCCGTCTGGGAAGAAATGGGACCGGGATCGTCGGCAACCAGAATAACCATGCCGCCCTTAACGCCGATATACGCCAGACTCATGAGAGGGTCGGATGCTACGTTCAGCCCGACCTGTTTCATTGTCACCATGGTTCTTGCGCCGCAGTAGGATGCGCCGGCGGCAAGCTCAAGGGCAGCTTTTTCGTTGACAGACCATTCCACATAGATGCTGCCGGGATTGTGTTTCGCTGTTGTTTCCAGCACCTCAGTGGACGGCGTTCCGGGATAACCGGATATCAGATTGAGACCTGCTGCCACAGCACCCATGGCTATGGCGGCATTACCCATTAAAAATTCAGTGTGCATCTTGTTATTTCCTTTTTAATTGATAAAGTGATACGGCGGCGCAGAAAATGCGTGCATATCTCATATATCATTATAGACGAAATTTTTAGTGAAGTCAAGTGCTTCCTAAAATACGCATGAAAAACAGTGGGTTTAAGGCAATGCCGTATGGGTATTGCCTTATCGGGTAAAGTGTTTGTTTTACCCATTTGCATTTCCATGAATTTTATGTTATAATAGAGCAACAAGCTATGGAAAGAGGTGGAGAAATGCCAGACGAACTGCGCCATATTAGAAAATGCTGGATGTTTTTGATAAATTTGATCTATCCAAATGTTTGTCCATGCTGCGGCAGCCCGATCTCCTGGCGGCAGTATCTTTGCGATACCTGTATTGCCGCCATTACCGTTCCGGCGGAGACATTCTGTGCCGGCTGCGGAAAACCTCTGGAAACCTGTCTCTGCGGAAATGATCTGGCATATGACCATGCGCTGGTAGTCACATCGTATGAGGAGATCGCCCGGAAAGGCGTGATTTCCCTCAAGGCTGCCGAGAGTCTGCAATTCGGCTGGTATTGCGGCGAGGTGTTGGGAAAACGTGTTCTGGCAGATGCACGACTGCGTACCTATGACTGTATTGTTCCGGTTCCCATGGCAAGGCGAAAAAAGTGGAAACGCTGCTGCAATCCGGCTGAAGTTATCGCAAAGGAACTGGCATCAGTGACAAGGATTCCTATGTGGACGGATCTTCTCCTGGACAGCGGCAGAGGTGCAGTGCAGCATACGCTTACTGCAAAGCAGCGTCGGGAAAATGTCTCCCATTTTTCTGCCCGGCAGAAAGATCTCAAAGGCTATCGGATCCTTCTGTGCGACGATGTTTTGACAACGGGCAGTACCTTGAACCGCTGCGCTGCACTGTTGAGAGCCTGTGGTGCAGAAACAGTGACAGTTGCAGTGGCTGCTTCCACCCGACTTCGGAATTCTTCTGACATTACATCAAAAAACATAACCATAAAAATGGATGACATGCACAAAGAGCCTATTTCGACCGAAAGGAAACGAAAATGAATTTGATCCTGCTGCTTCTCTCACTTGTGATGATCGCCTGCATTCTTTGCAATAAGCTGACCAGCAAGGTGGGTATTCCCGTACTGCTTGCTTTTCTGGCGGTGGGTATGCTTTGTGGCATTGACGGGGTGCTTGGCATTGCTTTCGATGATTTTACCATGACAGAAAATCTTTGTACCGTGGCGTTGATCTTCATCATTTTTTATGGTGGTTTCGGAACAAAATGGAGCGCCGCAAAACCAGTTGCCGGAAAGGCAGTGCTGCTTTCCACCCTGGGCGTGTTTCTGACGGCATTTGCTATGGGTGCATTTTGTCACTTTGCCCTACATACAGCATGGCTGGAGAGTATGCTCATCGGCGCCGTTCTCAGTTCTACAGATGCTGCCTCCGTCTTTTCTATTCTCCGTTCCAAAAAACTGAACCTGAAATATGGCACAGCTTCGCTTTTGGAAGTGGAAAGCGGCAGTAATGACCCGGTCGCCTATCTGATGACCACGGTGATCCTGACCATGATGACATCTGACATTACCACCGGGCGTATGCTTTATATGATATTCGCTCAGATCGTCTACGGCGTGGGCATTGGTGCGCTGCTGGCGTTGTGTACCGTCTTTTTCCTGCGCCGATTCCGGTTTGATACATCAGGCTTTGATATGGTATTCATGCTTGCGGTGGCGATCTTGTCCTATGTCCTGCCGGTACTGGTAGGTGGAAACGGTTATCTGAGCGCCTATATTGCCGGTATTATTTTAGGAAATGCTAAGATACCAAACAAGAAAAAACAGGTACATTTCTTTGATGGTATTACCAGTCTTATGCAACTCATGGTCTTTTTCCTACTGGGGCTGCTGTGCACCCCCACCAATCTGGTGCGTGTGATCCTTTCGGCACTTGCCATTGCCGTCGTTTTGACATTTGTGGCACGTCCGCTGGTGGTGGCATTGCTGCTGGCACCGTTCCGTTCGAAAATACGACAACAGCTTTTGGTCTCCTGGGCAGGGCTTCGTGGTGCAACTTCTGCTATTTTCGCACTGACTGCCGTTGCCGGGGGTGCTGTGCTGGAATATGACCTGTTCCATCTGGTATTCTGCGTAGTACTCTTCTCCATTGCTTTGCAGGGAACGCTTCTTCCTATGGTTTCCAGAAAGCTGGACATGATTGACGAGACCGTAGATGTGCTCAGAACGTTTAATGACTATACGGAACAGAAAGAGCTTCAGTTGCTGCGGCTGTCCCTGGAATCGGGGAACAGTTGGATCGGTGCGGCGGTAAGCAGTCTTTCACTGCCGCCGGATACTATCCTCGCCACCATTCTTCGGGGAACGGATAACATTGTTCCTCGTGGGGATACCATCTTGCAGGAAGGGGATATTGCTGTGTTGGCGGCAGGGCACTGTAAAGAGAAGATGCAGAAGATCCAGCTGTGCGAACTGTCCATTCCGCCGGAGCACAGCTGGAACGGCAAGCGGCTGGCAGATCTGAAACTGCCGCCGGAAGAACTGATCGTTCTGATTCGTCGTGGGAAGGAAACCGTGATTCCCCAGGGTGACACTGTCATCTGTCCAGAGGATGTGCTGGTTATGTATGACCATAATTAAGTGCATAATGTATAATAAATTACAAATTTGAAGGAGATGAGAGAGAATGCGCTCCATATGGCGCAGTATCAATTGGATAAAGGCGTTGAAAATAACCGTAGGCGCTGTGGCGGCGATCCTGCTTGCGGAAGCCATCGGGCTGCACAATGCGGCGTCTGCCGGGATCATCACCCTGCTGACGGTACAGAATACCCGGCGTGAAACGGTGCGCAGCAGTATCCGCCGGGTGGCGGCTTTCGGTATCATGACGCTGCTGAGTACGCCTGTATACATGTTCTGCGGTACAAAGCCATGGTCATTCGGAATTGTTTTGCTGTTTCTGTTGTTGATCTGCTACGGACTGGGCATGGAGGATTCTATCCCCATAAATGCTGTCATGGCAACACATTATATGGCGGCAGGCGGTGTAACGCTTGGTATGGTAGGGAATGAGGTACTGCTTCTGCTCATCGGCAGTGGTATCGGTGTCTGTCTCAATTGGTTCATGCCCCAGAATTTGCAGCAGATCCGAAAAAAGCAGGAGGAACTGGACACGGAGATCAAGGGTATTCTCCAGCGCATGTCCAGGCGGCTGCAGGAGACAGACCATACGGGCTATGGTACAGATTGCTTTCAGAGAACAGAGCGTCTTTCAGAGGAACTGCGTCGTGAGGCGGATCTCTTTCTGCAAAACCAGACATGGCGCAGCGATCTGTATTATATTCGTTACGTGACCATGCGCCGGGAGCAGTGTACGATCTTGCAGGAGATCTACCGGCAGATCATCAAGCTGACTATTGTGCCAGAACAGGCAAAGCCTTTGTCCAGATTTCTGGCGGAAATTGCATCCCAGTATCATGAGTGCAACGACTGCACTGGACTGCTGGAACGGTTGGAGGATCTGCACGCTGCCTATCGCAGTGACGCTCTGCCGGAGAACCGGGAGGAATTTGAAAACCGTGCCATACTCTACTGTATCCTGACGGAACTGCGGTCTTTTCTGGAGATCAAGCAGCGGTTCTATTACTCCTTGCCAGAACAGGAACGGCGGCAGTTTTTTGGGGAATAATATTACCTATTGTAGGGGCGGATATCATCCGCCCACCGTATTCTCCACAATTGTACAAATTTGGTGAAACTGTAGAGGCGAACTGCGTTCGCCCGTTGGATTATTTCTGGAAATTTTTTGGGCGAACAAAGTTCGCCCCTACAGTTCACAGAGTTTATCATTTCATAAAATGGATTACCATATCACGACAAAAAGGCGGCTTTCACAAATTGCCGCCCTCTGTTTTATTCGATTCGTGCAATCTCCGCAATATTGCCTTCCAGCTCTGCATAAACGGAAACTGTTCCGGCATTTTTTGCTTCGCTGGTCATGCACCAGGTATCTACAATGAATTCCAGTACGTTTGCACCGCCGCCGCAGTTGCGGTATCGCCTGGTGGGATCTGTGTCGCAGTCTGCCTTGATATCACCTACTACAACGGTGAATGTTTCACCGCCCTCCAGCGTTACCAGAAAACGCTCTCCGCAGCCTTCCTCCAGCCAGCCTGTCCCCATTGCCACCAGATAATCATCTCCTATCCGCCGCAGACCGTGTTCGTCTGTCCATGCTGACTGTTGTAACTCGTACTGAGCGGAGCTAATGTCCGTAATGGTGCGGTAGTCCATATACGCCTTGAACCAGGTCTCCTGGATGTCAAATAGGGATTGGTCGTCTATGGGGATAGTCTCGGTTTCTGCATCTGGCTCTACTGCCGATGCAGTGTCATCCGTCTGTTGGCAAGCAGTGGTTTCTTCTGGCAGGTCAGCTGTTGTGACAACTGTGGTTGTTGTCTCTGCCGGAACAGTCGGCTCCGTAAGGACAGATGTCACCGTCGTGGTGGTGACAGGCGTTGCCACAGGCGGTGCTGTTGTCTGTATCGGCTCTTCCGGCTGTTCCGGCTCCGGGGGCAGAGTGCAGGTCAGCTGCTGCTCCGGAAGAGATTCTGGTTCAGGTTCTGTCCAGGTATCCGTGTCGCCTACATGAGTAATGCGGATGGCATCCAGAACAGGCCTGGCTCGCTCTTCAAAAGCACTGCCTAGAATCGGCAGCTGATGCATGGTCATGGTACAAAAACATCCGGCGAATAACGCCGCTATCGCTTTGTGCAGCTGTAACATAAGTACCTCCTTGAGTCTCTCGGTTGTCCTGTGGAGTTGCTATGCCCATTTCTATGCGCCTGATGGAATAGCGTATGCGTTAAATTTTCTATGTTTGTGGAAAATCACATAAAAATTCTGTAGAAATTTGCGCAATTCGATGAAAATGCTGAAAAATGCAAAAAAGCCCTTGACAGATTTTCGGATTTTGCGTATACTAGACATAGGTTAAATTCCATGAGCAAAAGTAAGTAGCTGGCAAAACGGCATCACAGAGAGTCGGGGACGGTGGGATCTCGATATGTACGCTGTTTGGTGAATGGGTTTGTGAGAAGCGTGGCGAACCGGCAGATGCCGCAGTATCCATTGCCGCAGTTCCTGCGTTATCGGGAGAGGATATATCCGGTCTGATTTTATCCGGCGTATCTGTAATGAGGGAAACAGGTGTATTGTTTCTGAAATTGGGTGGCAACACGTAGACGACAGTCTGACGTCCCATGTTTTTGGGATGTCAGGCTTTTTTTATTTGTTTTTGATTGAAAAGAGGAGTGATCAATATGCTGAAACCAACACTTGAAGAGGTGAAGGCACTTGCCGGACAGTATAACACCATCCCGGTGTTCTATGAATTCTCGGCAGACAACCAAACGCCGTTGAATATCTACACGGCACTTGCACCTCGGGGGCACAATTCCTTTATTCTGGAAAGCGTCAGTAACGGTGTGCAGTGGGATCGCTATTCCTTTATCGGCTTTTCTCCGAAGCAGGAGATCCGTATTACCGGCAATACCGCAGAGATCCGTACCGGAGATCAGACTGAGACCCTCTATGTGGAACAGCCCATTGCCTTTCTGAAAGAACGCATGGCTGCATACTGTGCTCCGGTTTTGCCGAATGCACCAAACTTTACCGGCGGTCTCATCGGTTATTTCGGCTATGACACGGTGCGCTACATGGAGAAAAAGCTTACTAATGTGCCGGAGGATGATATCCATATGCCGGACTGTCATTTGTTTCTCTATGAGGAACTTGTGGCATATGATCACCTGACCAGCAACGGCATTGTGATCCTGAATCTCCATACAGATGGGGATCTGGGCGCTCAGTACGCAGCTGCTCAGTGGAGAGCCGAAGAATTGGCAGAGATCATTCGCCATTATAATCCCCAGCCTCAGGAACAGCACCATCAGGGCGAGTCTGTAGTTCGCTCCAATATGACAAAGGAGCAGTACAGCCAAATGGTACGGGATGCAAAGGAATATATCCGGAACGGTGACATCTTTCAGATCGTCCTTTCCCAACGATTCGAAATCAGCAATCCGCCGGACAGCTTTTCCGTCTACCGGAGACTTCGTGCGACGAACCCGTCACCGTATCTCTACTACTTCCATACCCCGGAATACGACGTGGCAGGTGCCTCACCGGAGATGCTTGCAGAGGTCACAAACGGTGTCATCCACAATCGTCCCATTGCTGGCACAAAGCCAAGAGGACGGACACCGGAAGAGGATCAGGCAAACGAAAAGGCACTTCTTGCCGACCCGAAGGAACGTGCAGAGCATACCATGCTGGTGGATCTGGGCAGAAACGACGTGGGAAAAGTTTCGGAGTTCGGTTCTGTCAAGGTGACTCGGTATATGGTGACAGAGCGTGCTTCCAAGGTTATGCATTTGGTTTCCGATGTGACAGGCAAACTGCACAGTGACCAGACTGCACTGGATGCACTTATGGCGATCCTGCCGGCAGGGACTCTTTCTGGTGCACCGAAGGTACGTGCCATGGAGCTCATCGACCAGTTCGAAAACAAAAAGAGAGGACTCTACGGCGGCACCGTAGGCTACTTGGGATTTGATGGCAATATCAATACCTGCATTGCGATCCGTACTGTGCTCTTTGCCAACGAAAAGGCATATGTCCAGGCGGGCGCTGGCATCGTGGCAGATTCCGTGCCGGAGAATGAATATTATGAAACCGTCAACAAAGCGCTCGCAGTCATCAATGCGATCAAGGAGGCAGAACAATGATTTTACTCATTGACAATTATGATTCCTTCACCTATAATCTTTATCAGTACATCGGCGAATTGTACAAGGATATTCAGGTGGTACGCAATGACGAAATAACACTGGGCGAAATCGAAGCTATGGAACCTCAGGCGCTGATTTTCTCTCCAGGACCGGGTTATCCCAAGGATGCCGGCATCACCATGGAAGCCATTCGTCGTTTTAGCGGAAAACTCCCCATATTGGGTGTGTGTCTGGGACACCAGTCCATCTGCGAAACCTTCGGCGGTACTATCGTCCGTGCCAATGTGCTGATGCACGGCAAGTCCAGCCGCATTAACCTGGATGTAACTTGCCCATTGTTTCAGGGCTTGCCTCAGTTTGTTCCTTGCGGCAGATATCACTCCCTGATCTGCCAGGAATCCGATTTCCCGGATTGTCTAAAAGTTACGGGACGGGACGAGGACGGACAGATCATGGCGCTGGTACATCGGGAACACCCCACATACGGCGTGCAGTTCCACCCGGAATCGCTCCTGACAGAGGACGGAAAGCGGATGCTGGCGAACTTCCTGAACATGATCCCCGGCGTTTCCGTACCCCTGCCGGCGATCAAGGAGGAAAAGCCCAAGACAGAGCTGAAAAAGTATGCCGCAAAAGTGGTGGACGGCAACGACCTCACAGAACAGGAAGCCGCAGAGGCAATGGATATTATCATGAGCGGCAATGCCACCAATGCGCAGATCGCCGCACTGCTCACGGCACTGCGCATGAAAGGGGAGACGATTCCGGAGATCACCGGCTTCGCCAAGGGCATGCGCCAGAAAGCGCTGCACGTCAACGGATGCGAAGAGAGCATTGATATCGTAGGCACTGGCGGTGACCTGGCGAATTCCTTCAACATCTCCACCACCTCTTCCTTTGTCATCGCGGCAGCGGGAATGCCTGTGGCAAAGCACGGAAACCGCAGCGTTTCCAGCAAGAGCGGTGCTGCAGATGTTCTGGAAAGCCTGGGCGTGAAGATCCAGACCACTCCGGAACAGGCAAAAGCATGTGTGGAACATGTAGGCATCTCCTTCCTCTTCGCCCAGAACTATCACGGTTCCATGAAATATGTGGCACCGGTGCGGAAAGATCTGGGACTGCGGACGGTATTTAATGTACTGGGACCTCTGACCAATCCGGCGTCTACCAATTATATTGTGCTGGGTGTCTATGACAAGGCACTGCTGCCGGTAATGGCGCACGTGCTGCTGGGACTGGGCATCAAGCGTGCCATGATCGTCTACGGCAATGACCGGCTGGATGAAATCTCCATTTCCGACAAAACTTCTGTTGCAGAGGTGCGGGATGGTACAGTCACAGAATATGAGATCGCACCGGAGGATTTCGGGCTGCCCAGAGGGACAAAAGAGGAAATTGTGGGCGGTATTGCCGATGAAAATGCCCGGATCACACGGGGTATTCTGGATGGTTCCATTCAGGATGCAAGACGGAATATCGTTCTGATGAATGCTGGCTGCGCCCTGTATATTTCCGGCAAGGCAGAGACCATTGCGGATGGCATTGTCCTGGCAGCAGAGCAGATCGACAGCGGCAGAGCACTGGAGAAGCTCCAGGAGCTGGTGGAATACACCAATCAGAATGCGTAAGGAGCGTCATATGATTTTAGATGAAATTATACTGCACCGGAAGGAGCAGCTGGCACGGGAAAAGGCAGCCTGTGCGCCGGCAGAAATGAAAGCCCGTGCAGAAGCGGTGCTTGCCCTGAGAAAGCCGGTCTCGCTGAAAAAGGCATTGCAGCAGGATACCCTGTCCTGTATTTGCGAGGTGAAAAAGGCTTCGCCGTCCAAAGGGCTGATCTGCCCCGATTTCCACCCCGTGGAGATCGCTGAGACATACGAAAAAGCCGGAGCGAATGCCATTTCCTGTCTGACAGAGGAGCACTATTTCCAAGGCTCGTCACAGTATCTGGCAGCCATCCGCAAGGCAGTCTCCCTGCCCATTCTGCGGAAAGACTTTATTTTCGACGAGTACCAGATTTACGAAGCCGCTGCCATCGGTGCAGATGCCGTGCTCCTCATTGCAGCTGTCCTGGAACCCCAGCGGCTGGCGGAGCTGTATCACCTGGCATATGACCTGGGGCTGGAGGTACTGGTAGAGGTTCACAGCCGGGAGGAACTGGAGGGCATTGCCTTTCTCCAGCCGGAGATCCTGGGCGTGAACAACCGCAATCTGAAAACCTTTGCGGTAAGTCTGGACACAGTGTCACAGCTGAAACCCTTCGCTCCGGCAGATGCCGTGTTTGTTTCCGAGAGCGGTATCCGGCACAATGCGGATATGAAACAGGTTCGTGCTCTGGGTGCAGACGCTGTGCTGATTGGCGAGACCCTCATGCGCAGCGGCAATATTCCACGGACACTGGCAGAACTGCGGGAGGGCGTATGAAGCTGAAATTCTGCGGTATCCGGCGCAGGGAGGATGTCATCTACTGTAATGTATTGCAGCCCGATTATATGGGCATGATCTTGTCGCCGGGATTTCGCCGCTCTGTGACGATGGCGGCTGCCGCAGCATTGGTGAAAGAAAAACATGCGTCTATCGCTGCTGTGGGCGTATTCGTCAATGCTTCTGCGGAGGAGATCGCCCGTGTGCTCCGCAGTGTTTCTCTGGATGTGATCCAACTCCACGGGGCGGAAGATGCCGGGACGATCGCAAAACTCCGGGAAATGACAGGACTTCCCATCTGGAAAGCCGTCCGGGTACAGAGTGAAAAGGAGATCCGGCAGGCAGAATATTTGGGTGCAGACCAGTTTGTGCTGGAAGGTCATGTGCCTGGACAGGTGGGCGGAACGGGACAGATTGCAAACTGGGAGCTGATTGCAAAGGCAGCGCCCCGAATGCCCTATTTTCTGGCAGGCGGTTTGAAACCGGAAAATATACAAGCTGCGCTGAAAACGCTGCAACCCACAGGCATCGACCTGTCCAGCGGTATTGAAACAGACGGTGTGAAAGATTATGAGAAAATGAAAGAGATCGTTAAGATCATACGAGGTGAATATCATGGGTAAAGTAGGAAGATTTGGTATTTTCGGCGGACAGTATGTGCCGGAAACTGTAATGAATGCGGTACATGAGCTGGAAGAGGCTTATGACCGCTATGGTAAGGATCCGGAATTTCTGGAAGAATACCGTACATTGCTGCGGGACTATGCCGGACGGCCGTCCATGCTGTATTATGCAGACCGCATGACAAAGGACTTGGGCGGCTGCAGGATCTATCTGAAGCGAGAGGATCTGAACCACACCGGTGCACATAAGATCAACAACGTGTTGGGACAGATCCTGCTGGCAAAGAAAATGGGCAAAAAGCGGATCATTGCCGAGACAGGTGCTGGACAGCACGGCGTGGCAACGGCAACTGCTTGCGCCATGTTCGACATGGAATGCGAGATCTATATGGGCAAGGAAGATGTGCGCCGTCAGCGGCTGAATGTCTATCGTATGGAACTGCTGGGTGCAAAGGTAAACAGCGTGGACAATGGTACAGCTACCCTGAAGGATGCCATCAACGAGGCAATGCGTGACTGGGCAACTAATATTGACACGACTTTCTATCTGATCGGTTCTGTTATGGGACCCCATCCTTATCCCACTATGGTGCGTGACTTCCAGAAGATCATCGGTGAAGAGGCAAAGAAGCAGATCATGGAAATAGAAGGCAAGCTTCCAAAATGTGTCGTAGCCTGTGTCGGCGGCGGTTCTAATGCTATGGGTATGTTCTATGACTTTATCCCGGAGGAGAGCGTTCGCCTGGTAGGCGCAGAAGCTGCTGGAAAGGGCATTGATACCAAGCTCCATGCGGCAACTGTAGCAAAGGGCTCGTTGGGTATTTTCCATGGCATGAAGTCCTATTTTTTGCAAAATGATGAGGGACAGATCGCACCGGTCTATTCCATTTCTGCCGGACTGGATTATCCGGGTGTAGGTCCGGAGCATGCAAATCTGTACAAGACTGGGCGTGCGGAATATATGGCAATTACTGATGAAGAAGCGGTACAGGCACTGGAATACCTCTCCAGAACCGAGGGCGTGATTCCGGCAATTGAGTCGGCACACGCTGTTGCGGCAGCGATGAAGATCGCACCGCAGATGAAGCCGGAGGAAACCATGATCATCTGTTTGTCCGGCAGAGGCGACAAGGACATGCAGCAGATCGCAGAATATAGAGGAGTGAAGATCGATGACTAAGAACCGTATTGACGCAAAGCTGGAGCAGTGCAAAGCCGAGGGCAGAAAGGCACTGATCACATTTATCACATCCGGTGACGGTGGCTATGCCTGCACCGAAGATGCTGTGCTGGAGATGGAGAAAAACGGCGCCGATCTCATCGAGCTGGGCGTACCCTTTTCCGACCCCATTGCAGAGGGCCCAGTCATTCAGCGTGCCAGTGAGCGTGCGCTTCAGGGCGGTACGACTCTGGTGGGTATTTTTGACATGGTACGCCGTCTGCGCCAGAAGACAGACATGCCTCTGCTGCTTATGATGTATCTGAACACCATTTTCCGCTTCGGCACAGATCGTTTTTTCAGCTTATGTAAAGAGTGTGGTATTGACGGCGTAATTGTACCGGACATTCCCTTTGAGGAAAAGGACGAGATCCAGGGCAGTGCGGATAAATATAATGTACATAACATCAGCCTGGTGACCCCGGCAAGTGAGGATCGGATTCAGATGATCGCATCGGAGGCAACGGGTTTCTTATACTGCGTATCTTCTAACGGTGTTACTGGTGTGCGCAGTGAGTTTGAAACAAATTTTGCGCCTTTCTTCGAGAAAATCCACAAGTATGCCAAAGTGCCCTGTGCGGTTGGTTTCGGTATTTCCGGCCCAGAGACAGCCAAACGGATGGGACAGTACTGTGACGGTGTTATTGTTGGCAGTGCTATTGTACGTCTGGTGGAACAGTACGGCGGCACAGATGCACCGTCACAGGTCGGGACATTCGTCAAGAGTCTGCGTGAGGGTCTGGATGCGTAATTGTGAGGAATTCAAACAAAACATTAAGCCTTTGTGTTCTATTCGGAATGCTTCTGCTGACAGCATATTGTGCACATAAAAATCAAATTGTAGTTGAAGCCTTTTCTTTTTCTCAAGATGCAGAGATTTATCAATTTGAGGATATTTGGCGACCGGGTATAAAAATGGATGATTTTTCGAATACACAGGAAACATACATTGCAAATGCAGGGCAGGCAGTTGCACTTGCTAAAAATGAGCTTACAATTTCCTACAATCAAATTGCTGTAGCATATGATGCACAAAGCCGAATGTGGCGTGTGTGCTTTTTCACAAAAAATACAGCTGGTAATGAACAGGCAGTTTACTTAAACGCAGACGGTACAACAAGACTTTGCGCTTGGGGCGAGTGATGCCGTACGAAAAAATCCTGCTGGAAACGCTGGACAAAATCCGATGCATATGTTATAATGAATAACGAACGAATTGGAAAACGTCCAATTTTCTGAAAAAAGTGAAAGCAGGAGGCTTATCTGATGAAATATCTGGTAGTATTATGTGACGGTATGGCGGATTATCCCGTGGATGCGCTTGGCGGAAAGACACCTTTGGAGGCTGCAGATACCCCCAATATGGATGCATTGGCAAAAAAAGCAACCGTTGGTTTGGTGAAAACCGTGCAGGATGGTATGAAGCCGGGCAGCGATGTGGCAAATCTTTCTGTTCTGGGTTATGACCCCATGAAGTACTATACCGGGCGCTCTCCTCTGGAGGCAGGCAGCATCGGCATTGATATGAAGCCCACAGATGTTTCTCTGCGCTGCAATCTGGTGACCCTCAGTGATGAACCGAACTATGAGGATCGTACATTGGTGGATTATTGCGCTGATGATATCTCCACTGAAGAAGCACGGATCCTCATGCAGGCAGTTCAGGAGGCATTGGGAACAGAGACATTCCGGTTCTATACCGGCGTGGCATATCGTCACTGTCTGATCTGGGATCATGGTACTACGGATCTTGGCGGACTGACACCGCCCCATGATATCACAAGTCAGCCGGTGAAGGATTATCTGCCCCTGTGCCACAGCCAGAATGCTGCACCGCTATATGATCTGATGGTGCGTTCTTATGATGTGCTGAAAGATCATCCAGTGAACCAGGAGCGTATCAAGCGTGGTAAGCGCCCGGCAAACAGCATCTGGCTCTGGGGCGAGGGCGTACGTGCCAATCTGGATCTCTTTGCGGAAAAGTATGGTCTTCATGGCTCCATGATCTCAGCAGTGGATCTGCTCAAGGGCATTGGTAAATTTTCTGGCATGGATATTGTGGAAGTAGAAGGTGCTACCGGATATATTGACACTAATTTTGACGGTAAGGCTGCTGCTGCCATTGCGGAATTTGAGCGTGGTCAGGATTTTGTTTACATTCATGTAGAGGCGCCGGACGAATGCGGTCATCGTGCAGAAATTCAGAACAAGGTAGACGCTATTACTCTCATTGACAAGAAAATCCTCGGCCCGGTAGTGGCTGCGCTGGAGAAAATGGGTGAGTTCAAGGTGCTGGTAATGCCTGATCATGCAACGCCTCTTTCTCTGAAGACCCATACCAATGATCCCATTCCGTTCCTGATCTACGACAGCCGTAACCCGAAGAATGGTCCGGAAACATTCAGCGAAAAAACTGCGAAAGCAACCGACCTCTATATTGACGAGGGATTCCGGATGATGCAGGATTTTGCCGCAAAGTAAGGCAGGTGTACTTCAGCAAAGGATGAAACGTTTTTTTAAAATGTACCGTCTGGTACTTCTCAGCTTAGCCGCAGTGATTGCAGTACTTGCAGTGACTGCTGGATATACCGTTGGTGTGGTCAGCCAGAACGATGTGATAGCGCAGATCGATACGAATATTGGTTCGGTTGAGACGTATCTGGAAAAAAATAAAAATACCACCACTACCTTGATAGAAGAATTCAAAGAAGAATATGCGGCGAAAACCAGAACCATTGCCATGCTGCTTGCACAGGACAGTTCGTTTATTTCAGATGACCGCACGCTGGAGGAACTGCGTGTCACAGTCGATGCGGATATGATCAGTATTGCAGACGTGGACGGCAATGTGGTTGCAAGTACAGACCCTTCCGGGGAAGGTGTTTCCATTCGGGAGGAATTCCGAAGCCATCTGGAAGATACAGTGTATACCGAGGTGCTGTTTTTGCTGGAATCCGATACGCCGACCATTGTGGCGGCATCGTCTCTGGATGGGGGTAATGGTTTGGTGCAGATCACATTCTCTGCGGATTCCATGGTGTCGATCCTACAGGATGCAGATCTGGCAAATGTAGCATCAGATATTCCCTTGTATTCCTCTGGAACCACTGCAATTCTGGAAACGGATACTCTGAAATATATCAGCTGTACCGACGCATCGCAGATCGGCAAAAAAATGGAGTATAATTCGGAGAAACTGCAAAAGAAAAAAGGCAAGTTTGATGTGAAAAATACAGAAGGTAAGACAGAAATGGTGCATTATCAGACCAGTGGGGATTATATTATCCTGGCAACTGTTCCATATTCTGATATCTACCATATGCGCAATGTCGTCATGGGCTGGATCATCTGCGGCGGCGTGCTGATGCTGATCGTCACAGCACTGGCACTGCGGATGGTGTTCTTGCGACAGGAAAAAGCAAAAAAATCTTCATAAATGAGAAAGCCACCTGGAAAGAACCGGGTGGCTTTCTGCTTTATATTCGTGAATAGAAAGGAATGCTAAGATCCTGCGTTTTTCGTATGTAATTACCCCATAACAACAGCATTTCCCAACAATTTGAATTCCTGACAGCTCTTGCAGAGATCGTTTAGAAAAGCGGCGATGCTGCGGTCACGCAGATTCCCCTTGAAGTCAATATGAAATACCACATCAAAGCTGCCATTCCGGATGGGACGGCTTTCGATTTTGGTCATGTCCAACCCATACAGGAAGAACTTGTTCAGGAGTCGGCTTAGGCTGCCCGGTTCGTTGGAAATGGTTAACATGACGGAAATGACGGATGCATCCAGGCTGACCTGCATATCTTTAGTAATGCAAATGAACTGGGTGTAGTTAGGGATTACATTGGAGATGCGGGAAGCGACTATGTCCAGGCGGTTCAGCTGTGCGCACTCTTCAGAGCAGATGGCAGCGATGGCCTTGTCACCGGCTTCAGCTACCATCTGCGCTGCTGTAGCAGTGTTATTGTAATCCCGTCTGGGCAGGCGATGAGCATCCAGAAAATCGCTGCACTGAGAAAGTGCTTGGGGGTGGGAATATACCATTGCAATGTCGTCTAGTGATGTGCCGGGCAAGGCTGCCAGACAGTGAGTCACTTCCACTTGATTCATAGCAGTGATAAAGAAACTGTATTTTCCCATCAGATCTACTGTCTGGGTTACAGTGCCGGAAGTGCTGTTGTAGATGGGCAGCACGCCGTATTCCAGCTCACCGGATTCCACTGCTTCAAATACATGTTCAAAAGTAGGGTAGAACCGAATTTCTCGCTTCGGGAAAAATGCTTGGGTTGCGGTCTCGGAGTTTGCGCCCACAGTGCCCTGACAGCCGATCTTCACTGCCTTTTCCATGTGCGGTTGTGCAATTTCCGGTGCTTCTTCTGCTGCGATCAACATTTTTTGCTGCAATTGGGAACTGATGCTCATCATATTGGCGAACATGGTGCGGGAGGCAAGTCCCAGTCCCTCGGCGGCATTTTGTTCCACCCGATCCAGCACCTGTTTTTCCCGGTCAGCCTGAAAAACCGGCATATTATGTTCTTTTTTATATCGTGCTACATCCTGACAAAGCAGCATACGCTGCTCAAACAGGGATTGGATTTTTCGATCCAGCTTGTCAATTTCAACTCGAATTTCACTTAGTTCCATGATGAAGTCCTTTCCTTGCGATGATCTGCGGTATCTGCGCCGCTCACTTCCCATTATACACAATTTTTTTTCAAAAATCAAGATAAAAATTTGAATAGCTATTGAAAATGACTCCTGTTTTGTGCTATAATGAAACGTACGTGTAATGTTTTGCGAAAAATGAGAGGAGGGATGTCTTGTGCGGATCCTGGGAATAGACCCTGGTTATGCGATTGTTGGATTTGGAGTGGTTTCTTACCACGGTGCAGATTTTACGCCGTTGGAGTACGGTGCCATTACCACAGAAGCCGGAACACGGTTTGCGGCACGTTTGACTGCGATTTATGACGATCTGGACTTTTTATTGAAACGGTTTCAGCCGGACTGTATTGCCATTGAAAGGCTGTATTTCACATCCAACCAGAAAACGGTAATTGACGTTGCTCAGGCGCGTGGTGTCATTGTCCTTTGTGCAGAGCAGCACGGCATTCCGCTTTATGAATATACACCGCTTCAGGTGAAACAGGCAGTTGTAGGCTATGGCAAGGCGGAAAAACGGCAGGTCATGGATATGACACGGCGCATTTTAAAGCTGGCACAGATCCCTAAGCCGGACGATGCAGCAGATGCACTGGCGCTTGCCATCTGTCATGGTCACTGCGCGACCGGTGTGCAGTTACAGGAACGAAAAATCAGAACAGGAGATACCGTATGATTTATAGTGTACATGGAAAACTGATTGCAAAGGAACCATCATTGGCAGTGGTGGAATGCGGCGGCGTTGGCTACGCCTGCCGGACAACATTTCACACGCTGGGACAATTGGGGAGCATAGGTGAAGCTGTTTTTTTGTATACGGTGCTGTCTGTCCGGGAGGATGCGGCGGAATTGTTCGGCTTTGCGACAAAGCAGGAATTGCAGTGCTTTCAGCTGTTGGTATCGGTTTCTGGTGTGGGGCCTAAAGCTGCTCTTTCCATTCTGTCTGACTTGTCACCGGATCAGTTTCTGTTGACAGTGGCATCCGGAGACAGCAAGGCGCTGACCCGCACCAAAGGTATTGGTGCGAAATCTGCACAGCGTATTGTCATGGAGTTGAAGGACAAAATTGCCGGGGAATCCATCGGACTTCTTGCTGGTTCAGAAACGGCGGCAGTGTCTGGTGTGTCTCAGTCCAGCGGCAATGTGGGTGAGGCAATCGAAGCCCTTGTGACTTTGGGCTATACCCAGAGCGAGGTGGCGCCTATTGTGGCAAAGCTGGATCCCACCTTATCCTCGTCGGAACTGATTCGGCAGACATTGCAGGAATTCGGAAAGAACCGCACATAAGCAGGGGAAAAGGAGTGAGGCAGTATGATCGAAACCAGCGATATGGAGTTTGATAACCGCATGGTGACGCCAAGAGAGGTGGAGGAAGATCACGAAGTAGAAGTGACACTTCGCCCCCAGACTCTGGTGGAATATATCGGACAGGATAAAGTGAAGGAAAATTTAGCTGTGTATATTGAAGCAGCCAAGCGACGCGGAGATCCCTGTCTCTTA
>NZ_DXUU01000070.1 GCF_019417665.1 Ruminococcus sp.
CGGGTTCGGACTTTCACCGAACTATTTTATCTGCACCGAACTGGCGCACCCTCTTTTTTCTATTTTCATTAGAAATTTGTTGCGAATATACTGCGGATCCACACTATAGCAGATTCTCATATTATATTCTCAGCTTGTCACAAAAAAACTGATAATTCGCCATAGATATCATATCATATTTTTGATATAAAATCAAGGTTTTTGATATCATTTTTTTTGCATTCCACGTAAAATAATGTTGATATCATTCCCTTTGCGAAACCAAGATAAACTATGACAGCGGCGACTGAAATTCTGAATGGTGTTGCTTAAAAAATTTATTTTGCAGGAGGTTTTATTCATGCGTATTTGGGAGGGATACCAGCACGGTATCAATTTCGGTGGATGGTTCTCTCAGCGGGAACACAGCGATCAGCATTATGATATGTTTATCACCGAATCAGACTTTGCTACAGTAGCAAGCTGGGGGTTGGATCATGTCCGGATTCCAGTTGATTATGAACTAGTAGAATCAGAAGGCGGCATACGAAAAGAAGCGGGTTTTTCCCGGATTGAACGCTGTCTAGAGTGGTGCGACAAATATCATCTTCACATGATACTGGATCTACACAAAGCACCGGGATATTCCTTCGACAACCAAGCGAATGCAAACGATTTTTTCACTAACTTGGCGTTGCAGGCTCGTTTTATTTCTCTCTGGCAGGAATTTGCACGCCGCTTTGGAAAATACCATAAGATCCTGGCGTTTGAATTGTTAAACGAAGTGGTTGACATCAACGTGGCAGAACAGTGGAACACCATTGCAGCAAACACAGTGTCGGCAATCCGTTCCATTGCACCAGAGATTCCAATTCTGATTGGCGGCATTCATCATAATGGCGCAGACGGTGTTCCGCTGTTGGATCCGCCGGCAGACAAAAATATCATCTACAATTTCCATTGTTATGAGCCGATCGTGTTTACTCACCAGACTGCATACTGGACGAAGGGAATGCGAAAGGATTTCCATATTTGCTATCCCGATACTCTGGATACATATCGGAAATGTTCTGCAGCATTTAATAAAGAATACACAGATCCTCTTGTGCGAGAAGGCGTTACTGACGTAGAGAAATCGCTCTTTGAATCACATTTTACCGACGCTATCCGCTGTGCAGAAAAATATGATATTCCATTGTACTGCGGTGAATATGGCGTCATCAACCAGGCTGATCTTGAAAGTACGCTGCGTTGGTATCAGACCATTTCAGCTGTCTTTATACAGCATAATATTGGACATGCCGCATGGACTTTCAAAGAAATGGACTTCGGTCTGACAGATTCCCACATGATGCCTATTTTGAACCAGATTATTCCGCTTCTGTAATTTACTTCAAAGATTTAAACAGCCCATACTGTCATCTGCGACAATATGGGCTGTTTTTATTTTCGATGAAAATATCGTTATGCGTTCCAGTTGTCCCGATGCATAGGGATCTGATCAGCGCCAAGCTGGATCAAGTTGTCTTGAATATTACGCTGATCCGCCTTTGCGATCTGATTTTCCCGCGACTTTTTGAATTTTGCCACATCCACGTGACGGCTCGGCCCGCCGACGCAGCCGCCGTCACAAGCCATACCTTCAATAAAGTCTCCGGAAAATCGACCCATTTTCAACATCAGCAGGGCACGCTTACAAGCATCTGTACCATTGCAGCGTTCCACCTGAACTTCATTGGCAATACCCTGTTCCTTCATGCCTTCCAGCACAGCCGTAGTCACGCCGCCGCTGTTCCCAAACCATTTTCCAAAGGTACTTGCCTCTTGACGAGTCTCCTCCGCTTCCTTGATGGTCACACCACGTGCCCGGATGATAGCTCGAATCTCGCCGAATGTCATAGCATAGTCCGCACTGCCTGGAATATCCTGATCCATGACCTCACTTTTTTTCGCAATACACGGACCGATAAATACTGTGATCGCTTCAGGATCTTTCGATTTGATCCAACGAGACACTGCGCACATAGGAGAAACTGTCGTGGAAATATGCTCTGCCAGATCCGGATAATGCAGGCGTATTAGATTCACAAACCCAGGGCAGCAGGAAGTGGTCATTTTCTTTCCCTCGCTGTATGCCTCTGCCCACTCTGCGGCTTCTGCATAAGCTGTCATATCGCCGCCGAGACCAACCTCGATCATATCTGTGAAGCCTACTTCTTTCAGGGCATTCCGCCAGCTTTCAAATGTAATCCCTTCGCCGAACTGTCCCTCTGCAGATGGCGCAATCATAGCGTAAACATGCTTCTGGTTCACAATTGCTTGGCAGACATCTACCACACAGGATTTGGAACTGATAGCACCAAAGGGACAGCTGTGAATGCATTTGCCGCACTGAATGCACTTTTTTTCATCTATGTAGCAGATGCCGTTTTCGTCCATTGAAATTGCACCCACTGGACAACTGCGGCGGCAAGGACGAATTAAGTCAGCAATCGCATTATAAGGGCATGCAGCAGCGCACTTGCCGCATTCCCTGCACTTCTGAGGATCGATATGTGCACGGGTACGGCCGATGTCGATCGCACCAAAATTACAGGACTGCTGACAAGCTTTGCCCATACACTTCTGACAGTTGTCTGTGACAACATACCGAGAAATTGGACAATCCTCGCACGCTGCCTGTACCACTTGTACAACCAGTTCATTATGAGCACCTTGAGGTGCTTTTCCCTCTGCAAGGCGAATTCGCTGACGGACAATTTCACGTTCTTTATATACACAGCAGCGATATTTTGCCTTCGGTCCAGGCATCATCCGATAGGGAAGCTCATCTTTTTCTTCCTCAAATTTTCCGGAAAATACCAGCTTGGCTACTTCACATAAGATGTCATGTTTAATCTGAATAATCGTTCCGTCATTTGTTACCATAATAACCTCCAGTCAATTTTGTGCATCTGTGATCCGATCTCAGCACAAGTTATCACGACAGTTGCATAAAATCAAAATACTCTCTTTTATTATATCATGGATCTGACGCCTTGTAAAGTCTGTACTTTAAATCAACTTATTTTTTATAAAAAAATAAAATTAAACATTCAGACAAAAACGGGACGATTTTGCATCGCCCCGTCAGTCTATAAGATTATGGTGACATCACGTAAAGATTGTGTATCGAATGTACAGTCATTCCGTTTGTGCGGTATTGCCTTAGAGCCTGTTCAGCATCTTTTCGCACGCATCTTTTCGGTGAATTTTGTCGGTTTCTGCGTTAAAAATTCTTGCCATACGCCAGTATGCCTGCGAATTTTCGCCTTGAAATCGGCAAAAATTCCCTCGAAAATCTGCGTACGCCAAGATACTAAACAGACTCTTATGAACAATGAATGTCTTCATACAATAAAACAAACACCTCATACCAGTTTCCCTCTATCTCTGTACGAATTGTTCCGTGGTATTTCTGTACGATTTCCTTCACACTTTTCAAGCCGATTCCATGATTTTCCGCATCTGCTTTTCTAGTTGTTCTGTACTTTGGGAGTACACCATCAAAACGATTTCCCACATTGATACAAAGAACCCCTTTATCCACCTTCATCTTCAGTCGTATATGCTGTTCCTCAGGTCGCATGTGACTGGATGCTTCTACTGCATTGTCTAGTAGATTGCCCAGGATGACATTCAGATCAAAAACCTGAAAAGCAAGTTTTTCCGGAAGTTTTACTTTTATCTCCAGCTTTGCCGCCGTCTGCCGAAGGGAAGAAAGCTTATAATTCAGAATACTGTTTACTGCTTCGTTTTCTGAATAACATTCCCAGTCACCATTATACAAAAAAGACGTTGCCGTATTCAGATATTCCCGGAGCTGTACCAGGTCATTTTCCTCTAAAAGCCGCTGCATCTGAAACAAGTGATTTTTCATATCATGCCGCAAACAACGCAGACGCATCTGGGACTGTTGGATCACTTCCAGCTGCGCCTGATAAGCCTGGTTTTGCTTTTGGATCAACTGCGCAGTATGTTGTTCTTCCATCATGCGGATCAAAAGATCATACAGTGAGAAAACGCTAATATTGATCATCAGTAGTATAATGGCGGCAATCAAAGACTGCCACGACAATGTGCGTGCTACAAAATGTGCCACCACAATGCAGCCTAAGGGAACGAAAATTGTTGTCAGAAGGTAGAACATTTTCAGTTTCGGCGTGCTGACATTCCCAAACAGGCGAAAGTGCTGGATCGTTTTTGCAAGTACCAGAAGCAGCAGAGAAGGGACGAAACCGCTGGTGAAGAAAATTGGCGGCGAATCCATCCATACCGTTACCGTAGTGCAGACGATGTCTGCGATCATACTCAGGATATAAATGGAAACTGTTGCAAGAATTCTCTGCATCCAGGAGGTACGATAAAGCAATGTGATGCAGAAAAATGGAATCAAATTGCTGAGGATATTCAATATGCCATTGTGAAAGAGTAAATAGATGCCACTATTCAGGATATAATAACCCAGATAACTAAAAACCTCCATACAGCTGAGACGATGCTCTTTTTGAAAGAAAATGCTGGAGCATTGATATACCGCATAGATATGAAATAAATTCGAAAATAAATAAAAAATCAGTTCCATAAGATTCAATTTTTCATGAGCCACTCACCAACCACCGACTGTTTTGTTCGGCTGATGGGCAGAATTTCATGGTCTGGTCCATACAGATATACGGAACTTGAAGTATACCTCTCGATATAGTCGGGATTGACCAAATAAGATTTGTGAATATTCAGAAACGATTCAAAACATCTTTGTTTTCTGACTTCCGAAAGTTTTCCATAAAAAGATGCTTGTCCGTCCACCATTTTTACAATAATCTGTCTGCCGCAGCTATTCAGATACTGAATCCGGGACACTTGAATCCGCATCACCGTTTTATGGTATGTAAATTCAAATAAACGATGTGTCAGATCCTGATACCGCAGTGCCTTCTGCATAGTATCAGAGATTGCTTCCAGAGAAACAGGTTTTTTGATAAATCCCGCCGGACGGACATTGGAGATCATTTCTGACGCACACTGTTCATAAGATGTGACAAAAATAATATCCGCATCTTTCAGACATGGAATTCTTCGCAGATGAGACCCTAATGTGATCCCATTCATTTGCTGATTCTGACTTTGAAAAGGATCCCGAAAAAAATCCGGAATTTTTCCGTTACCGGAAAAATCAATATCCAAAAACAGAAAATCGTAACGTATACCGTTCAAACAAGCTCCATATAAAGAACTGCAATCCGTATAAATATCCGGCGGATCCATGTCCACATCTTTTTGAGTACTATATACCAGAAGATATTCTCGGATTTTCTGACATATCGAGACATCGTCATCTGCAATTGCAATCTTCAAAAAAACATCTCCTATCCAATCGTTTCTTCACACTGCCACATATTTCAGGTAAAAACCCCAGCGAATCAATATCTGCTATCATTCATTTACAAGATGTTAGGATACTGTCGTCCTGATTGATTTTGTTTGAAATATTATATCACATTTCGATATCTTTTGCAAGTCGTTACTTCTTATTTTTTAAAAAAATTCACATTAATTCGACAGGATTCGACAAGCAGTGGTACATGGCAGAAATTATTTTTCAAATTCTTGACATTCTACGATAAATTTGCTATAATCATAAGAACTTGTCTTCATTGAGACAATTATTGATGAAAGTAGACTTTATACCTGACATTTTTCATAATTATAAATATACACTCCTGAAGAAAGGCAGTTTTTATGCTAGATTTTTTCATTCACAAGTTGATACGAAACAGCGAAAACACATCTGACCCCAGCGTCCGCAAGGCATACGGCACTTTTAGCAGCATTATCGGCATTGTCTGTAACCTGCTCCTGTTCAGTTTAAAATACACTATGGGGATGCTTTCGCATTCTATTGCCATTGTTTCCGATGCATTCAATAATTTATCTGATTGCGCCAGCTGTCTGATTACCATGTTTGGTTACAAGCTTGCCGCGAAGCCGGCAGATAAAGACCATCCGTTTGGACACGGCAGAATGGAATATCTGACTTCTCTGGTCATTGCTGTAATGATCGCACTAATGGGTTTTGAACTACTCCGGAACTCCATAGATAAGATTATACATCCAGAAGACATTGCATTCCACTGGGTGACACTAGCAGCATTGCTTGTTTCGATTGGCATCAAACTCTGGATGGCATGGCTGAACACAAAGCTTGGGAAACGCATTCACTCTTCTACCATGATTGCCGTTGCAAAAGACAGCCGCAGTGATGTCGTTGCGACCTCTGCCACGATCCTTGCTCTATTGGCATCTCTGTTCACCAATCTGCCTCTGGATGGCATCATGGGTGCGGCGGTATCTCTTTTTATTCTGAAAACCGCTTATGATATCATCCGAGATACAGTAGGAGATCTACTGGGACGTCCGGCTGACCCGGAAGTTGTACAAAATCTAAAAGAAATGCTTCTTGCCCACGAGGAAATCGTCGGAATTCACGATCTAATGCTGCACAATTACGGTCCCGGCAAAACTCTTGGTAGCTGTCATGTGGAGGTGCGGAGTGACTCTGATTTTGTCGCTGTTCACGAAGTGGTTGACATCGCAGAGCATGAAATATATGAAACCATGCAGATTATGATGACCATCCATATGGATCCCATTGAACTGGACAATGAAACAGCAAACAATTATCGGCGTATGACAGAAGCCGTTATCTATGGATTGGATAAAAGGCTGAGCCTGCATGATTTTCGTCTGGTTTCTGGAGAAAATACCAATCGACTTATTTTTGATATGGTAGTGCCTTTTGACTGTGTTTATACCGATGAGCAACTTCAGGAAATGATCACCAGTGAACTGCAGCAGCAGGATCCTACTTGCCAAACAATTATTACATACGACCGAGACTATACCTAATGTCATTAAGCTAATTGAAGAACTGAATGAAAATAGGAGTATGATCAGATATAAGGTCATACTCCTGTATGCATAAGAAGCGAATTATTGCAAGACGAAAAGACAGATCGGTGATCTGCCTGAAAAAAATATTGACACAAATAAAAAATTAGGATAATCTGTAATTGAAGCCGATGGCAGAATGGCAACGAGTTTTCCTTGCTGCGATACGATCAGGTCTGACAGGGCACTTGAATCTTGTTATCAGCTCTTTTAAAAATGAAGAACCTGCGTGAGTGGAACGAAAGAACTTGATGCAAAAATGTATAGCGACGGCGTAATTAATTTTATAGCGATAATTATTATGCTTAGCATCATGTATGCGAATATTTTTGGTGATCAACATAGAGAAATTGTACATGATCAGACTCATTGTATTTCGCACGTTGTATGTAAATAGCTCTGTTAAATGATGCCATCATCAAAACAGTTGCCCTTGTATTCATACCCGAAAGCCCTTTATTATAGGGCATTTTCATTTTCGGAGATTTTCTCCGCTGAAAACTTCAATCAGGTTTTTTCGGAGATAACCTTTACTTTACTTTTCTTTGATTTAATTCTCTTAGGAAAACACTGATTAAATCTTCCCATTGAGCTACAAATATGGTATAATAGAAAAAAGCTTAAGATGGAGAAATACTGATGGAGCAATTCAAATCTGTTGAGCAGCTTCTTTCGGAATTTATGGAAGAAAGGCATTCACTTGGATACAGTTACAAAACTGAGGAGGGTGTACTGCGAAGGTTTCTCCGGAACTTTTCGATGCCATCAGACGGGAAAATTGAATTTACAAAGGAATATGTTCTTGAGCACACAAAGCCAAAACCCAATCAATGTGTCAATTCCCGGCTCAGAGATATATGTGCTGTCAATTGTTTTCTTGATTTTGTGATCCGGAAAGGGTTTAAAGCTTACAAAATTCCCCATAAGTCCTTACCAAAGGAACAACGGAATTTCAGGGCATATATTTTTAATGATGAAGAAATTTCGCATATTCTTGATGCTGCTGACTCAATTCCGTATATGAAACAATGCCCTGACAGACACTATCAGCTTCCAGTAATGTTCCGCATTCTGTTCAATTGCGGTTTGCGCATATCAGAATTGTTGAATCTTCGGGTTTGTGATGTGGATATGGAACAGCATATTTTTACTATTCTGGATACCAAATTCCATAAAAACCGATTGGTTCCGTTTTCTGAGGTTGTAGCAGATTCATTAAAAGAATACTATGAAAATGTGAAACCCGCATCTGAGGAAAGCTGGTTATTTTGCAGATCAAATTCTACTGAAAAGTACAGTATGAGTGGATTTCATTTTCATTTTCAGATGTTGCTGAGACTGGCAGGAATTCCATACGGAGGGCGTAGAACATGAATTTGGCTGTCTGATACCAGACATGGAGGTAAACCATGAAGAACTCTGATTTTTCTTTTCTGCTTACACGATATCTTACCCATTATTTACCTGTACAGCGGAATCTGAGCAGCAATACCATTCACTCCTATCGTGATACTTTCAAGCAACTGTTAGAATTTTGCAGAGATGAAAAGCATATTAGCATCGCCAGATTAACTATCCATCATGTTGATAAAAAATGCATTGAGGATTTCTTTTTATGGTTACAAAAATACAGAGAGATATCATCATCAACGTATAATCAAAGGCTTTGTGCAATTCATGCTTTTTTTGAATATATTATGATGGAAAAACCGGAATATATGGAACATTGCAGACAGATTCTAAAAATTCCAAGTCTGAAATCACCGAAATCTCCTGCAAAATATCTCACAACTGATGCACTTAAAAGTATTCTGGCAGCACCAGATACTTCTACAAAGCAAGGTCGCAGGCATCTGGTTATCCTTACTGTGCTTTATGATACTGCTGCAAGAGTAAGCGAGCTTTCTGATATCCAGATAAAAGATGTCAGATTAGGGACACGCTGAATAAAAGCGATAGTTGAAAAAAACCGCACCAATCATTAT
>NZ_DXUU01000071.1 GCF_019417665.1 Ruminococcus sp.
GTTTCCCTCGCTTTTATCCGCATTATTCTTAAAAGATACTAAACAGGCTCTTAGAAGCGTATAAATAGCGGCACTTTTACGGTATGTGAGAGTGCCGTTTTTTCGGAGGTGGTGAAATAATATGGCAGATGAAAGCATCAGAGTCCCCATTGACGGTGATACCAGCGGTTTTGACCAAAAGGTTGAAGGCATGAAAGGGACGATCTCCGCAGCATCTGTGGCAATGGGCAATCTGCTGTCCGATCTGGGCAAGAAAGCCCTGTCTGCATTTGGCGATATGATCTCCTCCGGTGACGAGTTCAACAAGGCGATCAATCAAATGTCCTCTTCGACTGGTGCCACCGGGGCGGAGCTGGAAGGGCTGCGGGATGTGGTCAAGGACGTGTACGGCAACAACTTCGGGGATTCCTATGAGGATGCTGCCAATGCCGTGGCAGAAGTCACGAAGCAGACCGGACTGATGGGCGAGGAATTGCAGTCTGCCACAGAGGGTGCTATGGCACTGAGCGACACATTCGGCTATGAAGTCAACGAAAGCACCCGTGCTGCATCGGCACTCATGAACAACTTCGGGATCAGTGCCGAAGAAGCATACAATCTCATTGCCGCAGGAGCACAAAACGGTGCCGATCAGAACGGCGATCTGCTGGACACCCTCAACGAGTATTCCACGCAGTATGCGGCGTTGGGACTGTCCGCAGAACAGTTCACCCAGAGCCTGATCTCCGGTGCAGAATCCGGAGCGTTCTCCATCGACAAGGTGGGCGATGCGGTCAAGGAGTTCAATATCCGCTGCAAGGACGGCAGTGATTCCACGGCAGAGGGCTTTGCCATGATCGGCATGAATGCAGATGACATGGCACAGCGGTTTGCGGCTGGCGGTGACACGGCACAGGAAGCATTTTTCCAGACTGTCCAGGCGTTGGACAGCATTGCAGACCCTGTCGCCAAAAACCAAGCTGCCATTGACCTGTTCGGCACACAGTTCGAGGACTTACAGGCAAACCTATTGCCCATGCTGGCAAACATGGAAGATGCATCCGGTGTGGCGTATGATGCACTGGGACAGATCAACGAGGTCAAATATGACGACATTGGCAGTGCGGTAGAGGGACTGAAACGGACTGTCAGCGGTTTCTCTCTGGATATGAAGTCCACGCTGTCTGCCGGAGCAGCAGATGCCATTTCCGGTATCATCAATGTGATGAACGGCGGAGATGCTGCCGGGATCTTTGACGGGCTATTTGAAAGCATCAACAGTGTGATCGACTCCATCGGCAGCAGATCCAGCGGCATGGTGGAAGCTGGCAAGAAGATACTGGGCGAATTTCTTTCCGGTATCCGGAAAAACCTGCCTGGCATTCTCAGTGCCGGAACAGAGATCCTAAACAGCATCGTCCAGGGCATTTCGGAAAATGCTTCGGCATTACTGGAAGCAGGACAGACACTTTTGAACGGCATTATTACGGCGATTCAACAGGCATTGCCGAATCTGCTGCCCATTGCGGTGCAGCTGATCACCACGCTGATCAACGGATTGTCCGAGGGATTGGTGGCACTGATGGAGTATGTGCCGCAGATCATTCTAGCCATTGTCAATGTGATCGTGGAGAATCTGCCCACGCTGATCGTGGCAGCTATCGAGATCCTAAACGCTCTGGTAGGCGGTCTGATAGACAATGTCAGCACGATTCTGACAGCGGTCATTATGATTATCATGACACTGACGGATATGATAATCCAGAATCTCCCTCTTCTGATCGATGCAGCCATTCAGATCATTATGGCATTAGTCAATGGCATTCTGGACAATCTGCCGCAATTGATCGAAGCGGCAATTGATATGATCTTTGCCATTGTCAACGGGCTGATCGAACAATTGCCACAGCTGATCGATGCAGCCATTCAAATTGTCACAGCTCTGTTTCAAGGGCTAATAGACAACTTGCCAATGATTATTGAAGCAGCAATCAAGCTGATGTATGGACTGTCTTCCGGGTTGATCAAAGCGATTCCGGATCTTTTGAAAGCGATTCCCCAGATATGGGGAGCGATCTGGGATGCACTCACCGAAGTGGACTGGCTAGAACTGGGCGGCAACATTCTGAAAGGCATCGCCAACGGTCTGATCGAGGGTGTTTCTGCCATCTGGGATACGGTGCAGGACGTTGCCGGACAGATCTGGGACGGATTCAAGGACTTTTTCGGGATCAATTCCCCGTCTAAGCTGATGCGTGACACTGTGGGTAAATTTTTACTGCCCGGCGTTGCTGTAGGCATGGAAGACACCACAGGCGACACTGCCGATGATCTGAACCGTTCGCTGGATGCCATGATGGACAAGGTGGACACAGACCGGCTGCAAATGCAACTGGATTCTGCGGTACAGATGCAGGGCTATTCCAGCATGGGAGCTGCCGGAACGGCAGTGCAGTACAATCCGCCGGAGAAAACGGCGGCGGAGGAATACCGGCAGCCGCAGCAGAACGGGGATATTATCATTCCGGTGAACATCGGCGGCACACAGCTGGAAACTGTGGTAGTCAAGGCGGCTCAGATCGCCAACGCAAGGAGCGGAGGGGAAACATTATGAGACTCGTGAATATCTGGGGAAAATCACCGAGCGGCACTTGGTCTTGTGCTGCCAATATGCGACAGCTGGTCAACGGAGATTCTACTGCGGAACCTCTGGGAAAACGATTTCAAAGTGCCGGCGGAACACAGATCTATTATCCGGTTCTGGCGTTGGTGGAAACCATTCCGCTGTCGTTTGAGGTGCACGGAGATACCGCCTTGTACAAGCTGATGAGTGTGCTCAGATGTGGTGTACTGTATCTGGACGGTGCAGTTTATCCGGTACAGTCAGTGACAATTGTTCCGTTTGATTTTTTCCGTGGCACCTGTGTGATCGTATCCGGAAATATTTCTGTGACCACGGTCTCTGTCAGTCGGGAAATTTATCAGGTGTCTTTCCCAGCGATCCGGCAAAGCGGTCAGGACGAAAGCGGCGAGATCCCATGTTTTATGCCGCTGTTTCAGCGTGGAAGTTTGGAATTTTGCGGTGTCGAAATCGTACAGGACAGCAAGGGCACTCCCTTTTCGCCGCTGGCATATTTGCAGTCCAGAAACGGCAAACGTCTGGCGGACGGGTCTGTGCAGCTGCCGGACTACACGACCGAAAACACAGATGTGATCTATCTGCATTTCTATGTCGGTGCAAATTTGCTGCAAGCGGCTTCGCCAAAAATTTTGATATACGGTGTCAACGGGTATCCAAATGCAGAAAGAGATCTGACGGCGTATTTTCAAGATCCCAGCGGAAATTGGATCAGCAGCGTCATTGGAATCGGCATTACAGGAGCAGTGACAAATGCCTATGTGCGGATGCAGTGCGGCGATATTGACCGCATTTATCGTCTGCGGATCGATGCACCGAATTTCCGGGAGGATGAGATATGATCATTGCAGAATCCATTCGGGTGGAGATATACAAATACAACTATGCCGCACACAGCTATGATCTGGTTACTACACTGACGGAATCCAGTATCATTTCTGCCGGCGGCAAGCGGCAGTGCTGTGCAGACGGCACATTTGAGATCGGCGGCGTGTATGCTGCCACGTTTTCCATGCAGGCAAAGATTCCGGGAATGACCACATTTCAGGTGCGTGGGGCAAAATTACGGGTACGTTCCAAATACGGCACTGAATCCGCATGGCACAATATGGGCACATTCTGGGTCACGGATGCCACCCGTGTGGGCGAGATCTTTTCCGTCAACGCACAGGACTCTGTGGGGTGGCTGGATACGTCCAGCTATAACAGCACATCGGAATCTGCCGTCAAAGCTGTCGGAAAGGTGCTTGCAGACAAGTGGCAAAATATCGGGATCGGAATCGACCAGTGGGACGAAAACGGAACTGAATACGGCGGCTGGCTGCAATATCTGACGGACTGCACCAATACCTTTATCCAGTCCCAGACCGGCGTAAAAGAGATGCTGCACTGGAAAGCGTATGACAAGGCAAGACGGGAAACTTATGGCAGGTACTGCAACGACAGAATCTATGCAAAGGTCAATGAGAAATGGTCACAAACCATATATCCGGCAAAGTTTTATCTGAGTGCAGAAAACAGCAACAGCGACTCTGACTGCCCACGGGATTTTTACCGCTATCTGTCCGAGCTGGCATTTGGATTCATTTATGCCAGACCGGAGGACGGAGCTTTGGAACTGGGACAGTTCGGGAACGGTTATCACGGAAGTGCCAGCATCGGCATGTCAGAAATAGAATACGATTCCTGTGAGGTGGCGGATTATGAGATCCATATGCTGCGTACAGATGCCCGTGTGGAACTGGAAGATGAAAAATCTACATGGGCATGGGTAAGACATAGTTCTCCGGATTACAGCACCAGTTCTTTTCAGCGGTTTCTGATCGAATCCAATCCGTTTCTGGATGGTTTTGCAAAGGATTTTGTATTTAGCAGCGGCTATGGACTGAGTACCATTCCCCATTCTATGTGGCTCGCAAGATATTCTTCCGACACCGGGAATCAGTATGCAGTGCGTCCGTTTTCCTGCACCGTACACAGTACAAAACGGTTTCAGCTGGGACAGAAAATCAAGCTCTCTTATCGGGATTTTCATGAGACCACTGCCAAAAGCTATGACAGCATTATCACTGCCATTGAATGGACATTTCGGGGCGGTACAAAGCTTTCCTGCGGCGGCGAGGACAGCCGTGTGATGGCGGACTGCATCCGTTCTTCCAAGGGCGACAAAGTCCGCAAAGAGGCACGGAACCGATGCAGAGCGTTGGAAAAACGAGTTCAAAAACTGGGAGGGTAAGACATGATATTGCAGGCAAACAAGAAATTCATTGACACCAGCCATGTGGCACATCTGCTGACTGCCGGAGAAAAGTATGCGGACAAGCTTGTCTTTTCCGTAGAGCGATTTTATCAGGAAACCGATCTGTCCGGCTGTCTGTTTGTGATGCGTGGTGTCAACAGTGCCGGAAATCTGGCACTGGAAACGCTTTCGCAGGAAGTCATGGAAACAGAGATCCGGCTGACATGGAACGTGTCTCCGGCGTTTACTGCGGTTTCCGGTATGCTGGCGTTGGAGATCGTCTGCTATGACAACGGTGACCGCATTCTGAAATACACGGTCACGCCCATGCAGGTGAAAGCCTCTGTGCTGGAGGAATACAGCGGCGGTGTGGACGCTATCGAGGAAGCACTGAAAGAAATGGAACGGATCCTGACGGAAACCAGAACGATTTCGGTACAGCTGCCACAGATCCGAAACGGCACATGGTGGCTGTATGATGCCGACAGCGGAGCGTATACAGACAGCGGTCTGCCGGCTCGCGGTGAAAAAGGCGAACCGGGAGAAAAAGGGGATCCGGGCGAGCAGGGCGTTCCCGGTGAAAAGGGAGAAACCGGAGAAAAGGGTGAGCCGGGTGCAAAGGGCGATCCCGGCGAAAAAGGCGAACCCGGTGCACCCGGAAAAGACGGTGCAGACGGCGTAGACGGACGTGACGGTGCGGACGGAAAATCCGCCTATCTCCTTGCAGCAGAGCATGGCTACAGCGGTTCTGAATCCGAGTGGCTGGCATCTTTGAAAGGCGAAAAGGGAGATGCCGGACAACCGGGGGAACGTGGAGAAAAAGGGGATCCGGGAGAGCAGGGCATTCCCGGTGAAAAAGGCGACACCGGTGCAGACGGGAAAGACGGATTTTCCCCCATTGCTGCTGTGGCGAAAGACGGTAGCGTGGTGACGATCACCATCACAGATGTCAACGGTACAACGACTGTGACGCTGACAGAAGGGGCTGCGGTAGACCTCACGCCGTATGCAAAGACGGTTTATGTGGACGAAAAGGTGCAGGAGCTGTCCGACAGCCTGACGTATACCTTGCAGGAGCATACGCTGTCCATCACGCATCTGGAGGAATCTGCACACACCCATGACAATCTGGACGTACTGAATAAGATCAGCGGAACAGAGTGGACACAGCTGGTTTCCATCAAGCACTACCACAACAACATAGAAACGCTGAACAGCATTAGTCCGGCGGACTATGAGAATCTGAGTAGCAAGTTTCCGGCGAGAATCACGGCGTTAGAGGATTCTCTGGGCGACATTGCAACTGCTCTGGCGGACATTGTGGAGGTGACGGCGTAAATGGCGACAATTGCACAGTACATTGCAGAGATCAACCACCAGCGTGACCTGCTAGCAGGGCATCTGGTTGCCCGTGGCATTATCGCAACGGCAGACGAAAAGCTGAATCTGCTGGTACACAAGGTTTCCCTGCTGCCCTCTGGCTCGACCAAAAAAACAGTGGTTTTTGATGCAGACCACCGGGACGGGATCTTTCTTTCCCACAATAACACCCTGTACAGTCTTTCTGCTTTTACGGCGGTATATCCGGACTTTTGCAGCAGCAAAAATGAGTATGCCCTGAACTATTCCACTTCTATTTTTGGATGGGATTATTCCTGTTACACCTGTTCGACTGTGCCGCTGACGATCTCTGCGGCAACACAGATTGCGATGCGGTTTCTGGCAAGCAGCACAGAGGCAGGCGTTTTGCGGCTGGTACAGTCGGACAGCGGTACGGCAGAGGATATTCTCGCCAAAGCACAGACAGAGGGCAGCTATATTGCCCTGTCTTTGCAATGGCTGTACAGCACGGATTATATCACCACGCTGACCCCCTGCGAAGGTGTCACCACAGGCACATACTATCTGGCATGGGTCGGACGGAGCAACAACAGCCGTCCGCTGATCCGGTCGATTACAGCGATTTAAGGAGGTTATTTTATGAATCTGATCGAGGCAGTTGAGCAGCTGAAAAGCGGCAAGGCGATCCGGCGGAGCAGCTGGGGGGATGCGGCGATTCAGGCGGCACAGCTGGAAAACGGACAGTATCAAATCTTTGCTTCTGGGAATCTCACGCCGGAAATGCTGGTTTTGCTTTCCGGCGACTATGAAGCAACAACAGGAACGGAGGAAACATGATGGAAGTTTTGGGTATTACAGCAGTAGCAGCAATCACGATCATCTGCTATCTGGCGGCGGAGATCGTGAAGGTCACTTCTCTGGACAACAAATGGATTCCGGTCATCTGCGGTATTTCCGGCGGCATTCTGGGAATTGCAGCGTTGTTCTGGATGCCGGATTTTCCGGTGCAGGATGTGCTGTCTGCGGCAGCAGTCGGCATTGTGTCCGGACTGGCAGCAACGGGAGCAAATCAGATTTTCAAGCAGTTCAGGAGCTGATGAAATGGCAAAATATGCGTATGAAGATAATTCGCAGCTTTCGCCTCATTTTTGTGCCAGAGAATTCCGCTGCAAATGCAGTTCTCCGCACACGTTTCAGGTGTCGGAACAGCTGATTTCCATGCTGGAACGGCTGTATACGGCGTTGGACTGCGGCAAGATCATCGTCAGCAGCGGCTACCGCTGTGCAGCACATGACAAGGCAGTTGGCGGAAACGGAGCAGGACAGCACACCAAAGGTACGGCGGCAGACGTGGTGTGCTATGACAAGTCAGGCAGCGTAATCTCAGCAAAGACGGTGTGCTGCAAGGCTCAGGATCTGGGTTTCGGCGGCATTGCCAATATCACCGGTGCTTATACTTCGGTGCATCTGGATGTACGCACCGGCAGCCGATATTATGGTGATGAAACCAAAGGCACAAACACAGTGACAAACAATTTCTACAGCTATTTCGGCATTGCAAAAGCACAGCAGCCGTCTGGAATTGTGGCAAAAGGGATTGATGTTTCCAGGCATCAGGGTGTAATCAACTGGGAAAAAGTCAAGGCATCCGGGCAGGTGGATTTTGCGATTTTACGGGCTGGTTTTGGGAAAGAATCCAGCCAGATCGATGTGCAGTTTGAACGGAATTACAGCGAGTGCAAACGGCTTGGAATCCCCTGCGGTGCGTACTGGTACAGCTACGCCAAAACTGCCGCAGAAGCGGAGCAGGAGGCTGCTGTGTGCCTGTCTGCTCTGGCTGGAAAGCAGTTCGAGTATCCAATCGCATTTGACATCGAAGAACAGGCAAGTTTGCAAAATGCAGATGCCCTGTGTCAGGCGTTTTGCAGTGCGTTGGAATCTGCCGGGTATTATGCGGCAATTTATACGTTCAAGTCGGCTCTGGAAAGCTGTATCGGGGACGATATAAAGAGCCGGTATGACGTGTTTCTGTCTCATGTGGATGTGAGCAGATCGTCCTATGCCGGGCATTATGGGCTGTGGCAGTACAGCTGGAAAGGCAGCGTTTCCGGCATTGTCGGCGAGGTGGATCTGGACTATGCGTATCGGGATTATCCGGCGATTATCAAAAATGCGGGGCTGAATGGATTTGCAAAAAGTGCAACAACCACTCCGGCGGCGGATACTGGAAAAGACACTTTGGACACTGGGAAGGACACTGATATGCTGGGGCAGATCTTGCAGCACGTTGCCAGCATTGATGAGAAATTGAACGGGTAAAAACAGCAGTGAAATGCCGTTTATAGGTAGTAAAAAACGCTCTTGAACGTGGTGTTCAGGAGCGTTTTTTTCGTTTTGCGTGTCAGTTTTTTGCGTTTTGCGTGGCAGGCTACATTTGTGAATTTTACAAGGCACAAGATAGTATTAGGGAAACACTGATTAAATCTTCCCATTGAGCTACAAATATGGTATAATAG
>NZ_DXUU01000072.1 GCF_019417665.1 Ruminococcus sp.
ACAGGAATTGTCCTATCGGATTTTTTACTTGATTCAATTTTACTTGACATCTGAGAACAGAAAACCTATGTTAGGATTAATAAAGCTCACTTAGCACTTCTATTACCTATAAGCCTAAATTTCAATAAATTTTTGCTCATATTCGGAAAGAATATTTTTATTTCTTCTATAATTTCCGCATTGAGTAGTGTCCTTATAAGATATTACCTAAAGTTATATCTCCCTCATGATAAAACTCAATTAATCGTTTCATATCAACTGATATAAGCCAAGTATCAAACGAAACCGCTAATACATCATCAATGTTATCTAAAATATCATCAATATTGCACTTAATTATCGGAATTTCCGCATCAGTCCATATTACATAATATTCCTTTTCACCAGACAACATATGTATTTCATTTAAACTAACTTCATGGGAATCAGCATACTTTGAAAAATCAACTTTTCCATAAAATGTAAGATTTAAATTGGAAAGAATTTGATTTATTAGCTTATTATCCTCTACAATGCTGTAGTTTTTCAAAGTAGCTATACATTCTTCAAATAATGTCATGCCAACCACCTAATCATTTAACAATATTGAGGTGTATAAATTTTCTTAATGCTGGAAATTTTGAAAGTACTTGTATAGCATCTTTGTACTTCACTTCTTTTTCTAATTCAAAAGGCGGAGATAATACGCCTTGAAAAAGAGAAACAACACTCCCAGTATATCCAAATGCTTTTTTTATTCTTAGAACGTCATTTTTGTTTGTTATTTTAGATATTACCACAACATTGCAAAGGCGAGAATCTTCTGAATCTTCTTCAAATTCATCTTCTTCCGAGCATTCTTCTAACCATTCTGTTAATGCAAGTCTTGGATTCAACCGCAAAGCCCGTTCTGTGTTTGAAAAATCTGGCGGCATCACTTCTACATTTATCACAATTTGTAGTCGCTTTTCTCCTACTCCAAATAGTCCCATTTTATCCAGATTTGACATTGCTTTTTCCATAGAATTTAACCAAAAAAGTTCTTCTGCTATATAATCAGATTCTGAATGTATCTGTGATATTCTCTCTTCGTATATTTTTTGAATGTCAAGAAAATAATCATCATATTGATACGCACAGTACGGAGAATCCGCATAAGACCATTTGTACATCTTCTTTTCAGCATCATTCACTTGATTGTCATGGATGACATGTTCCAGTGCTTCAAAAGACCAAGCTGATATAAAAGGAGTGCTATTCTCCAGCTTTATAAAAGCACAATAATAAAATTGTTCTTTATGATCATGAAACAATTGCTTAATGCATTTACCAGCCGAATTTGTAAGCATCTTCTCTAATTCAAAACCAGAATTATTCATATTTTAAAATTTCCTTTTACGACTTGTCTTCCAATTGATCTTAATTCTCGCTGCAAACCTCTTCTAATGGCTTTTTTCCCTCTTCCATTTTCACGCATTGTATTTTCAACAGAATGCAATCGTTCATTAACACGCATATTGAATTGTTTTGTATGTGTAAAACTATGTGGCTTAGGGTTTCCTAAAGGAACACCATTTGCGGCTGTATCCACATTAAGTCCGTATTTATCAAGCAAAACTCTTGAATCTGCTGCATATGCCCAATGACCTTTCTTGCCTCCTGATGCAACGATATGAGCTGCTGCTTGATTATTACCAACATACCTTCCTTCTTTCGCCATATTAGCTCTTAACACTTTAGCGTGGTCAGAACAATTATTATGAACCAGAACATCATAATCAGAAACAAAGTAAGTATGGAAATCAGCGACTTCGAAGTTGTAAACTGCAACATACTCGCCTTCCGGCAGTTCTACAATTTCAATGTCATCTACGCATTGTGTAGAACCATCCTTCAGCCGAACCACATCGCCGGGCTGCAACAACTTTGCACTTGTCCAACCCTGTCCCTCTACCCAGAACGGATGGTCTTCTGTCGTTTCGATGATTTCTTCATCAATCGTCAGATAGAGTACCGTATCTGTTACATGAACATAGGTATTGACAACAGACTTGTACGCAATTTCTCCCGTTTCCGGATTTGCAGAAAGAACCAGATCTCCAATCTGAATTTCTTCGATCGGACGGTCACCATCCGCTGTTTCGATCATCGTACCAGCAGCAAAACAGCTTGCATTGAACTTGCCGTTTAATGCTCCGCTTACAAAGTTCTTTCCGGCATTGATTGCCATTATTGCATATTATGAAGTTGCCACTATTGGTTGGAAATTATTTTTCATTTAATGGAAATAGTAGTAGATAATGATTGCAGAATGGGCACTTTAATATATTGTTCACTTTCGCATATCTTTTACAAAAAACACACCATCGCCCATTTTCTTCAACATTATTGATATATGTTATATAATCTATTTTTTTTACTGCATACTGAAAGCAAAATTCATAAATACATTCATATTTTTTAGGCAAAATATACGGAGTTATGACATGCTTCCATTCAATTCCATTGGCATATACAGGTTTTATATTTTCCTCTTTTAAGAGCATGGATAAATCCTTTTCTTTCCAATATTCCTCATTAAAATATCGTTTTTCAAATAGTTCCCAACTTTCCCAGGAATTTATTTTAATTAAAGCAGAGTAAACATCTTTTACAGTAATATCAAAATATTCCAAAGAGATACACCTTACTTTTCTTTCGGATATTTTTTAGTTCCTGTTTTGGGGAGTCCATTAGATTTTAATCTTTTGTTCAAATCTCTAAATGCATCAATATCAGTTTCAATATGAACTTTTATTTTTTTGGCTTTTGTCTTCTGTGCAATGTATAGTCGACTATTGCCGTCTCGTACAACATATTGACCCTTAACATTTATTACATTAATAGGCTTAAAATTGCCTACTTGTTCTGAACCTTTCGATATTATTTTTTGTATAGGCCTTTTTCCATTAGGTGTATCGAAAGATGAATTTATTGTTCTTTGTGAATAATTGATTTTTCTTGGGTCAATTTCCTTGATTGCATCATCTTTACAATCATTATGAACCAGAACATCATAATCAGAAACAAAGTAAGTATGGAAATCAGCGACTTCGAAGTTGTAAACTGCAACATACTCGCCTTCCGGCAGTTCTACAATTTCAATGTCATCTACGCATTGTGTAGAACCATCCTTCAGCCGAACCACATCGCCGGGCTGCAACAACTTTGCACTTGTCCAACCCTGTCCCTCTACCCAGAACGGATGGTCTTCTGTCGTTTCGATGATTTCTTCATCAATCGTCAGATAGAGTACCGTATCTGTTACATGAACATAGGTATTGACAACAGACTTGTACGCAATTTCTCCCGTTTCCGGATTTGCAGAAAGAACCAGATCTCCAATCTGAATTTCTTCGATCGGACGGTCACCATCCGCTGTTTCGATCATCGTACCAGCAGCAAAACAGCTTGCATTGAACTTGCCGTTTAATGCTCCGCTGACGAAGTTCTTTCCGGCATTGATTGCCATTTCCTTCGGGTCAAATTCTCCATCTGCAAGCTGCTTGATTCCATCGCCAACTGCACCGATCGCCGCTTCTTTTAAGCCGCTCTTCACCATGCGTTTTGCAACGTTTTCTGCACACTTTGCAGGAGAAATTACCGCCGATAAGGCTCCTGTTGCCGCTGCTGACAGATATTCTCCAGCTCCGCTATTGAACTCACCATCATCCAGATAATCGCACACTGCGGTAACCGCTACATTGATCACAGCACCAATTGCAGCTTTTGCAACAAGACCCCAGAAATGTCCGTCTGGATCATTCAAAGGAATCGGATTGTTTCTGCAATATGTGTACAAATTCAAGCTGAGCGGATCATTTGCAGTACCGGTTACAGTATCTCTTGAAATGAATCGTCCAATTTCAGGATCGTAATATCTTGCACGAAGATAAATGGTTCCAGTTTCTTTGTCGAAATACTCTCCGCTGAACCGGAAGGGGTTTTCATCGTTCTCATCCGAATTCTTTTCTACGCCAAACGCATCATACCGATAGGTTTTCGTCTTATCTCCGGTTTCGCTGGTCAGGTTGACAACATCACCGTGTGCATTCTGAAGATAGTATGTCACATCACTGGTCATACCGTTATAGAACGCACGGCTGGAAATCAAACCTGTTCCTCGAACATAGACATCTGCTTCATATACAGATTTCCCGATGTCCACCATCAATTCTTGCCCGTCATAGACATGTGTGGTGGTTTCCCCGTTTACAGTTTTGGTTCTTCTGAGGCCATCATAACCATATGTGTAGGAAGCAGTCATTTCGCCGTTCTGTACACCAATCAGTTCATTTAAGCCATCGTAAGTATTTGTCTGTAAACCATCATCCGGATCATTCTTAGTCAGCTGATTTCCGTTTGCATCGTAGGTGTATACGGTATTCCGTACTACATCGCCTGTTTTCTTACTTTCTTTCTGAAGTAAGCCAGTATAATGTCCGTTTGAAGAATAATTGTAAGTAGTGATGTAGTCCTCTTCACCGCTTACTGTCATCTGAGAACGATTACTGTAATCATCATATTCATACGAGATGTTGTTGCTGATGTTTCCGTTAACCTCCGATTCGGAAACCAATCGTCCCATTCTGTCGTAATCATATGACGTCGTTTCTATTATACCACTTTCTGTACGGGTTTTGCAAGCATCAGATCCGTCTAAGTAATAAGTATAATCATATTGAGAAATAATCTCATTAGATTTCTTATTTACAAGCGAAGTTACATGATTAGAAAGATTGTAAGAATATTCTGTTTTTGTCCCGTTTCCGTAAATTGCAGAAGCCTTATTGCCATTTTCATCATAGGTATAAGATACAGAGTCTTTTCCGGTATCTGAAACCTTAGAGAGCCGCATCTCGTCATCATACTCATATTCTGTCGTACCGTAAATTAAGAGATTTGACTGACCTAACAGCAGTTTTTCCTTATTTTCTGTACTGCCTACATAATAATATCCCTTAAAGCAATCCGGACTATGTTCTTCTGTTAAACGGCCAAGGGCATCATAGATAAAATCTGTTGTTTTCCCATTTTGAACAACTTGAATCGTTTGACCCATTTTGTCATAGGAAATTTTCTGGGATACATTTTTGCTCGTATCATCACAAACAGTATCGGATGTTAAAATACGGTTTAAGGCATCATACGTTTTTGTCGTCCTATTTCCATTAGAATCGATAGACTGTATAACATTCTTATTTAAGTCGTAGGTAAGTGTCCCAGAATTGTAGGTTTCCGTATTGTTGGAACGTTCAATGGTACGAACAAGATTACTGTGATCATCATATTCATACAGTGTTTCTAATCGGTCTGTATCATTTTCAGATGACATACCAGTATACATTTTAGTGCGAAGGCCATCTTTATCATAGAAATATTGTGTATAGTTCTTGGTATCGCCATCGCCATACAGAACAGTTTGTGTAATATTTCCAAGATAATCGTAAGCATATGTAACCTTGCTCCATGCTTCTTTTCCAGACCCTTGTTTTTGAATAGTTGTTTCTCCGGAAATTACGTTCCCATTTTTGTCATAACCATTTTTAGTAATGCTATACTCAATTGTACCATTAGACTCTTTGGTAAAAGGAGTATATTTTGCTGTTTGCTTGTTCAGCGTATCATAAGCATATTTTGTAACATTGCCCTTAGCATCTGTTTCACTGCCAAGATTTCCATTTGCATAATATGTGTTTGTACGCTTAACTTTATCGTTTACTTTTTCTTGTACTGTATTTCCACGATAATCTGTAAGCGTAGTAGAAATAACCTGCTTTTTCGCTGTTATATATTGTGTTTTTGTTGTTAAAAGACCATTATGAGCAGAATCAGTTGCTGCCTTTTCTACACCATTAAATGTTTTAAAGGCATAATTTTTTTGCAAAGCATATGAGGTAGTTGTCAAAATCAACTTATCCGAAGAATATTTATGATCTTTGAAATAAGTTTTGATTTCTCGTCCCAATCCATCATAAACTGCAATACTTTGGCTATCATTGGGGTGTGTCGTAACAGTTAAATTCCCATATGCATCATACTCATAAGATGTAACATTGCCAACAGCATCGGTATCTGTCTTTACAAGACCGCTTGGATAGTAAGTATGAGAGGCATAGTTTGTTTTTGCATTGCCACTATCATATTCGTTTCCATTATCCAATGCTGCATCGTACGCATTCGGTGAAACTTCTTTAATAGCACGTCCAAGCAAATCATACTGCGTTCTAGTAACAGCTGGTGAACTACCTTTTCCATATTCCTTTTGGCAAATGACATTTTCCATCTTATCGTAAGTGGTTTCCGTCACATTCCCACCAGGAGAAGTGGTTTTGCTAATCAGGAACATATCATTATATTCATATGATGTACAGCCACCATCTTGCTTAGATTGACCAGCAGCATATTTCCATTCCTGTTTTACTGTGCCATCTGCATTGTACACATACTCTGTTACATTACCTTCCGGATCTATTAATCGCCTAATCAAGCCATGAATAATGTGCTGTTCTCCGGCTGTACAATATTCATAGGTTGTGATTGCAAATTCACTTGCATGATTATTCAGATAATCTTTCACATTAAATTTATCCGAAAGGAATGCAGATACATCACTATAAGGATGAATACTCTGTGCTTCTCTTATCACCATAACACCAGTATCATCATATTCCTTTAATGTAACATTATTGCATTCATCAACAGAAACAGTCATGTAATTTTTACTATTGTATCGAGAATATGTTTTAGATCCATCTGGATTAATTACATCTGTTAGATTACCATTTTTATCATATGTGTTTTTGGTGATATTCCCATTTTCATCTGCATATTCACCAATTTCATCATATTTATTTTTTCCGTCAGAATCCTTTGTATAGGTTGCCTTTTCGATTTCAAAAGTCTGACCGTCTGTATAAACAATGTTTGTCTTTACTGCCAGCTTTTCATCATAATCACACTTGGTTTCCTTTACATATTTTCCGTTATCATATTCTTTGATAGAAGTTTGTTTCTTTGCCTTATCATATTGATATACCTGCTTCAAACCAGAAGAATTTGTCAGGTAATCCACACGACCATCTGAATAATAAACCATCTCTTCTGTAACTTCATCATAGCAATTGGTGATTTTATTCAAGTGCTTCTTATCATCATAAGAATAACTCTCTACAGCACCCAATATACTTTTTGCTGAAGCCAACTGATTATTGTTATCGTATGTATATTCCACAATTCTTCCAGAAGTCGGATCTTCAATTTTCGTAATTCGTTTGTGTGCATCATTAGAAGTATAGGTAATTTTATACTGTCGTCCTGTAGAATCCGTTACAGTACGAACATGATTTCCATCAATTGCACTAATTTCAATTGTATCTCCGTGTGGATCTTCCATCCGATACATTTCTAACTTATTGTTAAAATAGTACTTTGTTTGATCATTGAGCGTGACAACATAGCCACTTGAATTCTTTTCCATCGTACTATGTGCATTTTCACATTCGAACTTTGTACCGTTTTGTTTAAATGTGGTATTTGAACCATTGGGAAGCACAACTTGATAATAGTTTTCTGCTGGTTGAATTATCTTGCTGACATCCAAATTAAAATCCCAGCCAATACCGAAAGATCCTTCTTCTGTATTGGTCGAATTATAAGTTCTGACAAAGTCTGCATCCATACCCGGAGATTTTACTGCCAAATCAACAAATGTTTTGGTATAATTGCCAGTGGCAGGATGCACACCATCACCCATTTCCCAACCTTTACGGTAAAGGGTATAGTCCGGTTCATCATAAGGTCTCCACCACGGACGGAACCAGTAATTTTCAGCAGTAAAATCATATATGAAGTCAATACCGCCATCAAAATTGAATGTTCTTTCTGTATTCAGAGAACCATCTTCATTATTGATATATGTTTCACAGTTGTCCCAAAGAACGGTCTGTTTGCCGCCTTCATAACCAAAATGAATGACTTGTGAACCGGAAGAATAGATCGATTTCGGCCCAGAAGCTTCATTGACTTCCCAGATTGGTCCAAAGAAACAGATATTACCTGCTGTCCATTTTCCTTCCATATCGGTCAATGTGATATAATTCCAGTTTCCATATACTTCGAGCCAATCTGCACTGTTTGTCATCCAAATGGTGTCATAGCAATTTGCCTGGCCAAAATTAAAGTCGCCACCGATAATCACGGTACCGCCATTCAGCCGCATATTTTGTCCGGCATTTCCACCCCAACCATCTGGAGAAGCGGTACGAAATACTAAGTTATTGGAAACTTCCAAATAACCATTGCTAATATTCAGTGTTGCTCCCTGATTGCCAGACCAAAATTTCGGAATATCAGTTGTAAAGGACATAC
>NZ_DXUU01000073.1 GCF_019417665.1 Ruminococcus sp.
CTTAAAGCTAAGATTATTCTTCCTTACTTCTTGTAGACAACTTTTTGGATGAACCTTTATTTTGACCCCAAAACTGACCCCAATATACTGTACACAGTGCGTAAGCTGACGAATGTCAAAATGAAAAAATAACGCAATATCGCCATTATTGTACGATTTGCGTATGTCTGAAATGTATTGAAAATATGAAATAAATCCCTCACCACCCTCTCCGTGGCGCAGAGGATGCGCCAGGGTGTTTCGCCGCTGCGGCGGCGACCAGGGACGCTGTCCCTGGACTCTGCCAGCATTTTTGAAAAATTGCTGGATCAAAAAACTTCATTGCCGCCTGCGGCGATAAACTTTGTTCAGTATTAGTGCTATGCGTTAGCATCAGCAGAGGAACCCACCGTTTACCGGCAAGTCCTGTCCGGTGATATATGCCGCCTGGTCAGATACCAGAAACCGCACTGCCGCTGCCACATCTTCCGGCGTGCCAAGCCTGCCCAGGGGCGTCTCCTCCGCCAGTTCGTCCAGCGTCTGGGCATCCAGATGGGCGGTCATATCCGTCAGGATCGTCCCTGGAGAGACTGTATTCACCCGGATGCCGGACGACCCTACTTCTTTTGCCAGGGCACGGGTAAACGCCAACACCGCTCCCTTTGTCACAGAATAATCCACCTCACAGGATGCTCCCGTCTCTCCCCACATAGAGGAAATGTTCACAATACATCCCCTATGCCGGGACAGCATAGACGGCAGCAGCAGCCGGCTCAGTTCTACCACTGCTGTGAGATTCACCGCATACAGTTCCCGCACCTGTTCCGGCAGCATACACTGAAACAGATCAATATAAGAGCAAGCCGCATTGTTCACCAGCACGTCCACCTGTCCCAGCTGTTCCAGAACAGTCTGCGCCAGCTGCGGCAGCTGTGCCGGGTCAGAGAGATCTGCCCGAATGGGAATCACACCGCATTCCGCCGCCAATGCCTGCATTGCCTCGCCGCTGCGGTGATATGTTCCGGCGACCCGATAGCCGTCAGCTGTCAGTCCCCGCACAATTGCCACCCCGATACCACGGGACGCCCCAGTAACTAACGCTGTTTTCATCATATGCAATTCCTCCTTGAGTTTAGAACATCATTTTAATCAAGCAAAGAGCTTTTAAATGATTATTTTTTATACATCATACAAAATAAGAAAGCTTTGTGATCAAGACACGACAATAAGCGATTTTTACGAATGAGACCATCTCTACCAAAAGTGCGGAAAAGGGGTGAGGGGTGAAGGGAAAGAGAGTGCAGAGGGAAAACCGTGAGGGGAGCGAGGAAAATCCGCACTTTTGCTACGGTTTTCTTTTTCCCCGCTCCCCTTAGGTTGTCCCTTTGCTCCCTTGTGTCAAGTGAAAGACTTAGAAAAAGTAATGGTTTGTTTACTCGTTGAAATACCCTGTAATCAAGCAAAATTCCTCTTGCATTTTCCCCATTTTTATGCTATACTACAAAATGGATTGTACTGACAAAAAAGCACATAGTTTGACAAAGTCGGCACAATATAAAAAAGTTTACGACGGAGGAATCTGCATGGATCCTGCAAAATTGGCACGCATCAACGAACTGGCACGAAAGTCCCGTACCGAAGGGCTGACGCCGGAAGAAAAAGAGGAACAGAATGCACTGCGTCTGGAATACCGCCAGGCAGTAGTGGGAAATCTTCGGGGGCAGCTGGACAACACCGTGGTGATCCGTCCTGACGGCACGTCCTATCGCCCGGCAGACAAGGAAAAGCCTCAATCTAACTGAAACTGTGCCGGCAACAGTTCTCCCAGCAGATGCACACCGTCTGCCAGTAATATGGGAAAGGTAGGCGGACAAAATTCCGCAAGTACCTGCAAACAGGCACCGCAGGGCAAACAGGGCTTCTTCCGGGCTTCTTCTGCAGTTTTGCCGCCGACAATGGCGATTTTATGGAATTCCCGGACACCGGCGGCAATTGCTGCAAAAATGGCATTGCGTTCGGCACAAATCGTCATGGAATAGGACGCATTTTCCACATTGCATCCATAAAACAGCCTGCCGTCTGCGGCTGCCAGCACAGCACCTACCTGAAACCCTGAATAGGGTGCATAGGCATTCTCCCTGACGGCAAGTGCCTGTTCCATAAAAGTAGGCGTGGTTTCAGGAGTAGTCATAAGATCAAGTCCTTTCAATGTATTTTCATGGCTGCGGCTTACTGCCGCCGTGTTTTCATCCATAGCAAAAAAGCGAAGCCGCTTTGTCTGGCTTCGCCTTTGAACATGGGTTACACAAAATTGACTTACTTCTGGATCATTGCCAGAGTGTCACGTGCGATGAGGAGTTCCTCGTTGGTGGGGATGACCCATACCTCTACCTGGGAATCCGGTGTGGAGATCTTTCTGAGCTGACCCTTGAAGTCGTTGGCTTCCTTGTCGATCTTGATGCCTAAGAATTCCATATTCTCACAGACCTCTTCCCGGCAGTTGGGTGCATTTTCGCCGATGCCGCCGGTGAAGATCACAGCGTCCAGGCCATTCATGGCTGCGGCATATGCACCGATATCCTTCTTGATATCATAGACCAGCATATCCTTTGCCAGAATGGCACGCTTATCCCCTGCCTCAGAAGCAGCGGTAATGTCACGGAAGTCAGAGGACTTTCCGGAAACGCCCAGCATACCAGACTTCTTGTTCATATAATTATCCATTTCGGAAACGTCAAAACCGTGCTTTCCGGCAACATAAGTTACCGCAGACGGATCTACTGCACCGCAGCGTGTGCCCATGAGTACACCGTCCAGGGGTGTGAAGCCCATCGTTGTGTCCATGGATTTCCCGTTTTGTACTGCAGTGATGGAAGAACCGTTGCCCAGATGGCAGGAAACCACCTTCAGATCCTTCAGATCTTTTCCCATGACCTCTGCCAGCTTTGCTGTGACAAACCGGTGAGATGTACCGTGGAAACCGTACTTGCGAACATGGTACTGCTCATAGTCCTCATAGGGGAAACCGTACATAAATGCTTTCTGGGGAATGGTCTGGTGGAATGCAGTATCAAAGACAACGACCTGAGGTACATCGGGCAGAATCTTACGGCATGCCCACAGTGCCAGTGCATGACCGTGGTTATGTACAGGAGCCAGCTCACGCAGATCGTCGATCTTTTGAATGACCTCATCGGTTACCATGGTAGTCTCTGTGAACACTTCTGCGCCCTGTACCACACGGTGGCCAACTGCGGAGATCTCATCCATGCTAGAGATCACAGCACCCTCGCCGGTAGTCAGTGCCTGTACCAAACGTTCAAACGCCTCAGCGTGGGTGGGGAACGCACAGTCCTCTTCCACCGTTACACCAGCAGCTGTCTTGTGGCTCAAGTGACCATCAATGCCGATACGATCGCAGTTGCCCTTTGCGATGACAGACTCATCCTTCATGTCGATGAGCTGATACTTCAAAGAAGAGCTTCCTGCATTGACAACAAGAATAATCATAGGGGTTTCTTCTCCTTTTCCTTACGGTACGTCACAGCGTCCCGCACCGTTTCATTATTTATTGTGGACACTGTCTCACCTGTGTCCATCCATATATTATTATAAGCTTTTTTGCAGAAAATGCAAGGGGTTTACAGAAATTCCCCTGAAAAAGGCTGTAAATTTTTCGTTTTCTGCACGTATTCTGGAGGATTCTACATGAAAATCAGCGGTATTATCTGCGAATACAACCCTTTGCACAACGGACACCTTTACCATTTGGAACAAGTGCGGCAGTCCGGCGCAGAGGGCATCGTTGCCGTCATGAGCGGCAATTTTGTCCAGCGAGGCGATGCCGCCATCCTGGACAAATTCACCCGTGCCAAGCTGGCGATCCAGGGCGGCGTGGATCTGGTGCTGGAACTGCCCGTGCCCTATGCCCTGGCACCGGCGGAAAATTTCGCCATGGGCGGCGTGGCGATCCTGACGGCATTGGGCAATGTCCAGGAAATTTCTTTCGGCAGCGAATGCGGCGATATTCGATTCTTGTCCCAGGCGGCGCAGGCATGTCGTGTCTGCAAGACAGAATATGCCGATGTCATGGATGATTTCCTGCGCTCCGGCTATTCCTACCCGGAGGTACTCTCCCAGATGGTGGCACAGCTTTACGGACAGGAGACGGCGGATGTCCTGCGCCATCCCAACAACACCCTTGCGATTGCCTATCTCAACGCCATAGAAGAAATGCACAGTCCCCTGCGCCCGGTGACGATCCAACGGAAAGGCGCTGGACACAACAGTGCCCAGCCTGCCGCAGACGGCACTGCAAGCGCCACCTATATCCGGCAATTCTTCTCCGAAGGCGGCGATTGCCGGCGCATGATGCCGTCCTATGCCTGGCATGCCCTCCGGGATGCAAGCCTCGCAGGACACACCGGCTCCATGCAGAACCTGGAACGGCTCATTCTGTACAAGCTGCGCACCACAGATCCGGATGAGCTGCGCAGCATTGCTGAGGTCGGTCAGGGATTGGAACATCGGCTTTATAAGGCAAAGCGTGCGTCCTCTCTGGAAGAACTGCTGCAAAGCATCCAGACAAAACGCTATCCCATGGCACGTCTGCGCCGAATCCTGCTGCACATTCTCCTGGACATCCGCACAGCAGACATGCAGCAGTATCCGCCCTATGGCAGGATTCTCGCCTTCAACGACAAGGGACGGGAGATCCTCCGGGATTCCAAACAAAAACGGCTCCTCCCCTTCTCCCACTCTCTGGCAGAACTGGCGCATACCAGCCGGGAAGCAGGACGCTGTGCGGCACTGGAATCCCAATCCACAGATATTTATCAGCTATCCCGCCAGGTGATCGAAAAAGGGGAATCCGATTTCCGCCGGCGCATCACGCTGTCCCGAAAAAACGAAGCGGAAAACTAATATATCATTTGAATGAGGAATGAGGAGTTAGGAATTAGAAATGATGGTATCGCCTTCGACGATGGATTTCAATAAATTTCTTTCATATTTCCACATTTTTATTCATGAGCAAAGCGAATACCGCCATTCCTAACTCCTAATTCCTAATTGAAAAAGCAGAGGATAACATTATGGCAAAGGTGACAAAAAAACAACTAGGCAGACGGCGGCGCATAGGACTGCTGATTCTCATCCTGCTGATCGCAGGGATCTGCTTTTCCGTTTCCCGGTGTGTTTCACATTTTCAGAAAAGAAATGCAGAGAAAATTCCCGTTGCAAAAGAGAACGTTGTTACAACTACAGCCTCTACAGATGTAACGACTGCCCCTGGGGTGCTGTATCGTGGAACGATCCCCATGGCAACAGAGGCGACTCTTCCGGAAGAACCAGCAAAACTGTCCGTGGACAGTTGTCAGCTAAACGTCACGCCCGTGCTGCAAAATCCGGAACTTCCCACAGGCTGCGAGATCACTTCTCTCACCATGGCGCTGAACTATGCCGGCTATGCCGTGGACAAACTGACCATGGCAGATGAATATCTGATCCGCTCTGAGCCACATCTGACCACTTTTGGCGAAGCATTTGTGGGTTCTCCTCATGACCCCACTGCCTGGGGGTGCTATGCGCCGGTCATTGTGGAAACAGCAGAAAATTACATCGCCACTCAGAAAGGCACAGAAACTGTCCAGAATCTCACAGGCTGTTCTCTGAAAACGCTCCTCGCAGAAGTGGCAAATGGCACGCCGGTGATCGTCTGGGCAACCATCAACATGACCGACAATGTGGAAGAGCGATACTACTGGACAACGCCGGATGGGGATGATGCCGTATTTCTCGTCAATGAACACTGTGTCCTGCTCTGCGGTTATGACCTGAATGCCAATACTGTGATTGTCTGCGATCCTCTGGAGGGTCTGGTCTCCTATGATATGACGCTGTTTGAAAACCGATACGAACTCACGTACCGGCAGGCTGTGGTCATTCGGGAGAACATATATTTCGAAAATGAAGTCAACGTCGAACACATTACAGTGGCAGTGGACGAGAGTGAATAACCATTTCAAGTGTGCTCACATAAATCCGCATATTCGTTTTATACAAACACACTCTCGAAAAGAATAACCCTAAAATCAAAAGCTGTTGCAGACTGGAGGGCCTCGATCGGAGGCAGAATGTTTTTTTGCGGCAGCTATTTTTGTACATGTTCCACTAAATTATAGGTTTGAATTTTGTGCAAGGCGCAGATTTTTTGACGAAATTTCAGGTTTCTTGTCAGAAATCCGCAGGCTCATTAGTTATATAATTATCATGGTATTGTTGCGAGGAGGTGACTGTCGTGCTTTCGCTGGCTCATTCCAGACGACGAAGCGAAGACGAAACACAAACACAATTACAGATGCGGAGCACCTTGGAGCAATGGTACGATCAATATAAACAGCAGATGTACTATGCCGCCCACCAGATCCTGCAAAACGAAGCCGATGCAGAGGACGCTGTGGAAGAAGCGTTTTATCGAATCTCCCAGAACTTTTCGGAAATCGCTGCAATTCCCGATGAAAAACGAGCGGCATATTTTCTCGTACTGGTTCGAAACACGGCGATCACCATGTATCACACCAACCGACGCCGTGCCGCACAAGCAGATCAGCTTCGGCAGGAACGACGCATTTCAATGATAAACACAGATGTATTTGAAGCATCTGACCAGAAGCAGTTGATAGAACTAATACGCACGCTGCCGGAGATCTACAAAGATATCCTGTATCTGCGCTATCTGGAAGGCTACACGCCAAAAGAAGCATCCAGATTGTTAGGTATCTCTGCGAATACTGTCTACAAACGCACAGAACGTGCCAAAAAGCTGCTTCTGGAAAAACTGAAGGAGAGAGAAGAATGAACAACAGTGTATGGAACGAGACAATTTCTAAGGCACTGACAGAGGAATATTCCAACAGTGCCGTATGTGTAATGCCACAGACACCCCATATTTTTTCGCAGCGCCACGAAACACGCATGGCAGATTTTTTCGCCGGTTTGCCGGCATATACCCGCGCCCACCAAAACTGCGCTCAAAAGGCACGTGTGCACCGAACTATGAGCATTGCCGCCGTCATCGCAGCCCTGGGCATCGGCTGCACCATGGCAGTCAGCTCGGACGATTCTCCCTTTTCTCGCTTCCACATTACCTATTCCGATGCTCTCTCCACGTTTGAATCGATTGCTCCTGCCCAAAAGGGAACCTATCCCGAAACCATTGAAGATACTTATGTCATCACATGCGACCTGCCGGGATTTGAGATCGACGACCAGTACACCAGTGATCATTTTTGCACTGTAATTTATTCAGACGACAACAAACACGACATCTATTTTGATCAGAGCACTTTGGGCGAAAGTTTCGGCATAAATACGGAGGATTCTAACCCCATTGAGATCGAATTCGGCGATGGACAAAAGGCGATCTACTTCTACACGAACCAGAAATATGACAATCTGATCTGGGAAAATGACGGCTACATATTCACTCTGTCTGCCAACATCGGAAAGGATCCCCTGATCCACATCGCAGAATCCATACAAAAGGCAGACTGACCCGGCAATCGGGCAGCAACGCCAGCGAAAGGAGGTGAGAATTATGCGGAAACGTATTTTAGCAGTTTTACTGACGGCCATCCTGTCGGTCGTATGCCTCGGCAACATGTTCGGCGTATCAGCGCAGACTCCGTCTGAAGCAGTACCATACAGTACTTATTGTCTCACATGCAGGTCAGATCTGTCTATTTCCGGATCTACGGCGACCTGCACCAGTATTGTGAAGGGAACATCTTCTGTGACAAAGATCTATGTCAACCAGAATTTACAGAAAAAGACTTCTACCGGCGGATGGTCCAATGTGACCCATTGGAACACCACCGTCAGCGGAAACAGCGGCACTGTGACCAAAACAAAAACCGGTCTCGCCAGCGGCACTTATCGTCTGCTGACCGTCGCCACGTTCTATGCAGGCAGTGCAACCGAACAGGCATCCAGTGTCAGTGCAGAAAGACCCTAACGTACCCACACAGCACAGCCAATTAAGAACAACAAAAGAAAAAGATAACAAAACGAGATAACAGTACAGAGAGAGAATTTTAAAGTTCCATAATTTGTAGAAAAATCAGTTCCATTTTTTGTGCAAAACAGAGAAATATTTTTGTACAATCTGCTTTTTGCAACATTTCAATGACTTCATTTGTATCCATTATAGAAAGAACAATACAAATGACATTTTGATTCTGTATTCTCTCCACAACAAGTCTGATTGAATCCGCACTTTTTCGGATTCGATCAGAGTGCCGAAACAGATTTTTGGTTTCAGCAGTCTCATCGAATCTGAACATCTTAGAGTCTGTTCAGTATCTGGGCGTGCGCAGATTGCGCAGTCAGATTTTTT
>NZ_DXUU01000074.1 GCF_019417665.1 Ruminococcus sp.
GTGAAGAAAATGCTTTTCGACAACTGCGTTTGAATCAATGGGTAAAACAGGCGGTACGTTGGATGCCGATGGAGAAATGGGACAAATGCAAGGTCGCTTTTGATGAATCCGAACTCGAAGGAAGAATCTGCTACGGTGGACTTGACCTTTCCTCTACAACGGATATTACAGCATTTGTTTTGGTGTTTCCGCCAACAGATGAAGATGAGCATTATTACATTTTGCCTTACTTTTGGCTGCCGGAAGAAACATTGCCTTTAAGAGTTCGCCGTGACCACGTTCCCTACGATGTATGGGAACGGCAGGGTTATCTGAAAACTACGGAGGGCAATGTTGTCCACTATGGTTTTATCGAAAACTTCATTGATGAACTGGGGCAGAAATTCCACATCAAAGAGATAGCTTTTGATAGATGGGGTTGTGTGCAGATGTCGCAGAATCTTGAGGGGTTGGGTTTTACGATGGTGCAGTTCGGACAAGGATATAAAGATATGTCACCGCCTACCAAGGAATTGATGAAACTGACTCTGGAACAGACTCTTGCCCACAACGGTCACCCTGTCCTCCGTTGGATGATGGATAACATTTTCATTCGCCGTGACCCTGCCGGAAACATCAAGCCGGATAAAGAAAAATCCACAGAGAAGATTGACGGTGCGGTTGCCATGATTATGGCTCTTGACCGTGCAATCCGCTGTGGATGTGTTTCTGATGAGTCTGTTTACGATTCAAGGGAGATGTTGGTGTTTTAATTATCTCGATTTAATCCATTTAAAAGCTTCAGTACCACATTCATAATCTTCAGCAACATCTTTAGTATACAAATACTCAGAATCAAAAGAACCTGTTTTTAAGTTGTATGTATATTTAAATACAACAGGTATCTCTCTATTGTATCTTTGGCAAATTTCATTCAATTCCGGCATTATTTCTTCTGTTATAATATTATAGATCTTATTATCGATTTCGTCGGATACACCCGCTTTTACATTGCCAACTACTTTTTCATCAACACGGTATGCACTTGCAATTAAAGACTGGGAATCATCATTATAAATGTATACGTATAGTAGTTCCGATTTAGCACTTGCTGCTTCTTTGTACAAAGAAATAATTTCCGACTGCTTATTCATGAATTCATCTTCAAAACACATTTATCTTACTCCTAAGCTATATGACTTAATCGAAAAATTTACTCGATTTCATATTTAAGTATACCACATCCACACCAAAAAAACAACCCTCTGAAAGGAATTGATTTTCATGGGAATTTTCAGCGGACTATTCAAGTCCAGAGATAAGCCTCAAAACAGTTATGACAGTCCGTCCTACACATATTTTTTCGGCAGAAGCAATGCAGGAAAAAGAGTCACCGACAGAACAGCATTACAACATATTGCGGTTTATGCCTGTGTGCGTGTGCTGTCAGAAGCGATTGCACAGCTGCCGCTTCATGTGTACAAATACAACGATAGCGGAAAAGAGCGAGTGCCACGGCATCCGCTCTATTTTTTGCTGCATGATCAGCCAAATCCAGAAATGACATCTTTTGTTTTCAGGGAAACATTAATGTCCCATCTGCTGATTTACGGCAATGCCTATGCACAGATTATCCGAAATGGCAGAGGTGATGTATTGGGACTGTATCCGCTGATGCCGGATAAGGTCAGAGTAGACCGTGATCAGAGAAACCATCTGGTCTACATCTACAGCCGCTACGATGAAGCCAATCCAAATCTGAAACAGCAGGGCGATATTGTCCTGCAGGCAGAAGATGTGCTGCATATTCCAGGACTTGGGTATGACGGTTTGGTGGGATATTCACCGATTGCTCTTGCGAAGAACGCAATCGGCATTTCTATTGCCTGCGAGGAATATGGTGCGTCGTTTTTCGGAAATGGTGCTTCACCAAGTGGCGTGTTAGAACACCCCGGAGTAATCAAAAATCCGGAACGTGTGCGTGATGCGTGGCAGAGAGCCTATGGCGGAAGAAATGCCCACAAGGTCGCAGTTTTAGAGGAGGGCATGAAGTTTACACCTATTGCAATTCCGAATAATGAAGCACAGTTTCTCGAAACCCGAAAGTTTCAGATTGAAGAAATTGCAAGAATGTACCGTGTACCGCTCCATATGATCGGCGACCTTGACCATGCAACATTCAGTAACGTAGAACATTTATCCCTTGATTTCGTGAAATACAGTCTTGACCCTTGGATCGTTCGATGGGAGCAGTCTTTGCAGAAAGCACTTCTTTCTGATTCTGAAAAGGGGCAGTATTTTGTGAAGTTCAATGTAGACGGACTTCTGCGTGGCGATTATGCTTCCAGAATGCAGGGCTATGCTACTGCAAGACAAAACGGCTGGATGTCGGCGAATGACATCCGTGAAAAGGAAGATATGAATTTGATTCCTGATGAAGATGGAGGTAACCTGTATCTCGTAAATGGCAGCTTCACCAAACTTGCTGATGCAGGTGCATTTGCAAATCCAAAAAAGGAGGAAAAAACCGAATGAAGAAATTCTGGAACTTTATCCAAAATGAAGATACATCAGAAACGGAACTTCTGTTTAACGGTCCTATCTCTGAAGATACCTGGTGGGGCGATGTGCGCTCGGATAGGGTGTAAGTAAATGTGAAATTGGTAACACACAGAATAGGTAATTCTGTAAGCGACCCAACTAACCGAAAGGCGAAAGCTGATACGGGAACATAGCACGTTGGGGAAGCGGTAAGTTTCTTAAAGGCAATCAAGAACGACTGAACCGCAACGCTAAGCAGATAAGAGGATAAAACTGTATTTGTTGAATGTGAGTTTCAAGTCCCAGTTAACCAATGGTTAAGGAAATTTGCCTGATACCTTAAATATGAATGCGATTTATTATCATCTCCAATAAATTATTGCCTCAATATTCATATGACGTGCAAGAGAACTTGTGCAAACGAAACGAAAGCATATCCGACAATCTGCAACCAGTTATTTACACTAACCGAGGATACCCTAAAGGTCAATGCTGAAAAGCTATGATTTAAGAATCTGAATATGACCCAAGGGTACGGAGTTTCCATAGTAGTCCGAGGACGGTAACACCGTCTGCATGGCGAAGGGAAACAGTTGTTATGGTCAAAAATGAAGAAAGTTAGGGAGGAAAACCTCAATGGCTGAAATGCAACCAACAACCGAAATTTTGACGAGAATAAGCAAAAACTCATTGAACAATAAAGATGAAGTGTTTACACGTCTGTTCAGATATTTATTGCGGGAGGATATATGGTTTGAAGCATACAGAAATCTGTATGCAAATAATGGTGCATCAACAAAAGGTGTAAATGATGACACTGCCGACAGCTTTAGTGAAAGAAAAATACAGAAAATCACAGAACAGCTGAAAAACGGCAAATTTAATCCAACGCCGGTAAGACGCACATATATACAAAAAAAGAATTCTGATAAAATGCGTCCACTTGGTATTCCGACATTTACAGACAAACTTGTACAGGAAGCTGTACGCATGATTTTAGAAGCAGTATATGAACCTATATTTCATGAATGTTCTCATGGTTTCAGACCAAACAGGAGCTGTCATACTGCTTTAAAAAGTCTGCGTATGAAATTCACAGGTGCAAAATGGTTCATAGAGGGTGACATCAAGGGCTGTTTTGACAATATTAACCATGATGTACTGATAGGAATACTGAACAAAAAAATCAAAGACGCAAGATTAATACAGCTTATTCAACAATTTCTGAAAGCAGGCTATCTTGAAGACTGGATATATCACAGGACATACAGCGGTACACCGCAGGGAGGAATCATTTCTCCCATACTGGCAAATATCTATCTGCATGAACTGGATAAGTTTGTAGAAAATCTAAAAGAGGAATTTGATAAACCGAGCAAAGAAAAGTATACTCCCGAATACCGAAAAGCAAAATATCAGACAGAAAAAGCACGAAAAGCAATCAGAGAGTGCGACCCACAGGATTATGAGCGAAAAAAACAGCTAATTAAAAATTTGAAAGCAGTCCGCAGTGCTCAGCTTAAAACTCCATGCAAATCACAGACAGACAAAAAAATTCAATATATTCGTTATGCTGATGATTTTATTCTATCAGTAAATGGAAGTCGTAAAGAATGCATAGAAATAAAAAAGAAGCTGTCACAATACATCAGCGAGGTGCTTAAAATGTAGCTCAGTGATGAGAAAACGCTGATAACTCACAGCAGTAATCATGCAAGATTTTTAGGTTACGACATCTGTGTAAGAAGAAATGCCAAAATTAAAAGCAAAAATGGCGGAGTTTCATTGAGAACATTGAATAATAAGGTTGAACTTTTAATTCCATTAAAGGAAAAAATCAACCGTTTCATGTTCGATAAAGGTGTCATCTTTCAAAAAAAGGATGGCTCTCTGTTTCCTACTCATCGCAGCTATATGATACATATGTCAGACCTTGAAATCATATCAACATACAATTCAGAGCTGAGAGGAATCTGCAATTATTACAATTTAGCAAGTAATTACTGCCAATTGCGTTACTTTGCTTATCTAATGGAATATAGCTGTCTGAAAACACTGGCGGCAAAACATAATACCAAGATTTCAAAGATAATAGCAAAGTTTAAAGACGGAAAAGGCGGATGGGGAATCCCATACGAAACTAAAAGCGGTAAAAAACGCTGTTATTTTGCTAAATACTCTGATTGCAAAGACTCAAAAGATGGTACGGACAATATCTCAAACGCAGCCGTAATATATGGCTATTCAAGAAATACACTTGAAGAACGCTTAAAAGCAAAGGTTTGCGAACTGTGTGGGGACACAAATGCAGAATACTATGAAATTCATCACGTTCATAAAGTGAAAGACCTGAAAGGTAAAAACGATTGGGAACGTGCAATGATAGCCAAAAGGCGAAAAACATTGGTGTTATGCAGGAATTGCCACCATAAAGTTCATAATCAATGAGTTGATTTTATTTTATATAACAATGGAGAGCCGTGTACTCCGAGAGGGGTAAGCACGGTTCGGTGAGGGGTCTGTATAAACCTACTATGGAAACATAGCAAGGCGATACTTTCCTACTCTACGAAGTGACACCTGCCCTTTTCCGTGACGAACTTTCAAAAGTAAGCGGAAATCTGACAGTCTGGCTGAACTCACCAGGGGGCGATGTGTTCGCTGCAAGTCAGATTTATTCTATGCTGAAAAATCACAAAGGCAAGGTTACCGTAAAAATTGATGGCATTGCTGCCTCCGCTGCGTCTGTTGTGGCAATGGCAGGCGATGAAACTTTGATTGCACCGACTGCCCTAATGATGATCCACGACCCCAGCACTTGTGCTATGGGAAATAAGGCGGATATGGAAAAGGCTATCATCTTGCTCGATGAAGTCAAAGAATCAATCATCAACGCCTACGAAACAAAATCCCATCTCAGCAGAAATAAGATTGCAAAACTGATGTCCGATGAAACATGGCTCAATGCGAAAAAGGCTCATGAGATGGGTTTTGTGGACGGGATTCTCTTTGCAGAGAAGAAAATGCCTGTTGTTCCTGAAGAGGAAGAACCGGATGAAGAGGAAAAAGAAGATACACTGACTGCAATGACCTATTCAAAGTCAAGGAATCTATCTGCATTCTTATCCAAAGTATCTGCATCAGCAGAATCCGTTACTGGCACACCCATTGACCAGCTTGAAAAAAGACTGGCACTTTTGAAATATTGATTGGAGGAATTGATTATGGCTATGACGATTAAAGAACTTAGAGAAAAGAGAAAGAAGGCTTGGGATACAGCACGTGATTTTCTCGACAGCAAGAGAAATGCAAATGGTGTTCTCAGTGAGGAAGATTCCAAGACTTACGATGCAATGGAACAGACCATTGTCGATCTTGGCAAGGAAATTCAGCGTCTGGAAAGACAAGCTGAAATTGAAGCTGAAATGAACAAAGCAACTTCCACTCCTGTTCTCGGTAAGCCTGCCACACCAAATGTAACGGAAAAGACAGGTACAGCAAGCGACACTTACAAAACGGCATTCTGGAACAGTATCAGAAACCGCAACTGGATCGATGTACATGACGATTTGCACATTGGCACAGATGCAGAGGGTGGCTATCTTGTTCCAGATGAGTTTGAACGAAAATTGGTGGAAGCGTTGGAGGAAGAGAGCATTTTCCGCCAGATGGCAACGGTCATCAAAACTTCCAACGGCGACCGCAAGATTCCGATTGTGACTTCCAAGGGCGAGGCTGTCTGGATGGACGAAGAACAGCAGTATTCTCTTTCTGATGATACTTTCGGACAGGCATCGCTTTCCGCATATAAGCTTGGAACAGCGATCAAGATTTCTGAGGAACTCCTTAACGATTCTGTATTTGATTTGCCGTCCTACATTGCAAAAGAGTTTGCAAGAAGAATCGGTGCAAAGGAAGAAGAGGCTTTCTTCGTTGGTGACGGCAAGGGAAAACCGACCGGCATTTTTAATGCTACAGGCGGTGCGGAAGACGGCACTTCTACCACAGGTACAAGCATTACATTTGATGATGTGATGGAACTTTTCTACTCCCTCAGAAGTCCGTACCGCAAGAAGGCAGTGTGGGTGCTCAATGATTCCACTGTCAAGGCTCTCAGAAAACTGAAGGACAACACAGGAAACTATATCTGGAGTCCGTCTGTGCAGGCTGGTGTTCCGGATACCATTCTGAATCGTCCTTACAAGACATCCAGCTATGTGCCGGAAATCAAGTCAGGCAACAAATGCATGGCATTCGGCGACTTTAGTTATTACTGGGTGGCCGACAGACAGGGACGCTCTTTCAAGAGACTGAATGAACTCTTTGCTATGACAGGTCAGGTTGGTTTCCTTGCAAGTCAGAGACTGGACGGCAAGCTGATTCTTCCGGAAGCAATCAAGACACTTACCATCAAGAAAGCGTGATGCTATGATTACACTGAAAGAGGCGAAAACCTATCTGAGAGTAGATTATGAAGAGGACGATAGTCTGATTCATAATCTTCTTTCTACAGCGAAAAATCTTGTAATGGACGTTGGCAGAATGGACGAATCAGCATTTGCTGAAAATGAAGATACTGTGCGGACTGCGATGCTTTTCGCACTTGGGTATCTTTATGAAAACAGGAGTAATCCTGATTATCATAAACTTACACTGAATCTTCGTTCAATTCTGTTTGCACAGCGAGAGGGCGTGATGTAATGGAAATCGGGACTCTGAATCAGAGAATCACCATTTTGGAACACAGAACAGTTGTGGACGAGATCGGCAACCATATTACAAAATGGGAAGAAACCTTTTCATTATGGGCAAAAGTTACGGTAAAGACGACAACAGAAACAACAGATGCAGGAGTTACCAAAGAGGTGCAGAAGCTGGAATTTCTGGTTCGTCAAAGTCCTGCAACGATGAATATCAACAGCACCAATTTCCATATTCTTTTCAGAAACATCATCTACAATGTCACAGGACTGATTCCGCTTTACGACCACAACAACTACATGAAAATCGAGGGTGAGATACGAAAGGCAGGTGCTTCCGATGGCTACAGTTGATGCAATGGCTGACGAGATTATGAAAGGCCTGACGGAATATGCAGACCTTGCAGATACGTCAATGAAAAAGGCGGTCAGAAAAACTGCAAAATCTGTAAAAGATGAAATATCTGCAAACGCTCCAAAGAGAACAGGTGCGTATTCAAAAAGCTGGACTGCAAAAAAGACAAAGGAAAACAGCCATTCTCTTGAAATGACTGTTCATTCTAAAAACAGGTATCAGCTGGCACACCTTTTGGAAAAGGGGCACGCCAAGCGTGGCGGAGGTCGGGTATCCGGAAAACCGCATATTGCTCCTGCGGAAGAAAAAGGTGTACAGCTTTTTGAGAAACTTATAGAGGAGGCGCTGTCATGACCTACGAACAAATCGCAGAAATGATGGAAGAGATAGGACTACCTTTTGCCTATCATCATTTCGCCGAGGGCGAAAGTCCTGCATCGCCTTTTCTGTTGTTTCTCTCTCCTGGAGAGAATCCATTTTCTGCAGATAATGTGGCATATTTCAGTTGCAAACAGCTGGACATTGAATTGTACACGGATAAAAAACTGCCGGAATTGGAAGAACAAGTGGAGACAGTGCTTGCCCAGCATGAAATTTATTACACAAAAACAGAACTATTCATTGATTCGGAAGAATTGTATGAAGTGCTCTATGAGATGGAGGTTTGATCTATATGGCAATGGAGAAAAACAAGGTAAAGTTCGGTCTGAACAAAGTTCACTATGCAAAAATCACCTCTTATGATGAAGAAGGTG